>NZ_CM001373.1:1378776-1704208 GCF_000236165.1 Fluoribacter dumoffii NY 23 | reverse complement strand
GAGTAATTGATCCCCAACTTCCTGAAAAAAAGACAACTTCAGAAGGCCAAAGTTATGGATTATTCTTTGCTTTGGTGGCTGGTGATCAAGTCATATTTGAGAAACTGTTACATTGGACCGAAAATAACCTTGCTGCGGGCAACCTGGGAAAACACCTGCCAGCATGGGAGTGGGGACAAAATTCCAAAAAAAAATGGACTGTTTTAGATACTAATTCTGCAGCAGATTCTGACCTTTGGATTGCCTATGATCTTTTGGAAGCAGGCCGTATATGGAACAATAAAAGATATCAGTCCCTTGGTGAAAAACTGCTTAGACGTATTCTCAAGGAAGAGGTGATTGAAATTCCTGGTTTAGGACTGATGTTACTCCCTGGCAAGACTGGGTTCAATTTCAAGAAAAGCTGGCGCCTTAATCCCAGTTATCTACCTCCTCAGCTTTTTGCTCGCTTTGCGTTATATGACAGCAAGTGGGCTACTCTTGAACAGAACAGTAAACGCTTGTTATTGGAGACATCTCCCAAAGGTTTTGCCCCGGACTGGGTACTTTGGAAAGTGAATAAGGGTTGGCAGCCGGATTTACAATATCCTAATTTGGGAAGTTATAATGCCATCCGTGTATATCTTTGGGTGGGAATGTTAGCTCAGGACGCACCTCAAGCTGGAGATTTAATAGGTCACTTTTTGCCTATTGTGGGAGTGACGCAACAATTAGGTGCTCCTCCTGAAAAAATAAATACAGTCAGCGGTAAGACCCAAGGAAAAGGCCCTATTGGATTTAGTGCGGCATTATTGCCGCTATTAACCAACTATCCTTCTGAACTGACAATACAAAAGAAACGGGTTGAGGCACAAGAACTGACTGGGGGCGAGTATTACAACTCAGTTCTCAGGCTTTTTGGAGAGGGGTGGGAGGAAAATCGATTTCGTTTTAATGCCAAAGGCGAACTTATTTTACCCAGGTAAAAATCAGATCCCACGCAGCTCAGTTTTTTGTAAAGGCAACATTTTAATATTCGCTGTATTCATTCAATGTCTTAAGAAATTGTTCCCCGTAATGAGTTAATTTGTGTTGGCCCACACCCGGTACTGCCAGTAACTGATCCAAATTTTCAGGTTTTGCCTCTGCCATTGCCTGTAAAGTGGCATCGCTGAAGATCATAAAGGGTGGTTTATTTTCCTCATCGGCCAACTTCCGTCTTAAAGCACGAAGTAATTCAAATAATGGACTGTTTGCTGCCTGAGTTGTCTTCCGTTCTTTAGTTTTCTTCTTGCTGTTTTTAGGATCACTGGTGAACAGAGTCAATGATATTTTTTCTTCACCTTTAAGAATAGGAATGGCTTTCGGGGTTAATTTAAGTACATTAAAATAACTCATATCTTGAACACAAAACTCTTTATGAATGAGTTGCCAGGCTAATTGTTTCCAGTAATGGGCTGACTTTTCTTTTCCAATCCCAAAGGTACTTAATTGATCATGGCCGAGTTGTTTTATTTTATCCGAGGTACTGCCTCGTAATACATCAATAGTGTGGGTTAAACCATAATTTTGTTGTAACCGATAAATACAAGACAGAAATTTTTGTGCATCTTCTGTTGCATCCGCGGTGATTGGAGGATTATCACACACGTCACAATATTGGCACTCTGTATCGCAAGGCTCATCGAAATAGCGTAATAAAATTTGTCGGCGACAATGCGAAGCTTCGGCAAAAGCAAGCATGTGGTTGAGTTTATTGATTTCAACCCGTCTTTGTTCATCCAATGGATTATTATGGATCCAGGAACGTAAGCGAGCACTATCGGCTGCATCATAAAGTAAAAGTGCTTGTGCCGGTAAGCCATCACGCCCGGCCCGTCCAGTCTCTTGATAGTAGCCCTCTATATTTTTAGGTAAGTCATAGTGGACGACAAAGCGAACATTGGATTTATCAATACCCATTCCGAAAGCAATCGTAGCAACCACAATGTCGATACGATCATGTCTGAATAAACCCTGTACCTCTCGTCGTTCCTTGTGAGGAAGTCCCGCATGATAGGCACGTGCTTTGAAGTCCATTTCCTGTAATTTTTGCGCAAGAGTTTCTACGGCAGTACGTGTACTGCAGTAAATAATCCCGGATTGTCGTTCCACTGTATGTAAAAATTGACCCAATTGCTTCACTGCATTTGTTTTGTGCACCACTTTATAATGGATGTTGGGTCTATTAAAGGAAGCAATGTATTTCCTGGGTGTATAATGAAGTTTATCAATTATATCCTGACGGGTTTGTTTATCGGCAGTGGCAGTTAAAGCAATAATGGGGATATTGGGGAAATGCGTTTTTAAGACCCCCAGAGCAGCATATTCAGGACGAAAATCATGACCCCATTGAGAGATACAATGAGCCTCATCAATTGCAAAAAGTGCAATATGACATTCTTTTAACCGTTCCAAAAATGAGGGGCTCATCAGCCGTTCAGGGGCGATATATAATAAATCGAGTTCGTTATGATGTAATTGCATCAATACTTTTTTTGATTCTTCACCAGATAAGGAGGAATTATAATAAGCAGCACGGATTCCTTGTAACCGTAATGCAGTTACCTGATCTTCCATTAATGCTATTAACGGGGAAACAACGATGCCTGTACCTGGTCGCACAATGGCGGGGATCTGATAACATAGAGACTTTCCGCCCCCTGTTGGCATTAAAACAAGAACATCCTTTCCTTCAATAACCTCATTAATGATGTCTTCTTGGGGTGTTCTAAATGAGTCAAAACCAAAGTACTCTTTAAGTACAGCAAGCGAATTTTTATTGCGAGTTACAGGTGCCGCAAGAGTTTCCATATATTATTCTTATTCTTTTCATCATCGCTGAAAGCGTGCAATCATATCATCATGGCTTGGAAATAAAAGCATTATCTTTTATGTAAAAGCGCAGTAATTTATCTGCCCAATCCTTTGCATAATGCACGCCAATTCTCGGTTTTTCCACTATTGTAAAGGCATTTTGCTTCTCTTCTTCAGCAATATAAAAGGTATCACTGGTAAGATCATGTTGATTCAGTTCTTTGTTGATGTGCATTGCTTTGGAAAGCAATCCAGGTCCCTGGGTTCTGCCTTGAATATTTTTAACGGGCTCAATAGCGCGCAACAATATTGCAGAGCCCTGGCCTTCTGTTTCGGTAACTACATTGGTACAGTAATACATTCCATAAATTAAATAGATGTAAGCATAACCCGCAGGCCCAAACATAACTTTAGTTCTTTGGGTAAGCCCTTTGGAGGAATGCGATGCAAGATCATGCTGTCCCAGATACGCTTCGACCTCGACAATTCGCCCTATGTATTCCATTCCAGATTTATTATGAATCAGGTATTTACCCAAAAGCTCTTTGGCAACAAGGGTTGTATCCCGTTCATAAAATGTTCTGGGTAATTTTCGAAGCATATCTCTTTCATGGATGATAAAAATTCGCAATAATAATACATTTGAACAAATTTTCTAAGGACAGTTTATGGATTTTGAATTCACAGCAGAGCATACAGCTTTTCGTGAGATGGCAGCTGATTTCGCAAATAATAAATTGGCTCCCATGGCTGACAGTTGGGATGAACAGGGTTATTTTCCCATGGAAGTTTTGCGTGAAGCTGCCGCATTAGGGATGGCTGGGATGATGGCGCGCGAGGATATTGGGGGATCGCAATTAACACGTCTGGACTCCGCATTATTGTTCGAACAATTAGCAACAGGGTGTGTCAGTACCAGTGCCTATCTATCTATTCATAACATGGTGACCTCTTTAATTGACCAATATGCTCATTCAGAGTTAAGGATGAAATGGGGGCCCAAATTAACCTCTATGGAATTATTTGGTAGTTATTGTTTGACTGAACCAGAGTCTGGTTCGGATGCTGCTTCTTTAAAAACCCGTGCTGTGAAAGATGGAGACTACTACGTTCTTAATGGCTCTAAAGCATTCATCTCGGGAGGTTCAGTAAGTGATATTTATCTGTGTATGGTGCGGACTGGCGATACGTCGCACCATGGAATAAGTTGCTTATTAATTGAAAAGAATACCCCAGGCTTAAATTTTGGCAAATTAGAGAAAAAAATGGGCTGGCATAGCCAACCTACCAGTATGGTTTATTTTGAGAATTGTCGGGTTCCTGTTGCCAATCGGGTTGGTGATGAGGGTATGGGTTTTAAAATTGCCTTGAATGCATTAAATGGGGGGCGGATTAATATTGCTTCCTGTTCTTTGGGGGGGGCGCTTGCTTGTTTGCGCTTAACCCAAGGCTATATGCACGAGCGGAAACAATTTGGTAAACCACTCACAGAAATGCAGGCTTTACGTTTTTATTTTGCAGACATGTTAACCGATTATGAAGCTGCCCGGTTAATGGTCTATCGGGCAGCTGCTGCTATGGATAAAAAAGATCCTCAAGTTCCTCTATATTGTGCCATGGCAAAACGTTTAGCTACCGATGTTGCGTTTCGAATCTGTGATAAAGCCATGCAAATTCATGGTGGCTATGGATATTTACGGGATTATAAGATTGAACGGATATTCAGGGACTTGAGAGTGCATCAAATTCTTGAAGGAACTAATGAAATCATGAGAGAAATTGTGGCAAAAGCAACTTTGGATGAAGAACATTTCTTATGCTGATTCAAAGAATTGTTTTATTGCATCCGGGTTAGAGTATGTTTTTCAATAGAAGAAGGGAGTAAGTGAATGAATTTGATTGAACAAAATTTGGATAATCATGGAATTTTGACTTTAATTTTAAACAGACCTGAGAAGTTAAATGCCTTGAATTCCGAAGTGCTGGATGCTTTGGAAGAATCATTTCAATATGCAAAAACAAACCCGAAAGTTAAGGCATTAATGATTACTGGAAATGGGAAGGCTTTTTGCGCTGGGGCGGATATTAACCGATTGGCTGAATGTACTGCCCAGACTGGATATGAATTTGCCTGTCGCGGGCAGGAAGTGTTCCGGCTTTTGGAAACATTAGGCAAACCCTCATTGGCTGCAGTGAACGGATTTGCTTTTGGCGGCGGATGCGAACTGGCGATCTCTGCTACTTTAAGAATTGCTTCCACCAAAGCGCAGTTCGGCCAACCTGAAGTCAAGTTGGGGGTTATTCCTGGATATGGCGGCACCCAACGGTTAGCGCGTTTAGTCGGAAAGGGCCGTGCTTTGGATTTGTGCCTGACGGGACGATTTATTAATGCAGAACTTGCATTACAGTGGGGGCTCGTAAGTGAAGTTGTTGAACCAGAAGGATTACTGGAGCAGGGCAAGAGTCTATTGCAGGGAATTCTGGCTATGGCGCCTCTTGCTGTGGCAGGTGTTATGGAAGTTATTGATCATGGTTATGATTTGTCTTTAACCGATGCCTTGCATCTTGAAGCCATTCACTTCGCCAAGGTTTGTGCTTCTGAAGACAAACAAGAGGGAGTTACCGCGTTTTTAAGTAAACGAGATGCTCAGTTCAAAGGAAAATAATCATGACTGATGAAGTACTTTTTAATCAGGAAGGCTCATTGGGCGTTATCACATTAAATAGACCCAAGGCTTTAAATGCGCTTACTTTAAATATGATTCTCAATATGCAAAGACAACTAAGTCTTTGGAAAGAAGATGAATCAATTCATGCGGTGCTCGTGCGTGCAGTTCCAGGAAATGCATTTTGTGCGGGGGGGGATATCCGTTCGCTGTATTTTTCCGGGCAGGTCAATGACTCGGAGCAGATGCAGTTTTTTTGGCATGAGTACCGTTTAAATCACTTTATTCACCATTTGGGTAAACCCTATATTTCTCTCATCGATGGCATAGTTATGGGTGGGGGAGTGGGAATCTCTCTGCATGGCAGCCATCCTATAGCCAGTGAGCGTTTTGTTTTTGCTATGCCGGAAACAGGAATTGGTTTTTTCCCGGATATCGGTGCCAGTCATTTGTTAACACAATGCCCAGGATATTTAGGCATCTATTTAGGGTTGACAGGGAATCGCTTGGGATCTCACGATGCGGTAAAAGCAGGTCTGGTAAAAAAAGTCATTGCCTCAGAACAAATGCCCGCTTTATATGATGCTTTAATCAGCGAGGATTTATCAACAGATGCTTCTGAGCGAGTCAATCACTGTTTGCAGCACTTTTCTTTTGCACCTGCTACTGACGAGATAAGCCAAATTAAGCCGTTGATTGATGTTTGTTTTTCGCATCCATCAATTGAAATGATTCGCGAGTCTCTCCAAAGTGCTAATACCGTGTGGGCTGAGGCAGTCGACAATACTTTGGCGCAAAAATCTCCTCTAAGCCTTAAAGTAACTTTGGCGCAATTACAAAAAGCCAAGGGATTGTCTTTAGCGCAGTGCTTGCAGATGGACTACAACATCGTCAGTCATTTTATGCATGGTCATGATTTTTATGAAGGGGTCAGGGCATTATTGATTGATAAGGATAAAAATCCCCAGTGGCGTCCAACACGGTTGGATTTGGTGTCAGAAGAAATGGTTGATGAGTATTTTGAGCGCTCTCATCCTGGCTTGGAATGGGTATAAACTTGGGCATTTTGTCGGTTGGTGTGAGTCAAGCGAATGTTGACTACACCATCCATTGGTTAAAATATCCAGATAAGGCATAGGTTAGAATTTGTTTCCTTACTATATTCCAATTTTTATCTCAGATTGAATATTTTGTTCTTGTTCATCCTGTTTACAAGTTTGGTTTTGAGAGTTTAATTTCTCATTGACATAGATTCCGGCACGATAGAAACCATTTCCTAAAGCGGCTGCACCAACTGAGTAAAGGGTGGTTTCAGCAATTGCTTTTGCAGGTTTGGAGAAAAATCCAAGAAATTGTTTTGACATCATATTTCATCCTTTTAATAATATTAAAAACTGTAATGTGTGATCTAAAATTGCACATTACAGTTATAATACACTATTTTCGTCCTTAACAAACCATTTTTTTTAAAATAAAAATGGTTTGTTGTGGGGGCAACTTGATTATACTTTTGGGGTTGTACCCGAGTCAGGGGTTTCCGTCTTTGTTTGTTCATTGGTTTCCTGAATCTCTTCAATTCGAGGAGTTTCAGTTTTAGCAGCAAACATACTGTGTCTGGATTTGCCTACAGAGGGTTGGCAACTTTCTGGAACTACTTTCTTTAATGGTTCAGAACCCAAAGCTTCACCCACTCCCGCAACCAGAGCAAATATGACTCCGGTTAAGCCCATTCGCAAAGGAACTTGCTTCAGAGACATTTCACCAAAACTCTTTAATGCAGCTCCAGGACTACCTATAAACTGAAAAAATAATTCTTGGGTTAACTTAAGGGAGCTTGCACTTTTCAAACGTCCATCAGGCGTAATTGTTGAGTGCACCAAGGTATAATCTTTAAACGCCGTTAACGGATATGCAATGACAGCAGCAGCCATACCGCTTAACATTCCGGAAACGAAATGAATGTTATGATCTGATTTGGGTAGAGCATTTGCTATTCTTTCTTCAAGAATACACAAGGCACCGAAGTTTACCATTCCTGAGCCAAATCTTGGAACAAATCCTCCCATCATCAAATTCAACGCATTGTTAGGGGTCTTCCACGTAAAATTAGGAGGCAGCATGCCAGGTACTTTTTTCAGCGTAGAAAGTGATTCAGGAATTTGGGTTACCAGAATATCACCTAATGCCATGGCCATCACATAACCCATACCAGGCATAGCATATTTTAAACCTTCTTCTTTACCTGCCTCTTCTTTCATTATTGCTTCTTCGACAGGTTTGCTTCCACCTTTAGCGCCAGTAACATAACCTGTTCTTATTACCGAACCAGAAAGAGAAGCTGAGGTTCCTGCATACATTGCTCTAACAAAACCCATTATCCCACCTTGATAGACAGGGAGAGCGGTGCCGTTCTTTGTCATGTTCACCAACATCGTTTTTATCGGACTTTGGATGGCGACAATACTAAAACTTGTAGCTAGGGCAACAGTGGTAAAATTAGCTCCATTCCAAATGTATTGATACACTTTATCTGGAGACGGTACCCAATCAGGTAAGGAATTGCCATTTTTACCTGGGGGTGTTGGGGGAACCGATGGTGTTGGAGTAACAGATGGCGTTGGCGTAGCAGATGGTGCTGTAGGTGTCGAAGATATCCTTTTCTGCTTTGCAATCTCCATTGGTGTAGATAGCCAAGAGAACATTTTACCTTGGCTTACTTGCTCCCACATACTTTTAAATATCGGAGAAAAAACAGGAGCACTCCAAACTGGTGTAGCTTCATCTTTCATCCTGTGCTTAAAAGTTGTCATTACTGGAGTTGTCCAGGGAAGCACTTTGCCCTGGCTTACTTGTTCCCACATGCCTTTGAATAATGATGTAATTACAGGATTATCCCAAACCGGTAAAGGTTGAGCTCCATTTTTAACCCTATGTTTTACAAGATCCATCGGCGATATTACTGGAAGATTGTGAACCCCCTGAAAAAACCATGTTTGGGATGTTGCTAATGGTGGATTTGCAGGTGCTTGCCCAATATTTGTTGACTGAGTTTCTCTTTTGCTCTGCATAGTTATATCTTGTATTAGTTGTTAAACTTGAGTTCTTATTATACGGATCAAAAATTAACTCAACCTTAACAAATATGGCTAAATCGAACAAAATTAGATCTCAGGGGGTATTTTGTGGGCAAGCAGCTGTTCAAGAAATAAAACAGCCTCCAGCGTTCACCCGAATTTGACATGACATACTAGGAATAATATTTTATTTATAAGGAGTTATAATAAAATTTATCTGACAGGAAACGAACAAATCTGGAGGTTGGTTTTTGATTCAGTTTCAAAAATAAAATGTAGTTTGCAAAATTATTTCAGCCAATCAGTAAGAATATCGATAATTTTTTGTGCTTGTTCTGTACTGGAGATGTTAAACTTTGATTTTTGCCAGTACTGGTTATTACGCTTTTGGTAACGTCGGATCGAAAATTTAACTGGGCCATAATCATTTTCGGCATTATCCCACTCCTGGTATTTAAACATAATTGTGGTCCAGGCGCCCTTGCTTAATACTTTTTTATCCAGTTCTTTAACCGTTTCTGTTCCATTATCATTAAATGCAATGGTGATTTCATCTATGCTTGCAGTCATATCGAATGTTACCTTAAAAAAAAGAAATACATCAAGGAATAATGTATCTCGGCTTTAAAATTTTGAGAGTGTATCTTATTTTTTTAACTTCCCATAGTAGGCAGTTGTAATTCTATTGTTTGAATCAGCTAGGTATTTAAAAAAAGGAATTCAAGAGACTTTTTTTCAAAATGGAAATGTAAACCATTTCAAAGTATTATTGAATGGATTGCAGTTTTCCGTTAACAAAAGTCATGGTTACGGAAGGCTGATACTCTCCAGGTTGATAAATCCAAACCAGGGGTTTTTCTGCCGTTGGGACTACTTCGTTAATAAAAGAATTATTCACTATGGAAGGAGAACCACAAGAATAATATACTTTTTGGACGGGATCGCCGGCTTGAATGTTCGCTCCCTGGCAAATAGACGCAGCATTGCTATCAGAGCCATTTAATTTAATGGAACGTACTTTTTGATTCACGATATCAATTTCAAGTTGTACTCCGCCACTTCCCGTAGGTATATTCCATACCCCATAAAAAGCCGTACTCGTTCCCATATTATTATAAATAAGCTGTTGCACCGGAACTTTTTGCAGTACCGGCTGATTTGATTCTTGTTGGCTAATGGGCTGACCACATGCGGCAATCACTTCGTCTGGCGTCATTCCAATGTTAATGTATCCATGATTTTGTGGACAATAATAGGATTGGGTATCAGCAAACAGACTAAAAGGCAAAACGACCAATACCAAGCTGGTACTACTGAGGAACGTCAATTTCATAATTAAATCCTGATAATCCTCTGCTTAAAAATAAGTATAGCCGCTTTTATAACATTCTCCAGGGTAAGTTGGCACTTATAAATAAAGTAATAACTTTTAATATCATCATGATAATAAAAGGAGAAAAATCAAAACCGGCAATATCGGGAACGATTTTTCTACCAATTTTCAACAAAGGTTCTGTCAACATACGTAAGAAATCTGCCATTGGACCATGCCAGTCTGGCTTGACAAAACTCATAATGACACGAATGAGTATGGCATAAAACAAAATATTGCAAGGCTGTATGATTAAATCAGCAATTACATAAAGAAATATCCCGCCAATCGGTAGCCTTCCGTTTAACCCAAGGTAATTGATGGAGAGAATTTTAAATAATTCCATCAAAATTAAAGTGATGAAGGCAGGGATATCATATTTTTGTCCAGGCTTATAGGGTTGCCTTGTTACTCGTTGGATAGGATTCACCATAGGATTGGTTATTTTATAAATGAGTTGACTCAGGGGATGAAGAGCGCTAAAACGCAGATAGCGTAAGGCGATTCTAAGCCACAAACTTAAAATAACCAGTGAAAAAAATAAAGAAACAACAAACAGTGATACTGCCAAAAGACCTTCCATTTTTTCCCCTAAACTTCATTTGACTTAACTTAATTTTCCGGAATTATATCGCGTAGCTTTATTTTTGTCGCTCACCAAATAATCCCTGACCAATCCGGACTATAGTGGCGCCTGCTTTAATTGCAGTGACAAAATCACTGCTCATTCCCATGGATAAAGTGTCCATATCCAAGCCAAGTTCCTGATTGAGCGAATGCATGAGTTGATTGAGTTCATTAAATAAAGCATATTGGATTTGAGGGTCGTGTTGGGGTGGAGGAATAGTCATTAAGCCCCTTAGCTTGAGATGGGGGAGTTGGCTCACAGCTCTGGCCAGTTCCACAGCATATTCTGGAGAAATTCCTGATTTGGTTTTTTCATCAACCAAATTAATCTGCAAACAGATATTGAGTGGCCCTAGATTAAGGGGACGGAACTCGTTAAGGCATTCGGCGATTTTTAGGCGGCTAATACTGTGAACCCAATGAAATAAAGCGGCAATCCCTTTGGTTTTATTACTTTGAATAGGGCCTATAAAGTGCCAACATATAGGTACACTCTGCAACGCATTTATTTTTTGTTGGGCTTCTTGAAAATAACTTTCTCCAAAATGGGTAACTCCCAGTTGAAACAATTCGTTAATTGCCTCAATGGATTGCTGTTTGCTCACAGCAAGTAATAAAACGCTTCCGTGATCCCTACCGCATTCCACTTCTGCTTGGGTAATTAATTGTTTTATTTGCTTGAGATTTTGATGTAGATTCATAGCCGTATAAGTACTTTTCAAAAACCCAACAATAGCAAAAGAAACAATGTTTGCCGAGTACCACTTAGTAAGCTAATCTAATAACATCATATTTTATAAGTTGGGATATGGCGAACTGTCATTGAGCATTCCCCCTAGGTCCAGGTGATAACCCCGTGCGGAGGTTAATTGCAGGATAAGGAATCCATCTAATCAGGACGAGTGACGTAATGGATATAGCAGAATTGTTGGCGTTTTCGGTAAAAAATAAATCTTCGGACTTACATATCTCTGCAGGATTGCCTCCTATGATTCGGGTTGATGGCGATTTGCGTAAAATCAATCTGCCGGCTCTGGAACACAAGGAAGTAATTAAAATTATTTATGATGTGATGAATGACAGACAAAGGAAAGAATTTGAAGAACACCTGGAAACAGATTTTTCGTTTGAAATAACCAACCTGGCACGTTTTAGGGTAAACGTATTTCATCAATTGCGTGGGGCAGCCGCTGTTTTTCGTACAATTCCTTCCGAAATTTTAAGTATGTCTGATTTGGGGCTACCTTCTATTTTTGAAGAAATGGCCAGTTACCCCAAAGGATTGGTACTTATTACCGGTCCTACGGGGTCTGGAAAAAGTACCACCTTGGCAGCCATGATCGATTACATCAATTCAAATCGCTACGATCATATTCTAACTGTTGAGGATCCCATAGAATTCGTGCATCAAAGCAAAAAATGTCTGTTGAACCAACGCGAGGTTCATCGGGATACCATGAGTTTTAATGCCGCTTTGCGATCGGCCCTCCGTGAAGATCCTGACGTGATTCTGGTGGGCGAGTTGCGCGACCTGGAAACCATACGTCTGGCAATGACGGCAGCTGAAACAGGGCATTTGGTATTTGGCACGTTACATACCAACTCCGCAACCAAAACCATCAACAGGATTATCGATGTGTTTCCCGCTGAGGAAAAATCAATGGTACGCTCAATGTTATCCGAATCCTTGCAAGCTGTAGTCGCACAGACATTATTGAAAAAAAGCGGGGGTGGACGAGTTGCTGCTTTGGAAATTATGATTTGTACCGGTGCGATACGAAACTTGATTCGTGAAGATAAAGTCGCGCAAATGTATTCTTCCATCCAAACAGGCCAAGGCAAAGGGATGCAAACATTGGATCAACACTTAACTGAACTGGTGAAAAAAAACACTATCTCCACGCATACAGCGCGTGAGGTTGCTATTGATAAAACCCTATTTTAAAGAAGGGGGACTCTCCCGTTAAGCGGGAGAGTCCTTCAGGTTAGGCATTTTTCTGTAATTCAATTAATTGGGGTATACCTATTTCAGCAAGGGCAAGCATGCTGTTTAATTCATCGCGATTAAAATGCCTGTCTTCTGCAGTACCCTGAATTTCAATATAATGTCCTTCTTCATTCATCACTACATTCATGTCTGTTTCAGCAAGTACGTCTTCGGCATAATCAAGATCCAGCACTGCTTGGCCACGGTAGAGTCCTACAGAAACTGCGGCAATGAAATTGAAAGCAGGCATTTTACGAATTTTTTCCCGATCTACCATCCAACTTATAGCATCCCTCATAGCCACACAAGCACCAGTAATCGCCGCTGTTCGTGTGCCTCCATCTGCTTGAATGACATCGCAATCGAGAGTTATTGTATTTTCACCCAAAAATTTTAAATCCACACAAGCTCTTAGGGAGCGGCCAATAAGACGTTGTATTTCCATGGTTCTGCCGCCCTGCTTTCCTTTACTTGCCTCGCGCTCAGTACGGCTATGGGTGGCACGGGGAAGCATCCCATATTCAGCAGTAACCCAACCCTGGTTCTTTCCTTTAATAAAACGGGGAACGCCGTCAACTACAGAGGCATTGCATAATACTTTGGTTTGTCCAAATTCAACAAGGACAGAACCTTCAGCATGCTGAGTATAGTTCCTTGTTATTTTTACAGGGCGGAGTTGATTGGCTTCACGGTTACTTGGGCGCATTGGAAAATCCTCGCAAAAATAGGAATTATAACGCTTAACTCCCTGAGTTGCATCCTAAAGTATGAGTAATGTATTAAAGACTGTGATTTAGTTCTTATGGTATTTTAAAATTAAAAAATAGCTTATAGAAAAAATGCCTAAAATTCATGCGGATGAGATTTTAATTTGCAAGAATAATTTTCTTTAAAGTATATTGATTTACATTGAATCATCGTGTTATTTTCGAAATCTATCTATCAAAATGTTTTTCATTATGAACTCTCGTAGTCATGAAATTAGCGTCGCATTCTTTGCAGATTTATCTGCCAGTACGCTTTTTGCCTACGACTTTGTCTCCTCTCAAAATATTATTTCTTCTTCTTTAGTGTTTATTTTCTTACCCTCTTCTCCCTAGGGCGGTCTTTTTCATTATCTGCGCCTCTCTAGGGAAGAGAGGTAAAGTGGATAATGAACTCATTTAAATAAACACTATTGGAGAAAGTTATGACCCAAGCTAAACATGAAGCGGTTATAGAAAATCAGCACTCTGAAGAAAAGAAAAAAAATCTGAGCGTCTACCAAAGTATCTTCTCTGGGAGTGTTACCGGTGCTTTTGAAGTGATGGTTGATCATCCTTTGTGGTCAATAAAAACACGTATGCAAAAAGGAGAGACGTTCACTCTAAACCCACAAGTTTTGTATCGAGGGATATTGCCAAATGCTGCCAGTATGATCCCAATAACTGCAGTGCAGGTAGGATTGAACCGATTTTTTCAAAAATGCTTTTGGGGCAATAATTATGAATTGTCAGACGGGCAAAAAATGGCTAGTGCTTTCGCTGCGGGAGTGGGTTCTGCTCTCATAAGTTGTCCTACTGAAATGATAATGACCCATCAAAAAAAGAGTTTCTTCGCAGCCGGTAGTTACTTGGTCAAGCAAAATGGTTGGTCCTGTCTTTACACAGGAATGCTGGCAACAATGCTCAGAGAAGGTATGTTTTCTACATTTTTCTTGGGTGTTGCTCCTACATTGAAAAATAGAATTAAGGAATATTGTCCCAATGACTATTTTGCATCCTTGCTTGCAGGAATGACTGCAGGGATAGGGGCTACTTTTGCTTCTCAACAATTTGACGTGGTGAAAACAGTACAGCAAGCATCAGTTGCTAAAAACTCTGCCGGTTTTTTCCGAACAGTTCAAAAACATTATGCTGCCTATGGTGCTTGTGGATTCTTTAAGGGCAGCGTACCCCGAGGACTTAGAGTGATGTCTGCAGTAACACTGATGAATTGGATGAATGAGAAAATGGGTGAATTGTTGTCTGAAACCCCACAAACAGAACCGATAACCCCCTCCACATCAAACAGGTAATTTTTTCCCGGGGTATTCATTAACCCGGGATAATAAATACCTCATGGAAAATTATTTAGTTCTTAATTTTTTAAACTCTTTCTTTGAAATATCCATTTGAGACCAGGGATAAAACAAATAATTTATGATCTGTTATTCACTTGGAAGGTTTATCTCTGTCCAATTGCTTTAAATTGGGGTATATTCGCGCAAGGTTTATTCATTTGGTATGTCAGTATGCTTCAGAGTATGACGGCTTTTTCACGAGTGCAAAAACAAATTGATGAAGGTCATTTTTGTTGGGAAATTAAGTCAGTTAATCATCGATACCTCGATGTTTCTTTTCGTTTACCGGAATCATTTCGATTTATCGAACCCCAATTACGCCACGTATTGCGAGATAAGGTAAATCGTGGAAAATTAGAGTGTCAGCTGAAATATCAAGATACAAGTCTTAATAATCAGTCTATGCTTATAAATATAGGCATGGTAAATGCATTGGTAAATTTGGGTGAGAAACTTTCTACCTCACACAATTTACCAAACGATTTAGGGGTTAGTCGTGTTCTTTCTTGGCCCGGGGTGGTCCAGGCCAGTGTCCCTGATGTGGAGTTACTGGGGGAGCATGCGCTTTCTTTATATATAGATGCGATTGAGCAATTAAAGCAGATGCGCACGACTGAGGGCGCTGCTTTAAAAGCGCATGTAGAGGCACGGTTAGTTGAATTGGGTCGAGAAATTACCCATGCGCAATCCCTAGTGTTAAAGCAACCAGAGCAAGTTAAAGACAAACTCTTGACCCGCTTGAACTCAGTGAAAATTGAAGTACAGGATTATCGGGTGGAGCAGGAAATAGCTTTAATTCTGACTCGTATTGATGTAAGCGAGGAGCTGGATAGATTAAAAACTCATCTTGATGAAGTGAGCCGGACATTGAATTCCGATAAAATTGCTGGAAGACGTCTTGATTTTTTGATGCAAGAATTAAATAGGGAGGCGAACACGCTAAGTTCAAAGTCTGACTCTGTGGAATTGACTCAGAGTGCAGTACAAATGAAAGTTTTAATTGAGCAAATGCGTGAGCAAATTCAAAACATTGAGTGAGTATTATTGTGGGCGATTATAAGGGTAATTTATTTATTGTTGCAGCACCTTCTGGGGGAGGCAAAACAAGTTTGGTAAAGAGGTTGGTGGAAACTCTTGAGGATATTGAGGTTTCCATTTCGCATACGACGCGAGCGAAGCGGCCAGGGGAACAACACGGAGTAGACTACTTTTTTATTGATGAAAATGAATTCATCCATATGGTGGATGATTGTGCTTTCCTGGAGCACGCCCGGGTCTTCAATCATTTGTATGGTACATCGATGAAGCAAATTACCGAGCGTTTACAAAAAGGTATTGATGTGGTGCTTGATATAGATTGGCAAGGAGCTGAGCAGATTAGGCGTTCTTTCCCTGACGCGGTAAGTATTTTCATCATTCCACCGTCTTTGGATGTATTAAAAGAGCGCTTGTTGAATCGTCGACAAGATAAAGATGAAGTGATTAGTGATAGGATGAAAAAGGCGCAAGATGAACTGAGCCACTATCCTGAATTTGATTATTTAATCGTTAATGATAATTTTGAAAAAGCGGCTATGGAATTAGGTGCGATTGTTATTGCCAACCGTTTACGTGTTGAACGGCAGATAAATAAACAATCAAAACTGCTTTCTTTCCTGCTGTCATCGCAGTAAAATGCGAAGTTTTGCTACTGGAGAATGAATTATGGCGCGAGTTACAGTTGAAGATTGTTTAAAAAATGTTGCAAATCGATTTGAACTGGTGATGGTGGCTACTAAACGTGCGCGCCAAATTGCAGTTCGAGGCGATCAACCTATGGTTGAATGGGAAAATGATAAGCCTACCGTTGTGGCTTTGCGTGAAATAGCAGAAGGTTTGATTACCCCGGAAATTTTAGATAAAGAATAATTTATCCAGATAAATTTTCATGAGACTTGGGTGGAGTGAGTTGGACATCCATGAAGTTTTTAGGTGATTAAAACTTTCAGGTGTGCATTTCACTACACTTAAGTTAAGAATCATGACGGATCGTGATTTATTTGGGACATCGTAAATGATGTGGATTTGGGGTAAAGGGGTACGGTCATGTTAGATACTAGGGAGTACTGCGTGAGCTACTTTAAGGAGCTCGATGAAGAGCTGAAATGCTATCTTGAGCAGTCACAAATAGAAAAATGCTACCAAGCCTATTTGGTCGCTGAAAAAGCCCATCATGGCCAGATGCGTCGTTCTGGCGAGCCTTATATTACCCATCCAGTTGCTGCAGCCCTGATTCTTGCGCGCATGCGCTTGGATTATCAAACCATTATGGCTACTTTGCTCCATGATGTAGTTGAAGATACCTCTGTAAGCAAAGAAGATCTGACACGCCAGTTCGGTGAGGAAATTACCTCTCTTGTTGATGGTGTTACCAAACTGACCAAAATAAAATTTGAATCAAAAGCTGAAGCCCAGGCGGAAAATTTCCGCAAAATGGTTTTAGCTATGGTCAAAGATATTCGGGTAATTATTGTAAAATTAGCCGATCGTTTGCATAACATGAAGACTCTGGGTTCGATGCCGTATGCAAAACGCCGACGAATTGCTATAGAAACTCTGGAAATTTATGCACCCATTGCAAACCGTTTGGGAATGCACTCAATTTATGTCGGCCTTGAGGATCTGGGATTTCAGGCTTTATATCCTATGCGTTACCGGGCAATAAAATCAGCAGTGGAAAAATCGCGCGGTAATCGACGCGAATTGACCCAAACTATCGAACGCGACTTGCAATTGGCTTTAGCGCAATTGAATATCCCTTATGAACAAGTATTCGGAAGACAAAAGCACTTATACAGTATTTATAAGAAAATGCGTCAGAAAAAAGCTTCCTTTACCGAAATTACTGATGTTTTTGCATTTCGGGTAATTACCGAAGATATTGATTCCTGTTATCGCATATTAGGCGCTTTACATTGCACCTACAAACCGGTTCCGCAACGTTTTAAAGATTACATCGGTATCCCTAAAGCAAATGGATATCAATCTTTGCATACTACCTTATTTGGACCTTTTGGGGTTCCTCTTGAAGTGCAAATCCGCACTCGCGATATGGATAAGGTTGCTGACAATGGGGTAGCTGCCCATTGGATTTACAAGTCATCCGGGCTTGAAGTAAACGAAGCGCAACTGCGTGCCCGAGAATGGGTACAAAGTTTATTGGAAATGCAACGCAGCACAGGTAATTCATTAGAGTTTATAGAAAACGTCAAAATTGATTTATTCCCTGATGAGGTATATGTTTTTACCCCCAAAGGCCATATTATGGAATTACCTAAAGGGGCGACACCAGTTGATTTTGCCTATTCGGTGCACTCCGGGGTAGGAAATAGTTGTGTGGCAGCCAAGGTTAACAGAAAATTAGTGCCGCTTAGCATTCCCTTATCCAACGGCCAAACAGTTGAGATTATTACAGCTGCGGGCGCGCATCCTAACCCGGCCTGGTTAAATTTTGTAGTGACCGGCAAGGCCCGTTCCAATATACGCCATTTCCTGAAAAGCCAACAAAATACTGAATCAATCAGTTTGGGAAAACGGCTTCTTGAGCAGTCCCTAACTGAATTATCAAGCGACTATGCTAAAATACCACCAGAATCTATTCAGGCACTATTGAGTGATTTGCATTATAAAACACTGGATGATTTGCTTTTTGCCATTGGTATAGGCAATCAGATGGCCATGGTCATTGCCAAAAGATTGGTAGTCACCCAGGATTCCAATGAATTGGATAAAGGAATTAAAACCCATCCGCTCGCTATTAAAGGAACGGAAGGAATGGTGGTTCATTTCGGTGAATGTTGTCAGCCCATACCGGGTGATAATATTGTTGGAAAATTCCAACAAGGTAGGGGCATCATTGTTCATAGCAGTGATTGCGCCACTTTAAAAACTTCGCGAACCAATCCTGAGCAATTTATTGCTTTACGCTGGGATGAAAAAGTGGAAGGAGAATACTGGGTTGATATCACTGTGGATGTTGTGAATGAGCGGGGGGTATTGGCAGCGCTTGCCACTGCAATTGCGGAGTCAGGCTCCAACATCGGTAATATCAATGTAGATCCCCGGGACGGCCGTCACAATGCGGTCACTTTTTCAATCAGCGTAGTTGATAGAACGCATTTAGCTCGGGTTATGCGCAGGTTAAGGGCAAACAAAGTTGTGATGCGTCTTTATAGAAAAAAACAAGGGGATAATTGATGCAACCTGTTAATACAAAATTGGCTCCAGAGGCTATTGGAACCTATTCACAAGCCATTAAATGTGGTGAGACTGTTTATCTTTCCGGACAAATACCACTTGATCCTGTAACGATGCAACTCTGTAGTGAAGATATCAAGTTGCAAATTACCCAGGTCTTGGAAAATTTATCGGCTGTTTGTGAAGCCGCGGGTGGCAGTTTGGCGCATATCGTGAAATTAAATGTTTATCTTACCGATTTACGCCATTTTCCTTTAATAAATGAAGCAATGAGTCGTTATTTTGCAGCCCCTTACCCGGCAAGGGCAGCAATAGGTGTTTCCGCTTTGCCTCGTGGTGCACAGGTCGAAATGGATGGTATAATGGTTTTATCTGCAAAATAATTCATTTAAATGTGGTCTGCCCATTGGAGCTGAGTTAGGCCGGGGAGATTCTCCGCTGAAATCCGGATTGACTGACCTTCCCCAGACCACTACTTACAAGACATAGTTAGAGTTCATTTATGAGTATTATTTCCCTTCACGGAGTGTCCCTCAATATCGCGGGAAATCAATTATTGGATGAGGCCGATTGGCAGATCCAACCAAACGATCGTATTGCATTAGTCGGACGAAATGGTGCAGGAAAATCTACCCTCCTTAAACTGTTGCAAGGTGAATTGACTCCAGACAGCGGCCAGATGAATCAGCTATCTGGATTGCGTGTTGCAGGTTTGACTCAGGAAGTCCCAATTACCGGTGAAGAATCAGTCTATCATTTCCTGGTGAAAGGTCTTGGGGAAACAGGTGAGGTTTTATCTCGTTTTAATGAACTTTCCCAATCGAGAGATATGGATAAATTAGCCTTATGCCAGCAGCAAATGGATAACTTGCATGCATGGGACAAACTTCCACAAGTTGAAACCATGGCCAGTCGTTTAGGTATCACAACTGGCGAGCGCATGAAAAATTTGTCGGGTGGGATGAAGCGGCGGGTATTATTGGGTGCTGCATTAATTGCAACTCCCGATCTGTTACTTTTGGATGAACCGACAAACCATTTGGATATTGAAGCAATCGAATGGCTGGAGTCTTACCTGAAAAATTTCAAAGGTGCGGTGCTCTTGGTAACTCATGATAGAGAATTTTTGAGCCAGGTTGCCAATCGAATTGTAGAAATTGACAGAGGTAAACTTCATCAGCATGATTGTGATTATGAAACTTATTTGGACAGAAGAGAATCTATTCGTTTAAGTGAACAAAAACAAAATGATTTATTCGATAAAAAATTAGCTGAGGAAGAAGCCTGGATTCGTACAGGAATTAAAGCCCGCCGAACGCGTAATGAAGGTAGGGTACGTGCATTAAAGGCATTGCGGGAAGAATACAAAGCCCGGCGTAATCAATTAGGCAAAGTCAAAACATTTAATCTCGATGTGAGTCGGTCCGGTTCAGTAGTGATTGAAGCAAATCAGGTGGATTTTACTCTGGGAAATAAAACCATCTTACGTGATTTTTCCTTATTACTCACTCGAGGCGATAAACTCGGGATAATTGGTCCTAATGGCTGCGGAAAAACGACTTTAGTGCGTTTATTACTTGGGGAGCTAAAACCCGATGCCGGACAGATAAAACTCGGTACTTCTTTAAGTGTGGCCTATTTTGACCAATTGCGTCGCCAATTACGTGAAGATCAAACAGTAATGTTTAATGTGGGTGATGGGGCGGATTATGTAACGATTAATGGAAAACAAAAACATGTTGCCAGTTACTTGCGTGAGTTTTTATTTTCCCCAGAACGGTTTAATCAGCCAGTTTCGGTGCTCTCTGGTGGAGAAAGGAACCGGTTATTGCTCGCTAAATTATTTGCCAAACCTGTAAATCTGTTGGTGATGGACGAGCCAACAAATGATTTGGATATTGAAACTTTAGAACTTCTTGAGGGCATGTTAGTAGACTATCCAGGAACGTTAATCTTAATCAGCCATGACCGTGCATTTATCAACGAGGTTGTAACCAGTGTTTTAGTTTATGAAGAAGCAGGGCAGTTCAATGAATTTGTCGGTGGTTATGATGAATATAAAATGCATAAAAAGCAGCAACAGCGAGAACAGGTGATAAAAACACCTATAGTGAAACGCAATGTTGCCACAAATAAACTAAGCTTTAATGAACAGCGTGAACTTGCTCAATTACCCCAGAAAATTGAGCAGTTGGAAGAAAAAATTGCTGAATTACATTTACAAATGGCTGATCCTAGATTTTATCAGCAGGATGCTCAAGTCATCGCCAAGATAAATCAGGATTTGGCCGAAGATGAAGCTTTGTTATCCCAGTTTTATACCCGATGGGAAATACTGGAAGATGTTGAAAATAGGAACAAATAAATGTTATTAACGCTTGCTTTGCTTGTTCTTTTGAGTTCGATTTTAGTCTTTTTTTCAGAGGAATTCGGCAAAGCCATTAAGAAACTCTTTGCCATAAAAGGAGCCAAGTTAATTATTCCTCTGTTTGCGGCTTCCTGGCTAATTTATTCCTATAATTTTTGGGTCCTATGGGGAATTTTTTATTTGCGCGAAATACTGCATAATGTGCTGAATTTTTTAGTGCAAATTTTGCCTTTCCAAAAAGGGGCGGTTCCTTTGGTACTCATATTCATGTTGACATTTATTTCGGTAGTTCCCGTAGTGATCCTTGATATGCTGTCACGAAGAAGAAATTTTAAAGGATATCAATATCCTTACCTCACAAGTGGGATAATTTGGATCTTATCTGTAGCCTTGTTGATCATTGTATGATCTTTTGTAAAGAAATGTAATTTTTTTGTAAAGAAATCTTTTTTGTTCTTAATAAAACCTTAAGTTTTCTTTCTTATACTTCCCTCGAGTTTGGAATTAATAAAAATAAAGGAGTCTAAAGTGGCATTTAATAAACATACACATCATGAAAAATTTTCTGGTGGTTCCAATTACCATTCTCACCAGTCCCTACCACCCTTTAATCCTCACGCTCAGGTATACACACCTTATTCACCCCACGTCCAGGTGAGCTCAAGGTCTCCCGGCATTGATTATGTTCCGCTAAGAACTGTTCATACCCCTTCTCGTCGATTTTACTCCACCCCAAGTTCCGGAAGTTCAGGAATATATCTTTTAGTAGGCATGATACTTGTACCCGTTATCCTGGTTGCATTATTTCTCAAACTCACCCTTGGGGGAATGGGATATACTGCTGCATCTATGGCTGCTACTGGAGCTTCCGCAGCGAGCGCTTCGGGTGCTATGGCATTAGGGGCTGCAACTTTTGGTATTGGTGCCCTTGCCCTCTATGGTGCTTTGGGTTTTGCTTATTTATATTCCAGTGCCAAAGAATGCTATCGCAGTGATAAAAATGTATTCGCTATGATTAAATCCCGTGTCGTTAATGAAGAGGGTTTCACGGCAAAAGGTGTCCTGAAATCTATAGGCGCAGTGCTGTGGTCACCATTTTTATTGCTTGGTGGTCTAGCTGGCATGGGAGTGAAGGCTGTTGAGAATGCGCGTTCTGCAAAATCTCCGGTTCAAAAAACTGTTGATACACCTAGTGAATTAACTGCATTTCCTTATACAAAATTAACCGAGGAGCCTAAAAAGGAAAATTCTAAGCCGCTCGGACAAGAACCAATACATTATCCATCGGTCCTCGCTACTGAACAAGAGGAATTAGGAAATCTTTTAGAGTCCCAAACCTTAACATCATCGTCTATCTATCCTAAAATAGGATTCGGTAATTAAGGAATAACAGCTTTATCAAGCAGTATCCCGGGAGGTATCTCGGGCTACTGCTTCTCCAACAAAGCAAACGCTTTTTTCTCCATATAGCCTATAATTTAATCAATATGTCTTATTGGAGTGTACAAGTGGTCTCCCGTAATTCGGTAATCCCGGCAATCAATACTCTCCCTCCAATAGAGCAAGAATTAACTCCTACTGAGCAAAAGTTCATCTTGGAACATTTGGAAACATGGTTTGCAGATTTGGAAAGGAGCACCCAACCTGAAACTGCGGAAGCCAATCCTTATTTAGCAACTCAGTTTTTATCCCGCTTTGGATTAAAAAATGCTTTGGATGTATTTAAATTCCTGAAAACAGCAGGGGGTGATGTGACGTTGACCATGATAGTTCGGGAAATTATAAAAGAGGAGTTACGGATTCAATCTATTTCAGAGCAAAATACTGCAGAAATGTTAAGACAACAACGTTTGCTTTTCATGCTTATGGGAATAATTGCTCAGCGAAAAGAACTGGCTAAAAATGTGGATCAGTTGATTCGATTTGAAAATGACAAGCATCTGAAAAGTATGCATATGGAGCAGAAAACGGAAACACTTTCTGAACGTCCGCCTGTTACACTAATTGATGAGATGATTGATCATTACATCGAGACCATGAAAGTTCTGGATGAGGAATTGGATGAAATAGAAGATCAACTAGACCACATTGAAGAGGAATTGAACGAGATAGAAGAAGAGGAGAGGCGGGTTGAGGAACTTCATAGTCATATCGAAATACTGGATACCTTTTTGCAATTACCTATTTTACAGCATCCTCAAGAAAACCCCGCTGCTTTTGTCCAACGAAGAATCACTTCTCTGATGCGGGAGCTGGAAAGATACAAAGAACAGGAAGCACAATTCAAAAATAAAACGACTGGAGATATCCGCACTCAGGAAATGGAAAAGAATCGTCTTGGCAGACACATAAGAACAATTGAACATGAACTTAATTTTCATAAAGTGCACTTGAATCCAACTGTAACCAATTTTGAAGATTTGTTTCATTTGGCATTACAACAGACACGGGGAAAAATACAAGAACTCCAATCGCAACAATCAGTTTCTGGGCAAGTGCATGTTGAGCTTGAGGGGTTACAGTTGCGGGAACGCGGGTTGCTTTCTGCATTAAAAGTGATGAGAAATAAGAAAATACTTCTTAATGATCAATTAGAACAAGTTTTTGATTTTTCGCAAGCACGCTTTTCCATCAAACCCGAAGATGCACGGCGCCTTGTGCAAAGAAAAGATGGTTCCTATGCTTTACTTCCCAAAGATGCGGATCCTGAAAATTTGATTTATCAGGATTGGGTGCAAGCTCAAATTGCCTTTGAACAGGCTAAAGCAAAAATTCAAACCCCCCGGTTTAATTTTATGGAAAAAATCCAAGAAAACTTACAAAGGCAAAGAGAGCGCAAAGAACATCATTTAAGTTTAAGAGAGGTTTTACAAGCCCAAAGAATGGAGATGCAAAACGCAAGAAAGGAAATGGGGGAAGCATTAAAAGGAGCTCAAGCCCAAAGGGCTTTATTATTAAAGAGGGATAACTTATCTCCAAACCCCAATCCATCGCCTGACTTTCATGAAAGCTATTCACAAATGAGGGAAAAGTTTGAATTCCTGGCTTTAAAAAAACCGCAAAAAAAGGATTTGGATGAAGTCCGCAATCTTGTTAAAAACTCATCAATTTCTCCTGAAGTCAAAGGAAAGCTGGATCAATTAATCGAGCAAGCTGATAATGCCCCCGGAAAGAATTATGGGGCCACAGAAAGACTTCGGTTTTTACGCAGTGCCCGACAGTTGCTCAAAGATGTATCACCTGCCTTGGATATGGATTCTACCTTGCGAAAAAAAGATTAATTGTGATTATCCAATATTTCCCTTTTAAAAATAATTTGTCGTCCCTTAGCATCCAATAATGATGATGAATGATTGTATTCAGTGTATAATAGCGACAATTTATTTTTCAGGTTGGTTTATGAATAAGCAGGACTTTTATTTTGATTTGCCTCCAGAATTAATTGCGCAATATCCTTTAGCGAATCGAAGTGATTCACGCCTTTTAATTTATAATCGTCAAAAGGAGGAATATGGTCATTACCAATTTCGCGAAATTGCTGATTTTTTAAATCCCGGTGATTTATTGGTGATGAATGACTCCAAAGTGATACCCGCCAGACTTTATGGCCATAAAACTACTGGCGGCAAAGTGGAGTTATTGGTCGAACGAATTACAGGAGAGTTCACATTTCTGGCGCACATTAAAGCCAGTAAAGCATTAAAAGCGGGTTCTATTATTCAGCTGGAACAAAACAAAGAGCTTGAAATTCTTGACAGACAAGATGATTTATTCGTTTGTAAAGCAGATATGGATGTCCTGACTCTGTTAAATGGGATAGGGCATATCCCCTTGCCTCCTTATATCACCCGTAATGATGAAAATCTGGATCAGGACCGTTATCAAACAGTTTATGCCAAATATGAAGGCTCCGTGGCCGCGCCTACGGCTGGTTTGCATTTTGATGAAGCAGTATTATCCAGTGTTCGCTCACGGGGTGTTTCTGTAGCTTACCTTACCTTGCATGTGGGGGCAGGGACGTTCAGGCCTGTTCGTTGTGAGGACATCAAAGATCATAAAATGCATAGCGAGCGATTTACCATAGGTGCTGAGTTATGTGAGGCAGTACATTCCACCAAAGCAGCTGGTAATCGGGTTATCGCGGTAGGTACTACAGCCATGCGTAGTCTTGAGAGTGCAGCACAAAATGGTACATTAACTCCGTGCAGCAGGGATACAGATATCTTTATTTACCCTGGATATGAGTTTAAAATTTGCGACGGATTAATGACTAATTTTCATTTGCCTGAATCTACCTTGTTAATGTTGGTTTCTGCGTTTATTGGTCATAAACAAGCTATGAAGCTATATCAAGAAGCGATCGAAAAGAAATACCGATTTTTTAGCTACGGTGACACGAGTTTATTGCTGTAAATCAGGAGATGAAAAATGTTGACGGCAGTACAGAATTTTATACCTGTTTTAACCTCGGAAGCAGGTTTGTGTCTTACAACAGCAAATTGGCAAGAAGCAAAAGTAACAGCAGCCTCTTATTCTCTGGAACAATTATTATATAAGCCGGGCCAGGAATTACTCAAAAGCATCGATGATTTATCTCATTATCTGGTTTGCCCTGGAATAACGGTACTTAATGCCTTATCGCTTAGGTCAAATAAGGAAGGAGTTTACGTACTTAAATCCCCTTACGATGGTTCCATAATAAAATTTACTTCCAAGGATTTAATCCACCTTGTCCAACATTTAAAGCCTGCTGCAGTCATTTTACCTGCTAATATCCTGCAGAATTTTCCTGAAATTTGGGACAATTGGAATGATGAAATTATTCCATTTCTGCATGCCCAGGAACTGAAAAATCAGCAGCTGAGTCAACCTCATGGGGTTTATTTTAATGTATTGGATGAGGTGGACTGGGAGCAATTAGAACGCTGGTCTCATTTACCACGGTATGTCACCGGCTGTTTTGACGCTGAATTAGTATGGCGTTTAGGTAATAAAGGTATAGGATTTATTGAAACTGATGAACCCGCGCAAGCTGCCATGCAAGGTAAAGTATACAGCCATGCTGGAGATGTGGATCTAACAGATTCTAAAACCCAGATGCAATTTGAATTAATTGATGCAGATTGTGTCTGTCCTACCTGTTCGCAACAATTTACCCGTGCTTACTTACATCATTTATTACAACATACTCCCTTGCTTTGTCAGCGGTTTTTGATTCAACATAATGTTTATTATGTGCAAAATTCCAAACCTTCTTCTTGATTTTCTTAGCCCTCTTAAAATATCCACCTCCTGAAAGGAAAAAAGGGTTCAGGAGGGGCGGCACGCAGCTTCTTATCCATTGAAACGCTTATCCTTGTGCCATGAGGAAAATTCTTATCTCGCCTTTGCAAACTTGCATTTGACAGTTTTTACGAGAACGGATAGCATTATGGCAAATTATGGCGCGGGGTGTCGTGATAAACGTCTGAGAAATACCCGTTGAACTTGATCTGGTTCATACCAGCGTAAGAACGCCTTAAAATCGAAATTTCATTATAGAATCGCTAACTTTTAAATTCACCTGCCCAGCTACTTGGGTGTTTTAAGGGTTAACCAACATAGTTCTTAATGGGTTCAATTTCTTTAATTAAGTCTTTACGCGATATCTTAGCCATACTCATTTTTTATAATTTATACAAGGAGCAATGGCATGAGCGCGTTATCTACAAGAACAACTTTGTTACTCAACTGGTACGCAAATCCTTATCACACTCCAATTTTTGTTGCTCATTCACTAGGGTATTATCAGCAAGAGGGAATAAAACTTGCGATTCTGGAGCCTAGCGATCCCAGTGATGTGACTGAAATTGTAGGCATGGGCCATGTAGATTTTGGTGTTAAGGCAATGATCCACACTTTGGCAGCCCGTGCAAAAGGTTATCCGGTCACCTCCATTGGGACTTTGCTGGATGAGCCTCCTACAGGGCTTATTGCACTTAAATCCAGTGGCATTACTTCGTTTAAAGATATTGTTGGGAAACGAGTAGGGTACATAGGTGAGTTTGGCAAAATCATCATTGACAATTTGGCAAAGTTAGCGGGTATTGATCCTGAAAGTTATGAAACAGTCCGTATTGGTATGAATGTTACCGATGCGATTTGCCGTGATCTCATTGATACGGGTATAGGTTTCATTAACTTTCAAAAAGTAGAGCTTGAATACTTACGGGATGAAACAGTATTTTTGCGTCTGGATCAATTGGCAGGCCTTGGGTGTTGCTGCTTTTGCTCCATTCAATTTATTGTTCCAGAACGCATGTTAAAAAAACCTGAAACAATTAAAGGATTCCTCAAAGCGACACAACGAGGTGCCGCCTTTACTACCGAAAATCCTGAGGAAGCCTATGACTTGTTACGCCAGGCTAAACCCCAATTGCGCACTCAAATGTATCACACCATTTTTATTCGTAGTTTGCCATTTTTTTCACGAAATCTTTTAAATGTGGAACGTGACTGGAATAAAGTGGGCAGCTTTGGTAAACATTTGGGAATTATTGATGAGTCTTTTGCTGTAAATGCTTGCTACACCAATGAGCTACTGCCCAAAATGCCGCATTCTGATCTAGAGCCCATTGCCTGTTGTGTCAGTGTATAACAATTAATTGGGCATAATTCTTTTAGCGCCGGTACTGGGAGGACTTTTCTGTGAACGAGCCTCTCAGCGCTGTACCTGAATAAAAATGCGAGAAGCATATACCATCCCCCATTATTGAGGAGTGATTGATTTAATGAAAAATGCAGCTGTTGTCGGCGCTGGAATTATGGGATGTTTGTTGGCTTTACGTTTACACAATGAAGGTTGGCAGGTGACTTTATTTGAAGCGGCAAACTCTTTTGATAATTGCAGTTATGCAGCCGCAGGTTTGTTGTCCCCTTTTTCTGAGCTGGATAAAGCAGAGCACGTCATTTTTACATTAGGCTTGGAGTCGGTAGACGGATTATGGCAGTCCATTTTAAATCAATTGGCTGAACCTGTATATTTCCGCCAAAAAGGTTCTCTGGTGGTTCATCATCCGCAAGACAAGGCAGAGTGGCAGCACTTCAGTACCCGAATAACAAATAAATTAAGCGACTCATGTTATCGATTGATTAGTCAGGATGTTTTGAGTCAACTGGAACCGGAATTGAACCAATTTAAAACAGGATATTATTTTCCTAAAGAAGGACAAATTGATAACCAGGCACTGTTGTTGGCCCTAAAAAAACAACTTTGCCAGCAAGGTGTTATTTGGCGGGGCCAAACCTTTGTTTCCAATATCCATTCAGGAAAAGTCGAAACTGGAAAAGGGTCCTGTGCTTTTGATTTTGTTTTTGATTGTCGCGGTATGGGGGCCAAAAATACATTTACCAATCTGCGTGGGCTTCGGGGGGAACTGATTTGGCTGCATGCGCCTGAGGTACGAATACGAAGACCCATAAGGTTCCTGCATCCAAGATATTCTATTTATATAGCTCCTCGACCTGGATCTTATTATCTTATCGGTGCCAGCGAGTTGGAAACAGAAGATTTAAGTCCAATTTCAGTACGGACCACGCTGGAATTATTAACTGCCGCGTATTATGTACATCGAGGTTTTGCAGAAGCACGGATTATTAAAACAGTGACACACTGTCGGCCGACTTTGATACACCATCAGCCGCGGATAAAATTTGCAAAACAATTTATTGCGGTGAATGGACTTTATCGCCATGGTTATTTAATTGCACCTGCTTTGGCAGAGGAAGTTTTACGAGGATTGAAGAGCAATCAAAAAGATGTCTGTTATCCTGAGCTTTGGGAGGCTTATTAATGATTATTTACCTGAATGACACCCGCTTAACCATAGAGGCGTCCTCTACCTTGCAACAATTTATTGAGCAAAGAAAAGCGGTAGGCGCACATGTGGCCATTGCTATAAATAATGAATTTGTTCCCAAATTCATGTATGCCAACACTATCTTGCGCGAAGGGGATCGTATTGATCTGATAGTGCCGATGCAAGGAGGGTAGGTATGTGGCATTTAGCAGACAAACCCCTGACAAGCCGCCTGCTTTTAGGAACAGCGGGTTATCCCTCGCTTGAAGTTATGGCCGATGCAGTGCGGGCCTCGAAAACAGAGGTGATCACTGTGTCCCTGAAGCGACAAATATCAAGGGGGGGAGGGAGCGAATTGTTTTGGCAAACCATCCAGTCTTTAAATTGCAGCTTACTACCCAATACTGCTGGATGTCGTGATGCGCAAACTGCAATTACTACAGCTGAAATGGCCCGCGAACTTTTCCACACTTCCTGGATAAAGCTGGAGGTGATTGGCGATGACTTCAGTTTGCAGCCTGATCCCTTTGAATTGGTATATGCGGCGAGCGAATTAGTAAAACGCGGGTTTGAGGTTTTTCCTTATTGTACCGAGGATCTTGTTTTATGCCAGCGGCTGGTTGATTGTGGTTGTAGAATATTAATGCCCTGGGCCGCACCTATTGGTTCAGGAAAAGGATTACTTAATCCTTTTGCTTTGGGGACTCTGCGGCAAAGATTGCCCGATATAACGCTGATTGTGGATGCAGGGATTGGCAAGCCTTCGGATGCTACCCGTATTTTGGAATTAGGGTTTGATGCGGTTTTACTGAACAGTGCAGTGGCTTCAGCAATCCATCCTGTCGCAATGGCCGAAGCTTTTTCTCATGCAGTCGCTGCTGGGCGGGGTGCTTTTGAGGCAGGTCTTATGGCGGAACGAATTGCAGCCCAATCTTGTACCCCTTTGATTGATACACCTTTTTGGCAGCAGGAGGTAATATGAGTGCTTCTGTGTGGATCAATACAGAAAAAGAGGCGGATGTATGCACTTTGCGTGCATTAAACCTTCAGGTTCATCCGCAGCATGTCAATTATTCCTGCCAACCTCATGCGATTAAAATGGAGGGGGTGGTTTCTCCGGAGGAACTCAACCTTCTGAAACACTACACTGGTCCAGTGGTTTTAGATTTTACCTTATCTTCACTCCAGCATATTGATAAGGCAAACCTGTTAAGCGCCGGTCGTTTTTTCGCAGATATTCTTATATTGAATACCCTGGAGGCCGAATCTCTTTTAAGCCGAAGCATTGCGACCCCTCATGCGATGGAGGAAGCTGCGCATGAATTATTAACCTTGGGTGCTAAAAGTGTTGTACTTTGTGGTGAGCCGCATCTGTTGGGAAGAGCATGGACGCATGAGTATTGGACAAACGGCGTTACTTCTTTCTGGTTATCGCAAAAGAGCGTTCCGCAAGCCAGGTATCCAGATCTTCGTACTGTGTTCACATCTGCGATTACCGGCGCATTGGCTCAAGGGTACACCGTAGAAGATGCACTGATCCTCGGAAAAATGTATGTGCATCAAGCAGTGCGTCAAGCACAAAGCAGTTTATTTTTTGGCGGATTCCCGGAAGATGAAGCAGATTTACCCTATCTTTCCTCGACCCCGTTATACCATGCACCGCATCCATTTAGGCGGTGCCCTCCACTAGGTCTTTATCCTGTGGTCGATCGATTCGCGTGGGTGGAAATGCTCTTAAAGCTTGGTGTAAAAACCATTCAATTGCGAATTAAAGAAAAATCAGCGGCATTGGAAGTGGAGATGCAGCGAAGTATCGCTTTGGCTAAAAAATATCGTGCCACTTTATTTATTAATGATTATTGGGAATTGGCCTTAAAGCTGAATGCCGAAGCAGTTCATTTGGGACAATCAGATTTAGATAGTGCTGATCTGGATGCAATCCGCAAACAGGGACTTTTATTAGGTGTGAGTACTCATTGTTACTATGAAGTTGCCCGGGCACATGCAATCTGTCCTTCATACATTGCCATTGGACCTGTTTTTGAAACAGACAGTAAAGAAATGCCTTTTGCTGCCCAGGGTGTTGAGCGCCTGCAACGTTGGCAACGTACTTTAAATTACCCTTTGGTGGCAATAGGGGGAATTAATAAGGCACGAATGCCCGCTGTGGCCGCCACCGGTGTGCAGGGCGTGGCACTTATTTCTGCTATTACCAAAGCCGAAGATCCGCAGCAGGCAACATTGGAACTTTTAAGTTTAATGGGAAAATGAGAATAAATATGTCGGATGCTTTAAAACGTTACACGCAGCAAATTAAATTGGAGGAAATAGGCATTGGCGGCCAGAAAAAACTGCAAAAAGCGCGAGTATTATGTATCGGTGCCGGGGGAATTGGAGCAACACTGCTTCCTTACCTTGCCGGTGCAGGAGTGGGAACCATAGGTATTATTGATGGGGATGTAATTGAAGAGGGCAATCTACATCGACAAATACTTTATCAGGAGCAAGATGTATTTTATAAGAAAGCAACTACAGCGAGAATGAAATTGCAGGCCTTGAATTCAAACATCAATGTTCAGGCTTATGAGTTTCGTTTAAATGATGAAAATGCCGAAACTATTATCATGCAATATGATCTGATAGCCGATTGTTCTGATAATTTTTCCACGCGCTACTTAATTCACGAGGTATGTTATCGACTTGAAAAACCTTATGTTTATGCCAGTGCTCAACAATTCCAAGGACATTGTTCTTTATTTTATGGCAAGGACAATCCCTGTTTGCATTGTTTGTTTCCAGTAATTCCTGATACTGTTATAAGTTGCCAGAGTGATGGTGTGTTAGGTACGCTCCCTGGCTTATTGGGTATTTTGCAAGCGACTGAAATCATTAAATGGATTACCCAAAGTGGTGTTTCATTGTTAAATCGTTTGCTTTGTATCGATTTACTTTCTTTGGAAGTAAAAAAGATTAATTTAATTAAAAACAAGGAGTGTCCCTTTTGTGTTTTGGGTAAAAAAAAGGGGAATGTTTTTACCCAAAGTTGCGATGATATGGGTTCTTTTGCTGTAACTGCAGCCGCCTTATCCGGCTTTTTGCAAAAAAATCCTCAAATATTATTGTTGGATGTAAGAACTGAAGCCGAGCATCAAAAGAAAAATTTGGGTGGGAAATTAATCCCCTTATCTGAATTGGCGGAACGTTTTAATGAGCTCGACCCTCAGCAACCCCTCCTTATTTATTGTCAGTCAGGTCAAAGGAGCAGACAGGCGTTTGCACTATTGAAGGCTGCTGGATTTTGTTCGTTATATCATTTGCAAAATGGCCTGCACGCTTTGGTGGAAACATAACGACATCGTCAGGAAATAAAACACCTTCGGAACCAAATGCATTTTTATCCGCTTTCCAATGAAAATGGGAAAACATGAGCAGGATTAATAAATACTTCCCAGAGCAACAGCGTGGGTTTTTTGATTAGAATTCACTTTGATTCATTTACCTTCTGCACAATTCACTATATGATGTCACGCGATTATCAATAGTAGATTTAAGGAGATATTATGAGTTTTTTTATTAGCGATGCTCTGGCTGCAGCGGAAACTACAGCAGCGCCACAAGCAGATGGAACTTTCTCGCTCATTATGATCGCCGCTATTTTCGTGTTGTTTTATTTTATGCTCATCAGACCCCAAAATAAAAGAGCAAAAGAACATCGCGAATTAATAAATCGTTTAAAGAAAGGTGACGAAATCATTACCTCAGGTGGTATTTTAGCTAAAGTAGTTAGTTTAGACGACCAATACATCAAGATTAGTCTTGCCGAAGGTGTTGAGATTAATTTACAAAAAGGTGCGGTAAGTGCAGTATTGCCCAAAGGCACTCTAAAATCGCTTTAAGAAGTCATAGGGACACGGAAATGCAAAATAAATATCCTCTATGGAAAAACCTGATGCTGATCATTATTGCAGTGGTTGGGTTTATTTACGCTATACCAAATTTGTATACAGAAAACCCTGTAGTGCAGATTTCATCTGAAACCCCTGTGGATTATGATGAATTAAAGAATCAGGTAGAAGGTATCTTGAAAAAAGATAATTCACCTTATAAAGCAATCATCGTTCAAAGCTCAGGTGTAGAAGTTGTTTTTTCATCTACTGACGCACAATTATTAGCCCGCGATAACATAAAAAATGCGTTGGGCTCTCAATATACCGTAGCTCTGAATTTGGCTCCCTCAACACCAAATTGGTTGGATGCAATTCATGCTGCTCCCATGAAGCAAGGCCTGGATCTCCGTGGTGGGGTACACTTTTTATTAGAAGTTGATGTTGATAGCGTGATTAGCCGTCGTTATGAAGGAATCATGAAAAACATCAGCCAGGAATTACGTGACCTGGGAATTCGATATACAGGTATTCGTTATATAGCAGATAAAGGTATTGATTTACATTTCCGTGATAGCGAATCAACGAATAATGCCTTTGTGGGCTTAAAAGAAAAAATTCCTGATCTTGTTTTTGTCAAAAGTAAAACAGATAACGGAATATTGGCCTCTATCACACCTGTCGAATTAAATAAAATGCGCCAAAATACTATTGAACAAACAATGAGTATTTTACGCAATAGGGTCAATGAACTGGGGGTTGGCGAAGCAGTGGTACAACAGCAAGGAGCAACCCGTGTTGCTGTTGATTTGCCTGGAATCCAGGATGCGGCTCGTGCGAAACAAATTCTTGGCGGGACTGCAACACTGCAATTCTATTTGGTTGATCAGGATAATGATCCACAAATTGCCAAACAAACAGGGGCTGTTCCTGTCAATGACAAGTTACTCATGATGGAAGGGCGTCCCATTTTGTTAAAGCGACAAGTCGTCTTGAGTGGAGATTCAATTACTTCAGCTGTTTCAAGCTATGATCAGCAATCAGCAACTCCTGCAGTACAAATACAACTTGGGGGTGGCGGGGAAAGCCTGTTTACCAAAGTTACCCGCGAAAATATTGGCAAACGTATGGCGATTGTTTATGTCGAAACAAAAAATACCATACAAACTGTTAATGGAGTGGAAAAAAGAATTACCCACAGAGAGGAGCGGGTTATCAGTGCTCCAGTAATTCAAAATGCTTTGGGTAATAATTTCCAGATCACGGGGCTTGCTGACAATAAAGAAGCAAGTAATTTAGCCTTATTGCTCAGAGCTGGTGCTTTACCTGCTGCAATTTATCCCATTGAAGAACGTACAGTAGGTCCCACTTTAGGAAAAGAGAACATCCGTCGAGGCATTGTTTCTCTAGAGGTGGGCATGGGCTTAATTTTAGTCCTGATGCTCGTCTATTACCGATTTTTTGGTCTAATCGCCAATATTGCACTGTTGCTTAATTTGGTATTGCTCTGTGCTTTATTGTCTATGATTGATGCAACCTTAACCTTACCGGGTATTGCAGGAATTGTATTAACGGTAGGTATGGCTGTAGATGCCAACGTGTTGATATATGAACGTATCCGGGAGGAATTGCGCCATGGGTTATCACCTCAGGCCGCAATTTACGCCGGATATGAGCGAGCCTTTGCTACTATTCTTGATGCCAACATAACTACCTTAATCGTGGCGATTATTTTATTTGCTGTGGGAACAGGTCCAGTACGTGGATTTGCCGTAACCCTCTCTTTAGGGTTGATAACTTCAATGCTCACAGGTATCACTTATACCCGCGGAATTGTAAATTGGTATTATGGCGGCAGGGCTGTTAAAAAATTATCTATTGGTATTTAAGGCGAGGCTCAGATGGAATTTTTTAATCCAAATTCAAATGTGGACTTTATGGGTGCTCGTCGTTGGACGGCGATGTTCTCCATATTGATCTTTGTGGTTTCTATAGGCGCTTTAGCAATTCACGGCTTAAAATGGGGACTTGATTTTACAGGTGGGACTCAAATTGAAGTTTCTTATCCCTCGGCTGCGGATTTGCCTGCAATCAGAGATAGTCTGAGCAAGGCTGGCTTTAAGGAAGCTCAGGTTGTAAGCTACGGTACGTCCAAAGATGTATTGATCAGTATTGCTCCGCGCGAGGATAAAGAGCAAGCCCGCCTGGTAGACCAGGTCATGACTGCTCTTCCAGGTGCTGTAAAGCAAAGAGTCGATTTTGTCGGTCCACAAGTTGGTCAGGAATTGGCGACTAAAGGGGCCTTGGCTGTTATTGTTTCTCTATTGGCAACAATGATTTATATCGCCATGCGCTTTGAATACCGACTTGCAGTGAGTTCTGCTGTAGCGTTAGTTCATGACCCCGTGCTGATTTTGGGTGTGTTTGCTTTTTTTGGCATTGAATTTGATTTAAAGGCATTGGCAGGTCTGTTGGCAGTAATTGGTTATTCCCTCAATGATACCATCGTGGTGTTTGACAGGGTGCGCGAGAACTTTGTTAAAGTACGCCGTGCCACTTCAATTGAAATTATGAATATTTCGATCAACCAAACTTTGTCACGAACTATTATGACTTCAACTCTGACGCTGTTTGTAGTACTTGCACTGTTTTTCTATGGGGGCGAAGCCATACATGGATTTTCCCTGGCATTGATTATCGGTATCGTTATCGGTACTTATTCTTCAATTTATGTTGCCGGAGCTTTAGCGGTAGCTATGGGACTTGACAGGAAGGACTTTATGCCAAGTCAACGCAAAGAAGTAGACAGTCGTCCTTAAATTTCTCAAACTGGGTGTCTCTATCACCCAGTTAAACTCCTCTTTACCTTATACCAAAGTGAATGCGCTAGAATCCGCTTCCTCGTTTTCTCTGGTCTCTTTTTCCGATTCCTGCTTAATTTCTGATGAATCTTGCATTTGAGCTCGACTTGCCAATTGTCTTTTTAATTCCTCAATTACTTCAGGAGGAATTTTCATTGGTTTTTGAGTTTCTTGTATTTCTTCCCCTTCAATACGAATTTCACCTTGCTCAGTAATTTCAAGAACTTTTTTGGTATAACCTTCGGGTAATGAATTTTCAGGAACTAATTGCACGGGTATGCCAGCAATTATTGTGGCGCCATCAGCAATGCGTATTCCGTCTATAGGGACAATTTCTGGTGTTTTACTGTAATAACGGCTTATCAGGGAACAAATGGACCAAAGTAAATTGTAGGCCGCATCAAAAGGGAGGCCTACACCGATACCTATTCCTTGCCCAAGATAACCTGCTGCTGTTCCCATTAGATGAGCCAAACTAATGGTACAAAAGGAAGTGAGGAGTTTGGTTGCAATCACAGGGGCAAAAAGGGCAACTCCGGTTGTTCCGGCAGGGCTTAATACTAATAATGTACTTCCAACCAGGGCGGTTAATTGAACCCGGGGGGTGATCGCTGAAGTGGAGTTACTCACGCCTTCTGCCACGACCACACCCACGGTGGCTCCAACATAACTAAATGCGGCTCCGAATAAAGGTTGGGTGAATGAGATGACGGGAAAGTTTGTAATTTGGTCTTTAGCTTCCTTTTTATGACACATCTCTTTAATAAATTCGGCGAATTGTTTCCATTCCTTTTCCGTAAAAGGTTTATGTCCATCTTTTTCTAATGCCGCATTCGCATGTTGGAAAGCGCTTGGTGTTTTAAGGAGGCGTTCGGCCGTCAAGAAACATGTCTCTTTGTCTTCCTCATCCAAAAAATTGTCAGGGGTTATTCCCAAATTATCCTCGATAAGCCGATATAAAGCGGAGTTTCTTTTTGAACTGCCGATTTGGGATTGTACAAACAAACACGCTGCAATCATAAAACGGGCTGCAATAATATAGACTTGCCGTTGCTGTGGGGTTTGGATGTCACCTTCCTGGAGGAGATGGATTTTGAGTACTGCTTTTATTTTTTCCAAAAATGAAACTTGTTTATTGCGATTAACGACATCTGTTCCCCCAAAAAAGACAGGGGTACCAATTAGCGACGGTTTGGCGTTTAAATCAACATGGCGTTCGGTTTCATAGGTTTTTCGTAAGTGGTCAAATTTGGCAATACATCCAGGTGCAAGAATAAAGTGCATGATATCCCCCGTCCATTGGCATTTTTTTTTGCGTGATCAGTCAAAATCCTTTTTTGTATAGTTAATCTTACTTCGTAATTGTATAAATGCAATGTTATTTGATTATTTTTTACTAAATTATTTTAATTTGTTGAAAGATTTTATTATATTTAACAATTAACTTATTGAAATGATGCATTTTTTCAGAATTATGATACTTTTAACCTAATGACTCTAGTTTATTGTGCGTTTTGGGCAGTGCATAGGAGTGTAACTTGGATGAGGCGAAGCCATAATATGGGTTCTGGTAGCTGTAAAAATTCCTAGGTTGTGCTTTACTTCACCCCAGGCTGCATTTTTCAGGACTGATAAGGTGAATGAATTGATAAATGATGAAAAAAAAGTGGGGTTTATGGAAAGGCTGAAACATTTGTTTCTACTTCTTCGTGTATCCCACTGGGCCAAAGCAGTCTTTGTGATGCTGGGATTTTGTTATACACCTACTCCTGGATATTTTATCCCTGCCTTACTTGCATCTTTGGCATTTTGTCTAATCTCCAGTGCGGTATACATTTATAACGACATTGAGGACAGAACGGAAGACAGCTTGCATCCTCACAAGCGCCATAGGCCTTTAGCAAGTGAGAAAGTTTCTGTAACTGAAGCAATTTTTATGTTGTTTTTATTACTTGTGACCGGACTTACTTTGGGATGGCTGATTTCTAAAAAATTGGCAATTATTCTCTGTGTCTATCTGGTTATTAATGTCGCATACAACCACTTGTTCAAATTGATTCCTGTTGTTGATGTGCTTTGTATTGCTGCAGGATTTATGCTGCGGGTATTAGCGGGTACTTTGGGTATTGGGTTATCTATTTCTTCCTGGTTAATTGTTGCAGCAACCTTATTAAGTCTGTTTATCGCTTTAAACAAACGGCGAATGGAAATGCAATTGGGTTTAAAACATGCGACACGACAGGTTTTGAAAAAATATAATCCGTTGGTACTCCAGTGGCTGATTGTAGCAATTGGATTTTCCAGTTTTATTACTTACGTTTTCTATATTATTTATGCCCGGGACGAATCTTTTTATTTTATGTTAACCGTCCCATTTGCTGCAATTGCATTGTGGCGCTTTGCCTGGCTGGCTACCCAGGATATTGAAAATGACGATCCTGTAATTGTATTTTTAAGTGATCGGCTGTCACGAATTAATTTATGGTGTTTTGTAGTGCTGACCTTTATGGCTTTAGCCCAATGAAATTCGGTTTCCGATGGTATGACAGTTTTTTAATTCTATTGCTTTTTTACCTGTTTGTTTTGCAAATACAAGCAATCTGGCCGTTCACCATCGATGATATGTTCATTTCCTTAAGGTATGCCAAACATTGGGCTGCTGGTAAGGGTATTTTATGGAATCTGCAAGCTCCTCCGGTAGAAGGGTATTCCAATTTTAGTTTTGTTGTACTAGGAGCATTAACGCTTCTTCTTAATGGAAATCCGGTAGTTTTCCTCAAAATGGCCGGAATAGCCGGCCTGTTTTTTACCTGTCGTTTTATTTATCTCATAAGTCGTTTTTGGTTTACCCCGCGTGAATCCCTTTTGCCCTGTGTGGGATTATTGCTCTATAAAGGGCAAATTATTTGGGCAGCCAGTGGTTTGGAAACAACAGTATACGAAGCGCTTTTATGTGGTGCTGTATACTATTGTCTCAGGGGAATGGGATATGGTCTTTTCCCTGCGTCACGGGGAACTTCAATAACCCGTTATTTCATCTTTTCAGGGATTTTTCTTGCTTTTGCGGGCCTGACACGCCCTGAAGCGCCTGCCTTTATGATTTTATTTTTAATCCTAATCTACTGGGACAGGCCCACAGAGAATTTAAGACACTATCGAAATAGTGTGCTGCTTTTTTGCTTCATGCTCCTGTTATTCTATGGTCCCTATTTTTTGTGGCGTCTTTATTATTTTGGATTTTTGTTTCCCAATTCGGTCTATTGCAAAGGGGTAGCCAAAACATTTACTTTCACTTTGGATCTTGCTTATCTTAAAATGATTTGGCCGTTAGCTTTTTTAGCCTTACCTGCCTGCCTGCAATCTGAAGACAAAAAACCTTATTTCTTATGGCTTCCCAGCGTTTTATATCTCATTTTGTTAGTCAATTCAGATCCGGTAGTAGCTTTTGAAAATCGACTTTTTTTACCTGCATTTGCTTTGCTTCTTCCCTTGGTGGTGCAAGGTATTCGGCTGTTTTTATATGGGGTGTGGCCAAGAAAGAATCTTCATTTTTCTTTATTTTTTTATTTGAGTTCTTTGCTTGTTTTGCTTCTTATAATTCCTAAAATGAGTCTGGCAGACTATCGCTACTTTAGTCAAAATCCTGTTCGAGGTGAGTTATTGCGCAATAAAGTAGTGGCTTGGTTAAATAGAAATACTTCTCCGGACGATTGGGTGGTTTTAGCAGATAGCGGGTTGATTCCTTACTCCAGCAATTTGAATTTTATTGATTCTTATTGTTTAAATAACTTAGCAATGGCCCACTATTCCACGAAAGATATGTATGTAGAATTCTGTGAGGCGATTTGGCAAAAAAAGCCGGCAGTTATCATTTTAACATCACTTATTAAACAGGGAAAAATAATCTATACGCCCAGTGATGCTTGTTTAAAAGAAAAATTGCACCAATACAACTATCAATTAAGGGCGACCTATGTGAGTAATAATCCCGACTCGATTTATCGTTATGAAATATATGAGGATCCAATTATTCTTCCAGCAAAAAAGAGGGAGTTTTAAATTAAGGATTTTCCTGGTGTTTATGATTTTTGATGTGATATACGCAAAATTTAGTGTACTATTTCGCTAGTAATAATAATGAGTGAAGGAAGATTCGCGTATGATACAAAAGATATCAGTATTTTTTCAAAAACTACATAAAAAATTACCCGTTCTTTTGTGCGATTTTCTTTCAATCCCCGTCGCTTGGTATATCGCCTATTGGTTGCGATACAATATGCAGCCCTTTCCGAAGATGTTAACTTCGACTCAATCTATTACGGGCCTAAGCATGTTAACGGCAATTCAGGTTTGCTGTTTCTTTTATTTTAAAACCTACCGTGGTTTATGGCGCTTTTTTTCCTTAAACGATGTAGTAAGAATATTAAAAGCCACCTTTACTGCCACAATATTAGGAATTCCTGTTTTATATCTCATGTCAATTCTGCATGAGGTTCCACGTTCTGTATTCCCCTTATACTGTATGATCCTTACTACAATTCTTTGTAGCACCAGGATGTTACGCAGGCTCTACTGGGACAAGCAAGCTAAAGGGACCAAAACTAATGAAATAAAACGGGTGCTTATCATTGGTGCAGGTATGGCGGGTGAAAGCCTTGCACGGGATTTAAAGCGCTCAAATCAATACATACCTGTAGGTTTTATTGATGATAACCTCACTAAACGTGGTTTGGAAGTTCATGGAGTACGTGTCTTAGGTACCACCAGTCAAATTGCCAAGTGCGTATCTGATTATTTAATCGATTTGATTTTCATTGCTATTCCTTCCGCCAGTTCTTCAGTGATGCGCCGGATTGTAACCTGTTGTGAAGAAAGTAATACACCCTATAGTACTCTTCCAAGCCTTAATGCTTTAGCCTCCGGAAGAGTGGAAGTTAATGCACTTAGACCTGTTAATATAGAAGACTTGCTTGGCAGAGACCAAATTAGCCTGGAGTGGGATAAGGTAACAGCGGGAATAACTGGCAAGCGCGTGCTGGTTACGGGCGGGGGAGGTTCCATTGGATCAGAGCTCTGCCGACAAATTTTAGCCCTTAAACCCAATAGCCTGGCTATTATTGAAAGCAGTGAATTTAATTTGTATCAAATTGAAATGGAGCTCAAACAAAACTTTCCTGATGTTTCTATAGAATTCATGTTGATGAATGTTACTGACGAAGTCGCCATAAACCATTTCTTTGTAAGTTTTCAACCTGAAATTGTTTTCCATGCGGCAGCATACAAGCACGTACCTCTTTTGGAAAACCAAATCCGTGTAGCCGTGATGAATAATGTACTTGGAACTCAAATTGTTGCAAAAGCGAGTGTGTCTGTTAACGTCGCAAAATTTATTTTGATTTCTACGGATAAAGCGGTAAATCCTACCAATATTATGGGAACCACCAAACGTGTGGCTGAAATATATTGCCAGAATCTTGATGGTAGGGCCAAAACCCAATTCATCACCGTACGTTTTGGAAACGTTTTGGGATCTGCGGGAAGTGTAGTTCCTTTATTCCAAAAGCAGTTACAAAACGGCGGCCCAATAAAGGTAACCCATCCTGAAATGCAACGGTATTTTATGACCATACCGGAAGCTTGCCAGCTAATTTTGCAAGCTATGGTGAATGGAAAGGGCGGGGAAATTTTTGTTCTGGATATGGGTGAACCCGTTAAAATAAGCTATCTGGCAGAGCAAATGATACGGCTGGCTGGAAAAGAGCCTGGAAAGGATATCATGATTGAATTTACCGGCTTACGCCCCGGAGAAAAATTATTTGAAGAGTTGTTCCACGAATCAGAACAATTAGCGCCAACAGAGCATGAAAAGTTATTTAAGGCAAAATTCCGAGAACTGAATTGGGACGAACTAATTCAAACCATGCGTTTGTTGCACACAGCATGTGAAGAGCATCAGGATGACGAATTATTGATTTTATTAAAAAGCTTGGTACCCGAATTAAATACCACTAACGCGTTATCCATATATTAGGAGGGCGACAAGTCCTCTCAAGCCTACGTGGTTAAAAAGTTTAGTGCCCACATATAATGCATTTCCTATATACCAAGGGCGGGCGATAATTCTCCCAACCCCACCGCATACGTGCCGCGACTTGTTCGCGGCATCTCCTAAGAGGGTTAAATTAAACCTAAACATGTCCATATAATCAGCGCCACTTAAGTGATATCATCCTATTGAGTCCAATATACTCAAAAACAAGGAAGAAAGATGGAATCATTTTACGTCTATATCATGGCAAGCAGGCAGAATGGTACATTGTATGCTGGTTCAACGTCAGAATTAATCAAACGCGTCTGGAAGCATAAAAATAACATAATTCCAGGATTTACAGCTACCTACAACGTCCATAAACTGGTTTATTATGAAGTTCACGAAACCTATTCAGAAGCTGCTCGACGTGAAAAACGTTTAAAAATTGGTGCCGACAATGGAAGTTAAATTTAATTGAGGAGCTTAATCCGGCATGGCGCGACTTATATAATGAAATTTGCTGTTAATTAAGAGCAGCAGCTGGATGCCGCGAACAAGTCGCGGCACGTAGGCGTTGGGGATTAGTAGTAGTTATCTCGGGTATCAAATGTTCATACTTCATAAACGGTGAGGATGACTTGTCAACACGCCCGATGGATATAAAAAATTTATAGTTTAAAAAAGAGGGTACGGAATGATTGTTTCTTTCGATGACTTTGCCAAAATTGATTTACGTTCAGGGACTGTAGTTAAAGTTGAGGAGTTTCCGCGTGCAAGAAAGCCCGCCTATAAAGTTTGGGTGGATTTTGGAAAAGAGATAGGCATATTACAAACCTCTGCCCAGGTTACCGTCCATTATACTCCGGAAACTTTACTAGGCCGTTCTGTAGTGGGGTGTGTTAACTTGGGGGAAAAAAATATTGCCGGCTTTACTTCTCAATTTCTGCTAGTTGGCTTTGCTGATGATAATGGAGCGATATGCCTCGTTACAACAGATCCCAAAGTACCCAACGGCCAGAAGCTGCATTAATTCCAAATCATTGACAGGTATATTGTTCTACTAACGCTGGCGGAGACTCTCATCGAGTGTTTGAGCTCCGCCATTACTCCAGTAACAGATTAAACTGGAGGAAAGAGGTCTTGAAACTTGACCCGGGTCTTCAAATGAAGCGCTTTTCTTCTGTTCTTCGATAAATCAAATATCTTATAGATGATGATGGGAACCACAAAGCTCACCATTCCTATATAGAAAGCCAGTTTGTAGGTAGGATCTTTATTCAATACCAGGAAGAATAGAGCAATACACATAAGGATAATTGCTAAAATTCCGGTATAAGGTGAATACGGGGTTACGTAGCGAAGATTTGCTGTAGTATACCCAGCTTGATACAGCCTGTTTCTAAATCTAATTTGTGATGTACACAAAGAAATCCAGGCCAATGTTCCAGTAAACCCAGATACCAGAAGCAGGGCGATATAAAGTTGCGTCTGTCCGAAAAAGTAACCTACGCCTAAAAGAATCCAAATGGTAATCAGGGTAGCTATAACTGCATTTTGCGGCACTGAATTATGGTTGAATTTGGCAAAAGTATGAGGTGCCATGCCATCCCGCGCCAAAGCGTTGAGGGCGCGTACCGTGCCATAAAAGCCAGAGTTTGCACATGATAATGTAGCGCTTAGGGTTACAAAACTGGTTACAGCACCAGCCCATTTCAAGTTATAAAAGTTCAGCGCATCCGCAAACACGGAGTTGGATAAACCTGCTTTTTGCCAGGGAAAAATCAATACCAGGCAAAATACGGGAATGATATAGATGAAGAGAATTCTTAAGGTCACATTTCGGATTGCATGCGGGATCATTCGTGCAGGATTTTCAGATTCCCCGGCAGCAAGACCAATAATTTCAGAACCTTGATAATTTACTAATAACAGCACCATAGCGGTCAAGAGGGACATGGTACCATTAGGAAGCAGGCCTCCGTCACCAAAGATGTATTTGGAACCAATAAACCCACCCGATTCAGAACTCTGGATAAGACCAAAGAAAATCAAAATAGCTAAAATAACAAAACCTAATAAAGCTAAAATCTTGATTAAAGCAAGCCAAAATTCGATTTCACCAAAAGTATCGACTTTGGCAAGGTTAATGTAGGTGATAAGAAAACCAAAACAAACAGCCCATACATAGCCATTTACTCCGGTAAACATTTCCATGATTATCCCCCCTGCAACACATTCCGCAGGGATATACGCCACCCAACTGATCCAGTACGACCATCCGACGCCGCACGCAACCGAGGGAGAGATGAAATCAGCGGTATACGTCACAAAGGAACCTGAAATAGGAATGGCCACAGCAAGTTCGCCCATGCACAGCATGGTTAAAAAAATAATCAAGCCGCCTAGTATGTAGGCTAGAAACACGGCAGGACCAACAAGATTTATTACTTCCCCTGTGCCTAAAAAATAACCCGAGCCGATAATACCCCCCAAGGCAATAAGTTGCACATGACGGTCTTTCAATCTTCGACTATAACCACTGTCTTTTATGGGCTTATCTGCTTCTATCTTGCTCTTATTCACGGACTGTTTGGTTCTCACAGGTTGTCATATTTTTGGGTGACGCTATGTTATATTCATCTTTAATAATTTAAAACTAAATTTTTCCTATTTACAGTAAATTTTTTCCTAAATTAAGATAAAAAATGAATCAGGACGCCATTATAAATCATTTTTTATCTATTTGAATATTTTTTTGATAAATTAGTGAAATTTATTACAGCGCATGCAGTGGCTTTATTGAATAACCAAAATTCAAACTGCTAAAAGAAAATCTATCCGTCTGCTATTTTGTAAACTAATAGCCATAAAATACTTCAGACAATGAACCCGAAAGTTGCATCATCACTTAACTTAAGTATACTTTTCAATAAGCCGCTGTAGCTCAGCCGGTAGAGCAGTTGATTCGTAATCAAAAGGTCGTGTGTTCGATTCACATCAGCGGCATTGTAGAATCAAGTGGTTACGATAATTAATTTAAAAAATAAAATATTAATGGGTACTTTGATGGGTACTTTATTCAGCTATATCCCAAATTAAAATGTGGATCTTTCCCAATTAAGGGCGCGGTGCAGAGCACCTTATGATGCATCTTTGTAATTTTCAAAATTTCTTAGACCATAAGCGCCGTTCATATATTGCGCTACTTTCTTTTATTATTTATATAAATATTTTATAATTATATAAAAACTTTATAATAAAATTCATGAAGAAAATTTATTATTGCTCAAGCAGCCAGAAGGACATTGGTACCTTTCCTAACAAATCAAAACAACGTATTGCGCGATTGCTTGATATGTTAGCAGAAGGTTTGAAGTTACAGCCAAATGACTTTAAATATATGGAGACAGTAGGGACAGGGGTCTATGAACTTAGAGTAAAAATAGATAAACAGAATTATCGTGTTTTTTACGTAGCTAAATTTGAAGAAGCCATTTATGTATTGCACGCATTTGTTAAAAAATCACAAGAAACACCGCAACAAGATATTGATAAAGCTAAGGAGCGTTATAACACTCTTTTGCGCCATCGAAAAGGAGAGCGATAATCATGGATAATGATGAATTTTTTGAAGGCTCAGGAAATACATTTAAAGACGTTGGCTGTGATGAGATTGAAGCTAAAAATCTACAATTTCGATCCCATTTAATGACCATATTAGTTCGTTACATACAAGAAAAAGGCTTCACACAAAAAGATGCGGCAAAGCAATTACATGTTTCACAACCACGGATTAGTAATCTATTACATGGAAAAATTGATTTATTTAGCGTCGGTATGTTACTCGATATGATGGAGCATGCTGGGTTTCAAATTTACAAAAAATTTGAGGGGATTACAAAAACAAAAAAATCAGAAAATCCAGACTGTTTAAGCGTTGTATCTCAAGCATTTATTATAGCAACAAACGAAATTATAGATATTTTCCACACATATCCAGCTCGCGTAACACTAAATACAGAGTTTTCTATGATCATGATGAAGATCTATCAAAATTTTATGCTAGACATTCTACCTGGAGCCCAATTACTCATAGATAAGAAAAAAATTTATAGCTTTTCTATAATTTGCCGTTCAGTATTTGACATTATTATTCAACTTAAATGGATTTTAAGTTTACCAGAGAATGAAAAAGATAAAGCTATTGAACGCTTTTTAAATTTTGAAGGTTTAGGGCTTAAAACCAATGGAAAAGTAACAAATAATTGGCAGAAAGTTATAGATCCAGATTACACTTCAAGAAAAATTGCCCAAGATATCGGACTAGATAGAGAAATAATGTCTTTGCCACTAGCAGAATCTTATAATATAAAGGATAAAAAAATATCAAAAATAGATTTAACTACGTTTGATTATCTATCTAAAGTAGTTCATTGGAACCCAACTATTATCAATAAACTAATAGGATATAATTCTGATCTGAAACTTGGTCATACATCTGAGTATTTAAGGATGGCAATAATTTCATCTGGAACATTTATTAGTTGTGCAATAATTTTTACAGAATTGTTTGTTGAGAGTTTTTTCAATCAAGAAACTGAGAATGTAAAAAATAAAACAAATCAAATACAAAGAAAATTCCAACAGTTTCTTACAAAGCTATAAAGCTAGACATTTATACTTTGGAATTGCTACAGAAAAAATTAATTTCACGTTTGAAGTTATTTAATTTTTCTATTTAAATAGATTGCACAAGCAATTATTTTGCATTCTATTATTTGATTATTAATCTGAATATTTGCCCAATCTTCATTTAAAGCAATTAATTCAAAGGATTGTTCTGTTTGGGAAACAGATATTTGCCTGTATTTACGAATTATTATTTCGTCTTCATTTCCCATTTTTGCTGCGACAAAATCTCCTGGGTTGAGTTTTGCATTAGGATTAAAAATTAAAATATCATTTACTCTGAACTCAGGCTCCATACTATTGTCTTTAATTTGCAATGCAAAAGCATTTTCATCTATCGGATTTGCTACATCGGGACTGACAGGTACAAAAGTTATTTTTTCGGGATGAAGTTCGTTTTTAATTTTTTGGATATTAAATACCGGATCGCATGCTTGTTTGTAGTCCAGTAATGGTATTAATGTCCCAATTCCAGAGTTTCTATTTATTTCTCCATCTCGATTATCTGATAATCCCATCAGAAAAGCAGGGGACACTTCCAAAGCTTTTGCTAACTGCGTAATTTCTTCTGGGCCAGGAGTTCTTTCTCCACGTTCATAATTGTTGATTCGGGAAATATTTAAATTTTCGGTTAATTCCGCCAATGCTTTTCTGGTCAGACCTTTGGTTGTCCGTTCTTGTTTTATCCGTTGTCCAATTTTTTCTTTGACGTTCATATCTTTACCAAGCCTTCCAATTTTTGAGAAATAAACAATTAGCAGATATTGACAGAAGTTCAATGCATGTTAAATTATACTCCTTTTGAGCTAAAATGCTCTTTATGAGTATTTGTAAGTAATCCATCGTTTAAAAGATAACACAATAAGAGCTTTATGACGATAGAATGGGGCGAAATGGGTAAAATGGATTTTATTATAGATCATCAACTATACTTTGATCCTCATCAAATAGTTAAAAGTCAGAGTTTTTCACGAGATCAGCTATATGGTTTAGTCTGTGTGAGTGTTTTTACTATTCAGTCTGAAGGGATGTATTTAATTTTAAAATGCCAATTAGCGACAAGGCATTATTCCGTCCAAAATAAAGCCGCCATAAACCCGCCACAGAAAGCCACCATAAACCCGCGCGAGGAATTCCTTGTAAATACTGGCTTATCTGAGTTTGAGCCATTAAAAGCCGACATAGGCGAATCTCAAAAAGCCGCCATACCTCATAAAGATAATATTTATATTTGTTTATTATTGCAATTCGAAAAATTTTTGCTGCTTTATCCTGAGAAAAATTCCTATTTAGCATGGAACGCTTTTTAGCTTCTAAATCCTGACAATTCATTATTCAAAAAAATCTTCAACACATTAACACCGGAAATTCAAAACATTGAAGAAAAACAAGTAAATGATATTTGGTTGGGAAGATGAAGTGACCCCGAATCAAAACCAGGAGAAGAAATATGCAGAGAATAGGCAAAGTACTCGAATTGGGTCAACAAAAGAGATTTTCTGAAATCAATGTGAAGTAGATACTGAACCAACAAAAACAATGTCATTTCATTCATGTAATGCCAATAGTCAAGCCAAGGGCATGGATGATTTTTCTCAAAGCTCGCAGCTCTATGGCTATATCTGGTGAACGCTGTTTAAACAATGATGCATTTTGGTGAATTTCGGTGAATTGGTGGTGAATGAGTGGTGAAGAACCAATCTCTAATGCAGTAGGGTAAAGGATTATTCTTTCACCACTTGCTTCACCATGTGTTCACCGTCATTTTTTGCTTTTAATTTGCAAAATAAATTAAAAAATAGTTATTAATCATATAGATATGATGCATATTTTTGTGATGCGATAGGTGTGTGTGTGTATTGTATTCTAAATTCATTTTTCCTGGAGATAGAGATTTTTAATCTGTATGGGAAGTTCTGATCTGAATATTTCTAGAGCGCAATGCAATTGCGTGAATGTGATTGACAATTTATCAAAAATAATTGCATTCATTTGTTGATTGTTAATACTCGTTATGATTTAATAAGTACTCGAAACGAGTAATTAATTGGATTGAGTGAGTATACAGGAGTAACCATGAGAGGACATCAATTTAAACAGCAAATATTGTTCATCAGGGATGTTGAGCAAATTATTGGCCGAAACAGACTGACGCTACGGAGATGGTGGGCAACTGGAAAATTCCCTAAGCCTGTGAAGTTGAATAATAGTGTACTATCTTGGCACTATGATGTTATTGAGCAATGGATACATCAAAATCTTTATTTGAACAATTAATTTACTATTCAACTTTCTGTGGCCTATGAACAAATACAGTCATACTCATCAAACTCATTCACCGAGACGCCCCATCTTTTATTCCTCTAATGTTTCCATCTGTGCTAGTGCTTTAATGCGGCGTTGCTCACAATGGATACTATTAATCACTCCATCACTTCCAATAGGTTCAATGCCGAGTTCGGTTAATGAACGAATTAGATCTTGCATAATGGACTTTTTATTCAAAACAAATGTAGAGGCAAAACATCTCCAAAATTTCCATCCAGCACGTTCAAGGATTCTTTGCCGATTCATATCGTCTTCCCACTTCGACGCATCATGGTACCGATCCCCATCACACTCGATTGCTAATCGGGTGTCATTATGACCTTCTACTACCATGTCCAATCGGTAATTTCCGACTTTCACTTGTGGTATAACTCGATAACCACGTTCAACGAGTAAATCATAGATTTCCATTTCGAAACCTGACTCACAGAGTTCACGAAGATTTTTTACTTTTATTTCATCCTGAGCAAAAGGCGAATTAAAATGCTCAATCAAACCACGCCGTAAACGATCCACGGTACTTAAATCCTGGAGTTCAACACTTCGCACCAAATACATTCGATCACGAGCTCTAGAGGCAGCTACATTAAATCGTTGAGCATATGAGTCACGCGTATCGGCTTTAACGTTTTCCCGGGTAGCAACCATTGATAAAAACATAATATTTCGTTCTTTACCTTGGAAGGTGAGAGCATCCCCACAAGTGATTTGGTGATTTGTTATTTTATCGGGTGAGATCTTTTGTTGAATTAGTTCCCAAATTTTTCGTGCTTGTTCATTACCTAACAACGAAACTACACCAATTGTCCTGTTTGCCATGTTTGGGTCGTCACAGATTCTACTTATCTCATCAACAATAAATTTTGCCTCTGCAATATTTTCCTTATTATTACGAAATCCATCCTCAATAATAATATCTACTAATGGTGGATCTAGCCGTTCTGATTTTGTTGGTAATCGTAATGGTTTGAGTTCATGGTTGTAAAATTCACGTTTTGAATATTCAATAATAGGAGTTACACAACGAAAATGCTCACGTAACATAACTTGTGAATCAGCAAAAACAACTTTACACAAATCATAGATTGATCGCTCAGGTGACATGGCTTGTCTATATATTTCAACTTGATTTGTTAAAAACTGAACCATTAAATTATTTATCTTTTCTTCTTCTAGACCAACGCCATCAGGTGAAACTTGTTTATCATCACCAACAACAAGTAATTTATTTGCACGAAGAATAGCCGGAAGTGCGCTCAAATCTGATTGGGAGGCTTCGTCAATAATAACGAGATCAAAACATCCAAGTTCAGGAGGTAATGATTCAGAAATTCTATAATGAGGCATTATCCAGCATGGTATTGCTTTATTGGTTAGTGCTGCTGCATTTTTAGCATCACGTCGATAACGAATTGCTCTTTTACCTGTTCCTTTTCCTATTTTTGAAATTGCCGATTGAAATGCCTGTAAAGCAGCTCTAATGTCTGGTGTTGCATTCTTGGATAATTTTAACCATGTACGTTTAGCTACAGTATCTTGATAGGTTTTTGCTAACTCCCTTTCAATCTCATGTCTTTGAGACGTTAACTTTTTAAACTCATCAAAGTGATTAATTGAATGAAAGTAATTTGCTAAACGGCGAAGGCGCCAAGCTTGTTGCCAATCATCAGGAAGTAAATGATCTATTGTACCCTCTAATGGATTTTCCTGGAGCTTTTGTGCCCATTGAGTAGCGCCAGATTGCGATATTAAATCAGTTATGGATTGTACGTCATCAAAAGCAGGTTTAAGATTTTGAATACGTCGTAATTCTTCAATCAAGCTCGTCCATTGGTTTTGTAGTTCAATATCGTTAAGCGATGGATCACCCAATGTTTCAGAAAGAAATGTTCTGATGGCATTTGAAATTGGACCATCAAAGTCCAATGTACTTTTGAGGATATTTTCTCTATCGAACCATGCTTTCGATGAGTGATAGTAATTTATATTTTTTTCAAAAAAATCTACTAACTCAAGCAAACGATGATCATTTTCAAAAAGATCATTATATAAGTAGTTTTGTAATAATGAAGCTGACTGTTCTAAAATCTCTGATTCAAGCTCCTTACTCTTTTTAATTGCAAAATAAATATCCAGATCTTCTTTTATCAGTTTTAAAGAGTTAGCTTGCTCTTCATTAACTAATGTGAAGATTGACATTCCTGTAACAATTGAATTCCATCTCAAAATCAGTTCATTAGTTCGGTTACAAAATAAAACATAACGGTATACATATAGCCATTCTTCTTTGGTCTTGGCTGGTTTATTTAAAATGAAAATCTCATCAATTTTTTTAATTAATGATCGTTTAGTTAATATCCCACTTATACCAAACGGTTGCTTATCTTGGCTTTTATTGGCAATTGCTTGAATAACGTCCTCGGTTAATTGAAGATCTTTGGGTATTGAAAGAGGTTTTTCTAAAAAAGAATTTTTTTCAATACGTAATTCATTAACGTCAGCAGAAATTTTTTCGATAATATCTATTATTTGAGCTGTATCTGTACTTTTCAAAGAAAGGGCTAATGATTTAACCCAAGATTTATTTGCAGCTTCAATCTGCTTTCTTAGGTTTTGCAACTCATAAATGCACTGCAGAACGGATTCAATTACTGAAATATCTGTTGATATGTCTACAAACTGAAGAGAGCTGTCAGAAAAAACCTCTTCTTTCAGCGTCTTATTTTTTAATAATTTGGTATGTAAATTTAAAATGGTATTAAGTTTCGGAATTTGTTCAAGATTAGGTAATGATTTATTAAGATAAATAAGATCTGTTTGTAATTTACGCCGAGCTTCTCTCAAGTGAACTATGTCAGTATTATCGAACCTTGGTTTATTTTCATCTCCTATGGTAATTAAATCGTCAAGCCAATTAAATTCTCCATCTGCTTCAGCTATTTCCTGTGCAGCTTTTTCAGGGCGAATTTCTTGACCATCCATATAGATAGACTGAATATTATTTATAGCCCAATTTGAAATTGATCGATCAACCCATGCTAATTGAGCATGGAGTTTATCAATAAATAGCTCGTCATTTCGAATTTCACTTTCTAATTCAACACGATTAATAGTTTGTAGCTCTTGAGCAATTTTAGAAATCGCAAACTCAAACTGTTTCATTCCGTCTTGTTCATTAGTTAAGAGTGAAATAGCAAGAGGTTGTATTGAGGGAGGTAATTTTTCTTTCAATACAGATAGGGCTGGTTCTTTCATCGATGTAACAAGTACACGTTTACCATTCGCCATATAATGAGCAATAATATTTGCAATAGTATGTGTCTTACCTGTACCCGGAGGACCTTGCACAACAACTCCATTTGAATGTTCTAGTTTTTGAACTATTTTTACTTGTTCTTCATTAAAAGGAAGAGGAAAAAATAATTCTGTAACATCCGCACTTTCTGAGTTTGAGGAATAACTGATGCTTGATAAGCCTCGAAAGTTAGTAAGCTTTATCTCTCGATGCTCATTTAAAGGCTCAGTGATAATTTCTTTGATAATGCTTGTTATTTCGGGGTTCGTTTCATCTTTAAATTGTTTTTTGAAATTTTCTAAGTCTTGAATATAAAGACTCTTACTACGAGGTCTGGCAAATAAAATCCATGTATCAGTAACTTTTAATTCTTCACTAGCCTCGGGTAGTTTGCGATCATCTTCTTTGGTTTGGTCCGGCCAATAAACACCTTTAGAATCCAAATGTGTAACTGCTAATTGTAACTGTGGTTCATATGAAAGTCGTTCAAATGGCGATAAGTCTTGAGATTGCTGTGAAATCATATCATTGTATGCTTTCTGAAAGTCAGTTACCCCTAGATTATCTATAGACATATACACATCAATTTCAAACACTGGCTCGACAGATCGCCTTGGACGAATTTCAATGGACATATCTTTTTGATTTAATGAAATTTCAGCCGACTGAGTAATTAGAGGATATCTAATATTGAATTCTGTTCTTTTCCATATACCAAGTCCAATTCCCCATACTAATTCAATTTGTGTATCGGTAATTGCTCCTTCAAGTTGTTGTTTCAGTGTAAAAAGCTCAGAATATAATTTGATTGTAAGTCTACGTTTTTTTTCTTCGGTTGACCAAATAGTCCATTGATTTTTAAGGTAATTTTGAAAGAGAGTTTCTATAGTATCGCGATCTTCATATTCAGATAAAAGAATTATATTCTGTTGTTTTTGTGAATTCTCAGTAACAGGATCGATAGAGTCATAAATTTTATCTGACTCAACAGCTTTTTTTAACTGAGGTTCTGTTTCAACTTTATTCGATAAATCTAACCATACGATTAATCGATCATCTTCCGGTATTGGTGGTGATGTTTCGGTTAATCTTTCAATTCGTAACCATACCTCATCTTGATCGTCTTCACTTGTGTCGAAATGAACTCCTGGTAAAGAAATTAATTCATGCTCGAAACGTTGGAATATTGCATGCTTACTGACATCTTTGATTGGGTTAAGTTTTAAACGAGCAGATTGCTGAGCAAACTCAATAAGAGATAAAAAGCGTTCCTGTTCTTTAGTTCTAGTTAGTTGTTGAATAGACTCATCGACATCCGCATTGGAGTAATTTTGCATTAATGACCTCAAATCTTTAGCTCGTTTGTTTTATCTTGGATGTTGATTAAACAACATCAAACCCATAGAAATTCTTATCACACAATTCCATAGTATTTTTAGAAGTTATGTGTGTTTTGATCTAAATTTGATCGAGTGCGCAATATTACATCAATGATGTGTTTAATTCCATCTATACGAAATGCATAAGTTGCTCATATGGAATGGTTACTAAGAGTAATAATTTGAGCTTTTTATCAGGTATCATATTGTATATAAAGATAAAGATTTGCTCAGGCCCCTATATGTCAGCCTAATTGAGTATATAAAAAAATAATTTTTATTATCTTAAAATACCTATTCGTTTCAAATTTATATTATAATTTGAATATCAGCAGATGATATCTTTGGATTTTTAATGAAGGATGTAGGACTAGAAACATTACTTGCATTAGATGGTACAGAATACACAGAGGAAAATGGCTATTGGTATAAAATCGAGGCTTTTTTAATTGAGCCAACTGAAGAGCGGCCTCACGGTATTAGATATAATTTAACTCTTCATGATAATCACAATCAGCGGATTTTAGGTTTTGATAACGCACATGGAATTAAAGTTAAGGGAAGTGGTCGGTACTCTGGACGTATTATAAAGTATGATCATGTTCATACATCAATAAGTGATAAGGGAACTCCTTATGAGTTTGAGAGTGCTGAGCAACTTCTAAAAGACTTTTTTAAAGAAGTGAATTCAATTATTCAACTATTGAATAATGGAGATAAAAAATGAAAACACTACAAGTTGGTATTATGTCACGAGAGAAATTTCAAAGTCGTACTATTGAAATTGCTGCTGGACGTTATATTCCCAAAAAAAATGAACCAAAGATTTGGTTTAGCTCTATCAAATCACTTTGTGAAGTATTAAATGAAAACAATATGAGGCTATTAAAAATAATTGATGAGTTAAAGCCTGAGTCAATTAAAGAGCTTGCTATCTTAAGTGAGCGTGAGCCAGGTAATTTGAGTCGTACATTAAATACAATGGCACGTTATGGAATTATTGAAATGAAGAAGATTGGTAAAAATTCTAAACCAATTGCTAAGGCTTTAAATTTTAATATTCAATATAGTGTGGCAGGATAGAATTATATCTTTTTTGCTTTCCCTGCAATTAGCTCATAGAGGTCTGATCAATGTTGACAATTAGTCCACTATCTTTTAATTGTTTCAATTGTTCCTGAAAACTAAGAGCGGGATTGAGGTATTTTATTTTTGTTTTATTGGTCGTAGCGCACATATAAAAAAACCGCCAAGGTTACGCAAGAGCCGAAGCTCTCTAGGCGTGGCGGTTATGTTATCTAAATTATGCATTCTTTATCACAGTTTTGTAAAGCGGCCGTGACTTCAGAATTGTGTCCAATACATTCTTGAATGCATATAGCCCATTTCTCAAGAGCTTCTTTTCTCTGAGGTAGCATTTCATTTTTATTATAGGTTGCCATAATTTTCGGCATCTTATGCCCTAAACATTTTTCAATTACAACTGGATCTACATGTAAAGACTCACCCAATTGTGTGGCAAAAGTACGACGTAGATCATGAGCAGTCCACTCAGGTATCCCAACTCGCGTTTGAATTCTTCTGATTGCTCTAGGAAGGGCATGTTTATCAAGAGGTTGATCCTCAATCAAACCAGGTAAGACAAAAGATGAAGTAGTCACACTTTTCAATTCTTCAAATATTGATTTAGTTAAATTTGTTAAATGAATTTTAACTGTTACTGCACCTTTGGTATGTTCTGGAGGAATTGTCCATAGTGAATTGGCAAAATCAATATTTTTCCACTGCGCTAGTCGGATTTCTGCAGTTCTAACTCCAGTAAGGATTATTATTTTGATCGCATTTTTTGTTTGTAAAGACATATGGCATAAATCACTGTTTAAAAAATGCCAAATTTTGTTTATTTCATCTAGGGTTAGATAACGTTCTCGAGGTTTTTCAGGCCCACCGATATCACGCGCACGTATATGGGTAGCAGGGTTTTGTTGCATTCTACCTCGGCTTACAGCGTAATTAAATAACTGTTTTAATGTACTCAAGATCCGATTAGCAAGAATAGGGGCGCCACGTTTAACGATAATATCCAAAGCCATTGAAATGTCTAATGGTTGTATTTTTTCCAATTCTAAATCGCCAAGAAGGGGAATGATATCGGCCTCAATTTGATATTTAATTTGGAGTGGCTGCTTACGGTTTTTTTCAACATAATTCTCATACCAGGACGTTACAAGCTTTGCGACGGTATACTTTTCTCTATTTAGTTCCTGCTCTATAAGTAGTTTTGGATTAGTTCCAGTGCGGCGTATTTCTCTTAACTCACCAAAGCGTTTTCTGGCTTCAGCGAGTCCCATGTTAGGATAATGGCCAAAGATAATATAATCTTTCTTATTATTTATCTTATAGCGATAGATCCAGCTTTTTGTTCCGGCTGGATAAATTAAAATACCAAACCCTCCACCTTCAAATTTTTCAACTCTTTTCTCTTGAGGTTTTAGTCTCTTAATAAAGGTGTCTGTAAAGTTAGTCATGAATAGTCCTAATTAATATTCAATGGGTACTTTAGTGGGTGCTTTTTTCTGTTCTTACATGAAAATAATGATAACTCTTTGATACTGATAATAACGATAAAGTTATTTACTAGCAAGGGTTTGTGAGGGGTTTTGAGTTTTTTTAATACTAGTTGATATCAATAAAAAATTGTTTCGTAATCAAAAGGTCGTGTGTTCGATTCACATCAGCGGCATAGTAAAATCAATAGCTTATGCCATTAAAACGTAATTTTTGAATAATTAAAAATTAAAACGCCGTTCCACCATCAAAATCAAAGGTGGAACGGCTGGTACAATTAGAACAGCTGACCAGCAAGCGTAGGTCAGGCGCTTCGCACGACACTCCCTTTTCTTCATTAGACACTAAAATCAAAACGGTTACATACACTGTCTTTACCGAATCTAATCAATCAAATATGAGTTAATGGCATGTCGGGCGAAGCGCCCGACCTACGCTTACTGTTTTTACTGATTAAATTTAAGAGAGGGAATTAAAACAGGGTGCAACTTGGCTGGGGTGGGGATAGCTGGTTTTCAAGCAAAGAAGCACATTGATTTATCAAGCGTAAAATCATCTGTGCTCTACTTTCGGTAGAGGTAAAGCTAAAAAAGCGTAAATTACAGCCAGATGTATTATCCAAGGCATGTTTCATGCCTGCTTTGAAATCTTGCATCATCCCTGTAACAGTTTCATTAAAATAACAAGTTTTGATGTTTTTTTCTGGGTTTGTGCCAGTAAGGAAAGCCAGCATATCACCTACATCGTCTTTGATCTTATCAATGTCTTTTTCTGAAATAGAGGTTCTTAGTGTATCACTCTCATCATTAGAAGTAATCAAATAGGAAACTGCCAATACTGAACTCTCTAGTACGTCGGGTTCGCGTGGAAGTGTAAATTCAACTTGGTTATGGTTGGTATAGAAATACAGCACTTCATATAATTGTAATAATAAGATACCGATACTGGCCTCTTTTTCCTTTGGATCTGATATTTTAGGCAATTCATCAAGCGCAAATACAGTTATAAGGTGTATTATTTTTAGGGGGTTTACTGAGTCAAAGTGTATAGTTCTTGTCATTAGGTAGTCTTTGAATGACTCTTGCGCTTCATTTTTGGTTAATTTTCTATCAGCTTCCAGAAAGCGTTTGCATACTAACATGCCGTGATGATTAGTAAAACTAAGCAAATATTGAAGTATTTCATTCGGTAAATTATCAAAAGGATTTATAGAGTCGGATGTTAGCATTGTAGTCGTTTTCATTTAGTTCATCGTTCAGGAAGTGTTACAGATTTCAGTGGAAAATACTACCATGGTGAATAGTAATTGTACATTCATTTCATGATAGCAAGCGCAGGCACGGTCCTTAAAATCAAACAAAATTTTTATTAAAAGCTTGCTTTTAAGGACGCCAAGCTCTCATTAGAGTTTTTGCAACAAGAGCAGGATAAAGTCTGAAAAAATCGTCTGTCCGCTCACAGGTTAGCATTCAAATTGATCTAATAATTCGACCTGTTCGTTAAGATTTATCATCAGATTTTGCCAATATACAGGCTTATTAAACCATGGAAAACTCGAAGGGAATGCGGGATCGGCCCAGCGTTTTGCGATCCATCCCGAATAATGCAGCATACGTAGTGTACGTAATGGTTCGATTAAATGGCGTTCACGCGGGTTAAAGTCATGAAATTTACAATAACCTTGTAAGATCTTATCCAGTTGCACATCCATTTGTTTTGGTTCACCTGAAAGTAACATCCAAATATCCTGTATCGCAGGGCCCATGAGACAATCGTCTAAGTCAACGATATGAGGACCTGATTCGCTCCATAATACATTTCCTGCATGACAATCGCCGTGCAAGCGGATTTGATCAATATCACCTATAGACTTAAATATCTGATTTACTTTCTGTAATGCTGTTTCAACTGTTTTGCAAAAATTAGATGTTAAGTAATCAGGAATAAAACTTTGTTCAATGAGAAGTTTGTAGGGATCATGGCCATAACTTTGGGGATTTAATTGGATGCGATGGTGAAATGACTGGCATGCACTAACTCTATGTAAGCGCCCTATAAAGCGCCCCATCCATTCTAGTTGTTCGCTATTATCCAATTCTAGTGCGTGGCCGCTGCGCCTAGGAAAGAGTGCGAATCTGAAATCATGATGATGGTGTAAGGTTCGGTCGTTTATAATTAGGGGGGCAATAATGGGAATTTCATGTTGTACTAATTCAAGTGAGAATTGATGTTCTTCTAAAATAGCTGCTGAACACCAGCGATTCGGTCTATAAAATTTAGCAATGAGGGGCTCAGCATCTTCAATTCCTATTTGATAAACGCGGTTTTCATAGCTGTTGAGTGCGATTAGGCTGCCTGTGCAAAGAACCCCCGTGCTTTCAATTGCATCCAAAATGGTATTGGGATCGAGTTGCGCATAGGGGGTTTGATTTTCGTGATTCAAGTGCAAATTCTCTGATAGATAAGTATAGAGATGTATTATACAGATTGTATTGCAGCAAGCGTAGGTCAACAGCTTGAGAGATTATCAAGAAATACTCTTTTCCTGTTAATTGATTTACCAATGGGTTACACGCTTTTCATAGAAAACATGAGCCCATAAAATGATGAAATAACGGACCAAGAAATTTGTGAATCTGCCTATATAAAACTTTTTTTCGGTATTTCGGTACACATACAAAATGATATTTGCAGTCCATTTAGAGTGGCTTAACTCATCGTACGATGATAGTACCATTGGTTAACTCCTGTGTAACCGTCAAGTCCACAGGTGTATTCTGGCACCGTCATTAAATCTAAAGGCATAACCTTCGAAGTCTCACTGGTTAATCCAGTGACTTACCTGTCATAAAGGCTAAAATGCCGAAAATATGGCTATCAATTTCTTCAGCCACCCATTCTTTGATGAAATTTTATAGCCTTTATAAAGGGGAACTATATCTATAGATTTATTTTTCTTAGTAGTTATTGTACCGATCAATTGATTTTCGGCATCGATATTAATTATTTTCGTTTGAAAATAGCCCTTGATATAAATTTCTCCCCCTGCTTGACGCCTGTATTCTAAATGACGATAACGTTTATCATAGGTCGGGCGAAGCGTTCGACCTACGCTTGCTAATATGGACTATAATTATCAATTCATATTTATATGCAGTGTTTGTAAACAGTAAAGATGTCCTCGACAATTCTCTCAGAAAGGTGAATATATGGCATTTATAGAGGCATTTGTAGAAGAAATAGTTCCTGTGGCACAACAACGTCTTGTTACCATCAGAAATGATGCTCCCTTACTGGAAGCTGCTAAGTTTCTTGATGGCCGACACATCAATCTTGTTGTGGTTTGCGACAAGGGAGGGGCAATGGTTGGTATTATTACTCGGACAGATGTTGTTCGTATGATGGCTATTTGTCAGGGTTGTAATTGTACTGTTCCTGTTGCATCGGTGATGACCAAAGAGGTTGTCTATTGCCTCCCAACCTATCGGCTGCGTGATGTATGGATGACTATGAAGGAGCAAAATCTATTGCATGTTCCTATCGTAGATGAAAAGTTTAAACCCATTGGTGTAATAAACGCGCGTGATGCGCTTTTGGTTCTTATGGAAAAAGCAGAGATAGAGAGCTCTTTATTACGTGATTACATCATGAACGTTGGATATCGATGATTTGATTCTATCCGCTGTGAAGGTTAAAAAAAACATTATCGACATGCTGGACAAAGAATGGTTCAAGCGAATAAAGTTATGAAGTGGCCTCGATCAAGCTCATATTCCATCTATAAGGATACCCACAAACGCTAACGGAGTCTGCCTACAATAGAACACACGCGGTTTCGCCCCGAATTTTTTGCTTGATACAATGCTTTATCAGCTTCATCTAAGAATTCTTCTACTGTAGAATGTGTAACGTTCGAAATATATGCTCCTATTGAAATGGTGTAGTTAATCTTTTGTCCAGAGGGCATGTCTAAATGATTATTTTCTGCGAGAGAGCGAAGCTTTTCCGCAGCCTCAAGCGTATTTTTCTCCGAAACATTAGGTAAAATAATAGCAAATTCCTCGCCGCCAATTCGACCAACCAAATCAGTACTCCGTAAATCCCTCCGCAAAAGTGTGCTAAAATGCTGTAAAACTAAGTCACCTATTTTATGTCCGTGCATGTCATTTACTTTCTTAAAATAATCAATGTCTACCATCAAAATAGCTATATTGTATTTCATACGTCTAGCACGTTTAAATTCTAACTCACCTTGCTCAATAAAATATCTTCTGTTATTTAAACCTGTCAGAGCATCTTGATTAGCATGTTGTTCTAATTTGGCTACCAAGGATTTTTGCTGGGTTATATCCATAATTTGCGCAATGAAGTATTTTACTTTTTGATTTGTATCATGCACTACGGAACCTGTTAATAAAATCCAAATAATGTGGCCGTCTTTATGATAGTATCTTTTTTCTAATTGATAACTACTGAGCGTTCCATCCAATAATTTCTTCACGTACTCCAGATCGGTCTGGAGATCATCAGGATGGGTAATGTCTATGAATGTTTTTTTCGACAGTTCCTCCGATGTATATCCTACAAGCTGACATAGTCCCTTATTGACCTGTACAAAACGGCCGTCAATGTCAACAATTGCCATCCCTATAGCAGCAGCTTCAAATACAGAATGAAAACGTTCTTCAGATTCTCGCAGTACATCCTCTCGAACTTTTCGTTCAGTAATATCGGTTGATATACCGCACAAGCCATATATCTTATGGTCATTGCCTTCTTCATATAGCGGGGTTTTTACCTCCCAAAAGACACGAGGATGCCCATCGCTATCTGTGGAGTGAATTTCTTCTTGCGTGGTGATTTGCTGGTAAAATACCCTGTTATCAATCTCATGCAATCGTTTGACGGTGGCCTCAGGAAAGAAATGATTATCATCCAAATTCGCCAGTTCTGATTCAGAACATTTAAACAGGCTAAGCGTTGGTTTGTTAGCATAGATATAGCGATGATTGAGGTCTTTCATATACACATATACTGGGATATAATCTAGAGCATCGGACAAACGTTTTGCGTTTGATAAGGCCGCTCTCATCTTTTTTCGTGCTAATCTGAAATATTCCCCCACTAACGAAAAAATAGCCCCATTAACACAAAAGTAAATAAGCGTTACAATGGAAGTATGTTCGTCAATGTAAACAGGTTCAGCAAAACTAGAATAATATAAAAACAAACAACTAAAAAATGTTGCAAATATTCCTAGAAAAAAACCGCCCCATAAAGCAGGGAGCATCACTGCGAGATAAAAAGGTCCAAACCCTAAAAAAATAGAATAAAAATTCCATGCTAAGATGCGGACTAATCCGAAAATAATAACCAGAATGCTTGTTAAAATAAGCTTGACAATTATATTTGCATCCGAAAATTGTTTCAAATTGCTTCCTATCGCAAAGGTGATACCCATATGGTAAATCTAACACAAAATTACAGGTATGCTAGAATGGCCAGATAATGAGCCTACATTGTTCGAGGAAGATCCGAATGGTTCTTCATTCTTTTAGGAATTACGGGATTCAATAGCTATACAAAATACTCCGATGATTCTCTTATTTGTTATAACAAATACAGGGCATTCAATGTTTATTTAAATAGGTTAATGCATGGGCAAAGTACTATTTTGCCTCAATGCTCTGGTTAACGTTGAATAAAAATGATGATGAATTTCCAAAGTAATCTGCACTGCCAAATTGGCGGTATCCTTGATTTGTTTCCCGACTTATAACTTCAGCCATAAGGGGTAGAATCAAGGTGACTTATCACAAGAATCAAATTACGGTTTTTCTGAACTGCTCAGGATCATCAGATGTAGCAAACATAGTCCGGGCTTTGCCGGGACTATGCTTGCTTTGACCTCTAATGCTTTTAAACGGTCTTTAAAATTGACAAGAACATAGCGCAACCAAATACTCTGAACGCCGCTAGGAAAAATAAAAAACATTTTGTTTACGAAGCTCGTTGCTCATGCGTTGCTAACCCTGGGCCGGAATGTTATCGCGTATTCCTTGACAGCTAGTTCCATCGATTCATCTACCATTTTTGAGATTATGTTTCTTAAGCTTTGATAGAATAAAGTCTCAATACCCCCGATTTAACTGCTGACTTATGGCGATAAAATGTATCTCTGGATAAGCCCATTACTTTACATGCTTTGAAACATTTCCTAATTCTTCAGCAAGGTTTAATAGGCTAACTTTATGTTTAATGGTTTTAACTGTATTATCTATCATGAGCGTTTTCCTCTTGGTTTTGTTTAAAGTTCGCACCTTCTATCAACCGGAAACTCTCACTTTTTCAAGTAAATGTGTCAGATTAAGTCGAAACTAATTCAACTTAAATGGAATAATTTATCTACAGTCCCTATTAATACTAAACTGTTTTTTTCAACTAATGGAAATACAAATGATTTCATATCTTTATTTAATAAATCAGGATCATAATTTAATTTATATTTTTATTAGAGGCGTATTATTATTTATTTTATGTACTCTTTTACTTCGATTTGGTAATCATCGTTTTAAATTAAATAATTCTTTTGATCTTGTAATCGTAGTTATTTTAGGTGGTTTAATCAGTAGAGGAATAACTGGATCAGCTACTTTGATTTCTACTTTGGTTGCTTTAATTTCTTTAATCTTGATGCATAAAACCATAGCAATATGTTGTCGAAAATATCCATCAGTTGAAAATTTTTTTAAAGGAAATCATTTTATACTTATAAAGGATGGTATTTTACAAAAGAAAAATTTAAAAAAATTGAACATAACCGAAAAAGATATACTTGAGCAATTACGTCAACAATTGAATCTTTCCTCTTATAAAGGAGTTAAGGTTTCATATTTAGAACGAACAGGTCATATTTCCTTTGTAATAGAGAAGTAATAACCGCAAAATTAAAAAGTTTAATAATTTCCAATTTAATTCTCTTTATTGCTCTCTATCAAGATGGGGTTTTAACTAGGGCGGTCTAATTATTCTTTGTGGTACTGATACCTGGTATAAAAGGATAGTAATCTTATTATGGAGAAGTGAATTTTGTTTTTCTCATTACATGTAAATTACATTGTGTAAATATTTTCCTCTGTAAAGAGTAAACCCGTATTATCGCTTTATAAACTCTGCCAAAGCAATTCAGTTATTGAATCCCTCTCTGACTATGTGGATTATAGATGTAGTTAAATCATAATTAAATTGAACTTTAATAGAATGGACATTGCTAACTTGTTCTATACCTTAATTGTAACAGTTATTTATTATGATTTGGGTAAATTGCAAAGAGATTAATCGAAATTGGTTTATTTTTTCTGCTTGTTTTACAAATTGCAAGATGAGGAGCATTTTCCGTCAAAAAATTTCCGCGTAGTATTATAAACAAATTTTGAATGAAGCTTTTTTCATGGATTTAACTTGAACCAATTTAAATAAGAACGAATTAGATTAATATCCATAATGACAACCTAAATTTTAAAAGAGAAAGGCAAATGATAATATGATTATTTTTACAATCCTGTTTTTTGAGTTGCCTCTTTAATTAGGAGCTCCAATGCAACGAATCACAGTGTTTAAAATCTGTTTAATTTTTCTGAGCCTCAGCAATTTTGAAGCTCATGCTGAGTCTACACTTCAATCGGGGAATATTCGTACTCGGGAGTGTAAAGACATTCGCATTCCAAGTGCAAAAAAAATACAAATCAGTAATGAAGGAACTCTTTTTCATTTTAAATTTACCCTTCCTTCCTGTGGGCATGCTTCATATCAAGATCTATATCCTACAGCGTATATCGTACAACAACTTGTTGAGGATTTTTATAAAAGTAAAACGGTTAAACTTACTGTAATCCAAGATCCGCCATCTCAGCCACTAGCCAAAGACACTTTTCTTCTTGAGGTAGAGCAATCACTTTTTGACGATAGTTTTGCTTTTAGAGAGGAGGTGCAGCTTGTTTATGCCCATAATCACATCCATATGGTTAACCAAGCTCACATTATTCCCGACAGTGTGATTAAAGCGTCAGAACCCTACCAATTCTTGCGTGATATACAATGGAAAAATGATTGTCAACAAGAATCAGCAGGCTGGTGCTACACCTGGGATGGATATTTCTCAATAACTTGGGAATGGGATGGCAGTCAAAATATAGAGGAAATGAAGCACTATGTAATCCAAAACATTTTGCCCCAAGCTTTTGAAGAAAGTTACCTTAGATATGAACGATACATCTATGAAATAGCTAACGCCTTAAGATAAGTGAAAATAAAAATATTCGAATACATAAATAGGGCGAGTAAACAAAAAAGCGTACCTGACTGTAATCAATCAGAGTACGCTTGCAAGCCGGATTAAGATGAGTCACTTAAGGCTTGTAACAAATAAAATATACTATACAGGGTTTAGTTTCTTTTTTTATTTGCCTTTAACAAAAAATGTTTGGTTCATTATCAGGTAATGATCCATTTTGCGATGACGGATCATGGGGGCTATACCCTGTGAATAATGAGTCTACCTTTCTCTTGAAAAAACCCAAATTGTTGACAAAACGCCGATAACTCTGACTCATATCTTCAATGTATTGAGCCATGCGAATGGTATTTGCCAGTTGGAATTTGACTTTAGGATGGATGGCTTCACTGGCATTAACCTGTTGTAACACATCCATTAAATCTTCAGTGGATAATTCTTTTTGGAAATCTCTTAATGCCAAAAGCCCTTTACGTACTCGCATTAAATAGCGAGTTGGCTCACCCGCTTCAAGCGCTTTTTGGATATGCTTTGTTAGCAGGAGATCAAAGCTGGTATCAAACAGCTTGTTTTTTATAGCCGCTTGGGGAATGTCGGCCAAGACGCTCGCTAATTGATTTAATTCTACCTCATTGGGGGGTTGCAAAGACATTTCACCAAAATCATATAAACCCAATTGATGATTCTGATGGCGCAATTGATTACCATGGCGGTCGGAATCAAAACAACCACCCTGAAGTATGTTAATGAGCTCCATCGTGATGATTGCTTTAGCAATCGCTCGGCGAATTTCCTTGTCTTCAGGAGTTTGGTTAGGAAGCTCATTAAATTCGGTTCCATAAATACGTTCAATGAATCGATAGCCTTCGCCGCTTTTAATCAAATGAGCTGGAATTATGGTAAAAGTATGTGGTTTATCATCAACGCTCACTGTGATGGAACGAGCGTATAGCTCGGCTGCAATCAGGTTTTGCTGCTCACTTAACTTTCTGTCCATTTCAACTTTCGACAGTTCTCTGGCTTCTTTGATAATCGATAGAATACTCTCCCGAATGGGTTCCATATCAACATGCGAGCAAGACTCAATGGTCTTTTGCAAATGCATAAAACCTTCTTGCGCATTTTTTGCTGCATTTTCACGCAACATCAATAGCACTACATCCTGTCCATTTTCTAACTCTGCTTCAAGAGCCAGGTTATAGGAGGCCGAGCCTAAAAGAGCGCCGACACGTTTAATCATTTTGCGATCGTCACGTGAAACCACCTCGCGCAAGAGCCGCCACAATTGCCAACGATGAGGTGGGTTCGCCCGTCCCTTCAAGTGATCCAGATCGCGGCGAATAGGCTCAGGTGTATTCGGATGACTATGAACTGCCTGAGCCAGTTTGATATAGGCCGGTCCCATGTGCTCACATAGCATGGCTAGTTTTTTACCCGCACTGGGTGATTGCCTAGCCCCATTCGATTGATTGGTGGCTACTAACATTCCTGCTAATAAATGGCTGCGAATGTATTTATCCGCTGAACCCAGATAAGCTTTCAACAAGGCATAAGCAAAATTTTCTTCTTTATCTGTTTCGGCATGCGGGAATAATTTATGGGCAACGTAGGAAAAGGCTTCTTTGTAGGCATGTTCCATTTCAGCAGCTGTTTTTACTTTGTTGGCAGGAATAAGCAAGTGATCCACAATAACCGCTCGCTCTTCCAGGCTTACATCCCAGAATTGCGCGTAAAAAGTCCTTAACATGAGCGTAATAGTTCTGGACTGTTTATTTTCGCTTTCGGCCATATTACCACTGTAGCCTAACAGGGCTGCCAGGCTGTTTATTTTATGATGGCTTAATAAATAACTGGAAAATCTATCTGTTGTTTGACGACTGATAGGAGAAGAAATAAATTCCAAAAATTCCTGTATGTCGTTTTTGTCTTCGCTCAGCTTCCGAGAGGCCGCGGCCAGGCTACTAATAGAGAAATCGATCTTTTCTTGTTGATTAGTAGATAGATATTTATCTGGCTCTAACAAAATACCTAAATGTTCAGTCACTTCCCACTGAGATTCGATGGCATTGGCTAATCGCGACAGCATTAATGTGACATCTCTTTTTGCCATATTTTTATACAGATGATTAATCACAGCTATCATCTTTTCTTTATATTCCTGAGATTGGTCATCCTGACCGTATTTATCTCTTAGGTCTTTGACTAATTGTTCAATGGCTTCATTACGTAGAGAAATATAGCTAATAGGGAGACTGATTGCATTTTCTACAAAGAGAAGCTCTTCCAATGCCTGAATACGCTCATCGGGATCTGATATCTCTTTTATCCGTTCGATAACCAGCCGAGCAAAATGCTCTTGCACCTCTGGGGAGGGAAAGAGCAGTTGTGAATCAAACATACGATAAATAAGAATTAAATCATTCGCTGTTAAATGGTTGGTTCCAGTGGCTTCTTGCGGTAAATTCCAGAGGAATGATTTGAATATGTCGGCACGATCAACAGGATTACTCACATACTGCATAGCAAGTTTGAGTAAGGCCATTGTCTCTTTGGTTAATATCTCATAATTTCCATACTCTTTGATATGTTCTTGAAAAAAGATAGGTGCAATAGAATAGACCCGCGTCCCATCATCCACATTTCTATTAGTTAAAGGGAGTAACTGTTCCAAACAATCAAGACTGAATGAGTCAAAAGGCAAGCGAAAAATCTGAATAAATGCCCGAGGCGGAATTTCATAAAAATCCATTGAGCTAGCATTAAGAAATTTTAGTTGTTCTTCCGTGGTAAATAAATCAAATTTTTTGTCCTGAAATTGCTGATTAATAACAAATTGAACATAGGGAGCGTTATAATGTAATTTGGATTTTATTTCATTTGAAGCCTGTAGCAAGTGCTCCAGATCTCGTTTATCTTCTCGTCCCAGGAAAAAGCTTTTTACAACGGCTTTCTCCTCTGGAGTCCCATTGATGGCTATATTTGTAAATTCAGTCAGCAAAAATTGAATGGCTAGATTGTCAACATTGCGAGCATTATCTTCTGAAGGTTTGATTAATACGGGCCAGTTCAAATCATAATATTGTTTCAATTTATCTTCAAAAGAGACCTCACTAAAAAACATCTCGAAATTGACGTTAAAATTCTTAGTCACCTTATCAGATAAAAATGTCAATATAGCGTCACAATAATAACCACTGTAGGAATCAAGCTCTGGGGGCAATGTAGTAATTGGTTTGGTTTCATCATAATTAAGGATGAAAGACAATAGTTTTTTGTCAGGCAATAAAGACCATACGTTTTGATCACGAGTTACGCCGAGGTGCCATAATGTCTCGGCAATAATAGAACTCTCATCTTTTTGTGCCCATTCAAGATGACTCGACCAAGGCACTTCAGCAACATTATTCTGCGGTGCAAAAGTATTCCACTTAATATGTTCACCAATAATTGAACCAAAAAATCGTTCGTTTCCGACAGGCATGCGCTGATGGATTGCTTCAAATTGATAGGTATGAACTCTTGCTCGCCCCTGGGGATGTTTAATATGATCGGTGAGGGTTTTTTGTAACGCTTTGAGTGACTCTGCTGCCTCTTTCGCCTCCTCAAAGCTTTTTGCTTTAACAAACGCTTCAAATGCATCGTTTAAGACCCTGAAAGGTCCAAGTGGAGGGAGTTGGACGTTACTCTTCAAATAGTTTCGACCAGTAAAATGTTGATGGACAAGAGCCAGATAAATTTGTTCAAAAGCTGGAATTCGTAGCTCAAAAGCACGTTCAATCAATTCTTCCGCTGCTTTTTTCACTTCCGCATTCTTCAAATTAATATCCATCGCATACAAAATCTGACAGAAATCCCGAACCTTAATTCCAACACTAGAGACTATTTCATAGGGTAATAACTCAACGGTTAGCTCTGCTAATTTGGATTCTAAAAACTTGAGTTTCGCTACAGTATTCTTGCATGCATCACATTTTTTTTTAAAGAAAATTTCTCGTTGAATCGGGGCGACAGCTTTTAAAATAGTATTTGGCAAAGACGTGTGTTGTTTTTCATTGCGTTCATTTTCTTTGATAGCCAGCAAGGTTAACAAATTTTTAATACGTTGATGATAATCGGCTAATCCCGCTTGTTGAGAATCATAAACCAAATAAGATGGATGGACATTACTAACATCCCATTTATGTTGCTCTTGAAAGTTAATGCTTTTTCTTAAGTAACTAATACCTGCTGGTATATTATGGCATTGTTCAATCGTTAGTTTATCGAGTTTGAATTGTTCACTGGCTGAAATTTCATAATAAATTCCAACACCTTCGTGTTTTATGTAAAGTAGCTCATTGGCTAAAGCGAACTCTAATTCTTCAACCGTATAAACGCCATTTTGCATTTGCTTAAGAAAATCGCTGTGAATGACGATCGCGGGTTTAGAAAATCCGGCCAGCGATTTAACCAATTTATCGCCTGTCGTTGTAATAAAGAGTTCAATGGATCCTTCGAAATTGGCGGGGCGTAATTTATTAATCAGTTCAGTAAGAAATGCCTTGGTTTCTTCCAATTCGACTCCATCTAACGAATACAACTGATGTTCTTCCATCAGCAATGCTCTCCGTCTCTCTATGTCGTCGTTCCCTGTCATCTGATAATATTTATTCGCGTCCCGGATTGTAGAGCGTAGGTAATAATCAGCATCTGTAAATGGGATGGATTTCCATGTTGCCCCTTTCGGATAGGAAATATAAAAATAAGGTAAAGAATGATAGTCCTCTGTAAAACAGGCTATCCTATTCCATGGGTCAAAAAGGATTCCCCCCCATTGGCTGATGTCATTGAGAGGACTATCGGGATTGCGGTCAATGACCAAAAACGTATGCCCATCTGTAGGGTTGCCCTCATCATCAAAGTAATCAATACTAATTTTCTCAACGCGGATATCACTGTCAATTAAATATTCATCATATAATCGTTTAAGGGCAATGGCGGCATGTTCCTCACAAAAACCCGTACTGACTTCTGGTCTATCAAAATATTCGGCGATGGCAAATATATTTGATTTTTGGATTGTTTGTATAACCTTTTTATCACTCATTCCTTGAAAAAGCAGAGCGTTTTCACGGTTAAATTGCTTTTGAAAGGCATCTCGATGTTCAGCCAATTCAAGGGTTTTTTTAAACCGATAAGCTAATTCTTTATCGGTAATCGTTAATTCTTTTCCTTGGCATAAAATTTGGATGAGATCATCGGCATTTTTTTCAAGATAGTCATCTATTTCAGTGACGTTAATATCACTGCTTCCTCTTCCCAGCAGTTTTTTTGCTCTTGCAATTTTTTCACATAAAATTGAAGACTGTTTGAGAATAATTTGCTTGAACTCTTGCCTCTGATTCTTGGTTAGATTGTGCGGCGATTTTACCTGGTTCTCGAGACAAAATTCCTTAAAACGCTCATTAATAAACTCAAAAATATAGTACTCGATTTGCTTTTGTCTTACATAGCTTTCATGCGCCTCAGATTTCCTATCATGGGCTTCAAGATATTCCATTTCGTATATGCATGCTTCTAATTGCTCATCTTCCGGGGTATTTGCCCGTCGAGCCTCCTCATACGCTTTTATTTTGCTGCGCTCAATCTGTTCAAATTCTTCATATCGATTCGCTGCCAAAGGAATTTTTTGATTAATTGAAGCGTTAATCTCAATGCATTTGTTTAATAATTTTTTTCTCAGCTCTTTATCTTTCATGTGAATTCCCACACATTGCATTTCATCTTATGAACCTAACTTAATGCATGTTTAAATCTTTTTGCTACGCTATTGATACTGTTGTTATTTGAAAGAATGTTACACACACTATATGAAAAAATGACTTTGCAGAAACAGCAACTTCTTCAAACGACAGCTAGCTATACTGTCTTAGGTAATGTACGTGACTCTCAGCCAGGTGAGACTTAGCTAATCACAGACAAAGTGAAGGTTTGGGGGTCGGGAGGAGTAGTAGCTATTCGAAAGATGTCAATAACTTCCAAAGTTGGAAATTGCAATAAATGTCTTCCTCGAGAAGAAAGAGTAATGCTGTTCTCTATGTTCCGCTCATACATTTTTGTTTTTGAAGCTTCAATTTGTGTCCTCTTTTTAAAAACCAGCTCAGGATTAACGGTACTCATTCCTAAGTTGTTAGAAGCTGAATCTAAAGTCTGGAAAAATAAAATAGGCATGCAAATAACATTTTATACGAGCATTGTGTGTAATTATTGCACTATTGGATTAATTTTACAATAGAAGAAAAAACTTTTTTAAATTTTAAAAGATGCCTGGAAGCTTTAATGTCGTTTGATTACATATCTTGAACTCTTAACCAATTATCATCACTAGTTTATAAGGTGTTTCTTCTTTGAATTTTCTCCAAGCACGCTGGGACTCTCGAGTTATCGCCAGAACTTCTATAGAATTAGATGCGGCAAGTGTTATGTGATTCTTTCTGTTCTGTATCATCACAGATATTTTGCCTACGTTTCATTTGTGTAAAAGAGATATCAAGAATCCCAGCAGAATTATGATAATTTTTTTGTGCTTTCAGAGATGGTTTTCTACGGGGTAATTCTAAATCGTCCTTTGATAATATCTTGTTATTATAGGGTAAGTGAAATTCTCCATGGCTTTTAACTTCTACCTTTGTTCCAGGAACGATAAATGCAGCAAATTTGCTTATTTTTTCTTTTATTTTTTTAGTGACTATAAAAATATAATTAGTATAAAGTTTATTAAGAGTGTACCGGATATTCGCTGAAATAATCGAGGTAGGTAAAGTTGCGCGAGGATTGCCTTCAACAGAGTAAGAATTGATCAAATGGGACCAATAACGAGAGCTATAATTTAATTTATTAAAATAAAAGGGGAGAAATTTTTTAAATTCTTTACTGCTATGAAACATGAACCATCCCTTATTTGCGTCGAGGAAGTGGTAATTTTTATTATCATCTTTATAAAAACCCATGGTGTGTCCTGAAGCACCTAACAATGATAATTGAAAAATTTCCTTGGTGTTTTGCTTGGTTAAAGAAATTAATTTATTAGCAATTTCTTTGGTGTTTTTATGGAAACGTAATCCCTGGATGCTGAGCTTCCAAACAGGTTGAGCAGAAAATTTGTGTGCAATTTTACCCTCCCACAAGCGAGAACCATATAAATCCTGTAAACTGCAAATTCTTTCCGTTAATGGAGCGAGGTGATTTGCATCTGAAAAAAAACGCCGTACTTGTAGGGTGACTGGTTTAAAAGGTGGTTTTTGTGGATTAATTCCAAACGGGTTTTTTCCATTAATCAAGCAAAGAGCCCATTCCGTAATATATCCAGAGCATTCCCCTTGTGAATTACCACATCGGATATCTTTGGATTGTTGAATTGGCAAAATTAAGACTCCACCCATAAGGTGAATTTCTTGCAGCATTTTATCAGCGCTCTGAGCTGCCTTATAATTAAATGCTCTTGTTCGGGATTGAATATTTTTTTGTTTATTAATGACTTCAAATATTAAGTTTCTGACTTTAATCAATTTTAACTGATAAAACCCTTGAGAGGTGCTTTTTATTTCAGCATCTAATTGCTCATAAATTTTATGATAATAATCGGGTAATGACACATCAAAAGATTTTCTTAATTGCTTTAATTTTTTTTCAACAAATAGATTTTTTGCGGAATAGTAGGGAATTGTTCTTTTTAAGTTCTCTAATTCAATGATGGCTCTATAAATACTCATTGTATCTTTATTTTTGACATCTTATTTTCGAATTTTAAACAAACGTTGAATAAAAACAAGTGTATTCCTCCTTTATTACAAGCGGGATTTTAACGTTAACAGTTAGCAACTTGAATTAATATTTCACTGAGGCTCACCTTCTAATAAGAGCGACTTTTACATTCCTGGGTTCTTCTGCCGGTAGCGTGGCTCGTTTGCTTACAAACGAGATTTAAACCTTAATGGGTCGTTCAACAATAGAAGAATTTTTTATTCTTAGATAATCATACAACATGAAGTTGCTCTGTTTGTACGCTCTTCTTCATTATCTCCATTATCTTCTCTATCCATAGCAATCAAGTGGTTCAATTCATTACTCAATTCTTGGGGGAGATTTGCTGGATCCAATTTGTATTTTTTCACTGCAAATAAGGATTGGCTCAATAAAGAAGAGGAGTAATTGGTGTTCCATACTAAAAATTGTTCCGGGGTCCATTTACCAAATGTATCACCGGTGGGTATTTGTGGAGGAACAAAATGCGGGTCAAGCTCCATGTAATACTCAAAAAATAGATTTAATGTATTGGGAAAGCACGGGGTAATGTAGAATCGGCCCTTGGCAGCGCGCTCAATGACGGGGATTGCAAATTTTAGTGCGTCCTGGGGGGATAATTCCTTATTATTTCTTAATGCCATGTTATAACCCACAAACCAATAATTGCTTTCACCCGTGAATTTGTTATAAATATCTTCCCCGACCGTTTGAGGGGTTATATTACCGTATTTGGAGCTTTGCAGGGTTATTGCCATATTCAGGGTGCCGATAATGATTTTTTCCAAGCTGAGGTCTGTATATTTTCCGGGTTCTTCCAATAGGGAAATAGCTACACCTAATGTCTGATCCTCAACTGTTCCCCCATAGTTACTGGTTCTCATATCAAGCAGGAGTGCTTCAATGAATTTTGGATAATATTTCTGTTCTAACTGATATAAAAAAATTAAAGACATTTTTACTGTTTAATGACGCAAAACGGGATGAGATCATATTATTTTAAAACCAAATAGTCAATTATTTATCCTTTTTGATTGCTCAGCGACCCAATACTGAGAGTCCTCAGAGGCAAGCAAGTGTTCCCATTTAATTGGAACGAGATTATTTTTAAACGATTTAGAGTAATGCTAGACAAGTGAAAAATAAAATAAACATTACAAGTAAATATTTCTTGAGTTAACCGGGTTGTAACTGAAGTTTCTTCCAGACCTTATAAACTTAAAAAACAAACTTAGACGAAATCCCTCATTCATTCGGCACTTTATAGCGACTCCGTGCTAAAAAACACGCGGCCTGATTTATCCACCCATCATAGGCTTAAGATGAGCCTCTTGTCGTTCTGCAAGCTGCGCTTCGAGATTGAGTAATTCCTTTGTTCTTAGTGCCAGGAATGTCTGCATTGCGGCCAAATCCATTTCGAGTAATTCCGCTTTAGCAACCGGAGTTCCTGCTCTAAAACTTTCCGCACCATTTTTGAATCCCTTACAGATCGCCACCTCTGAACCTAATCCGGAATCCTTGCCGTACCAATCGAGATATTTTTCTTCTGTGAAATAACAATAGAATTGGGGTTTGCAGTCGATTCTGTCTTCAAACTTCGGTGAAGGAGAAAAAGGTTCACTGCTGCAATATGCTTTGGCAATGCACATCGGCAGTAATTTTTGGGCTCCACCAACTCCTTCTACAAATAGTTTATTAATATGATTACTACTATCCCAATTTGCAAGAAATCCCCCAACCCTTCGATAATAATTCACTTGAAGTTGCAACTGATGAATGAGGGTAGATTCAAGATCAAAGTGGGTTTCTCCGGTGGTTATTTGTCCATTTAGACTGTAGGAAACACCTTGTTGGCGTAACCTGTTATATTGATCCAATAAAAGTTCCAGAATTTCTTTACCTTCTTCGTTTGCAGGGATGCACTCTATAATTAATGTCCACATGTGTTTGTCAAAAGCCCAAAGTGCATATTCAAAACCGCTAATTGCAAAAAAAGTTCGACCAGAGCAATCAGTCACTTCATTTCTATGGAAAAGTAAACGGATATTTCTCTCAAGTGCGGCCCTAACAGAATGGTAGTCTCCACGCACTACAAAATCTAAAAAGGTCGCTTTATCGAGTTCATATTGTAATAATTCTTTCTGTTCCTTGGAGCTTCTATAAAAATTGAATAAATCTAATTTAGGTAATTTATTAGTTACATTAACCCACATTTCAGTGGGTAAACTGCTGCTTTCAGTACTTTCTATAAGAGGGTATTTTTCTTTCATTTGAGTTTCCAACAATGACTACAAGGTTTAACTCAGGGGTTGTCAAAAATCAGGATATTAATCGAAATAAAATCAGGAATCTACTCCTGGTAGCGTCGTTTTAAAAAGGAGCAAATCACTTGAAGTGGGAGAGTACGCTTCGATTTATTGCTAAACTCAATTCGATAACTAGTACTTATGAGTATTAACCCATCGATGAGCTAATAAAAAAGCTTTATCTGTTACAGATAAGCATTAGTGTTAATCACATCGAAGGACTAGGAAAAGGAATTCTCCTTAATTGGATAAATAAAGCACTTTTTATTTAAATAGACATTGCCTTTAGCCTTTTTACCCTTTCCGCAGTCAATGGATGCGTTGAGAACAAGTTCGCCAACTTTGCGCCATTTAACGGATTAATAATAAACATATGTGCGGTAGATGGATGCGTTTCTGCTTGAGCAAAATATTGCTGCTGGCTAGCGTGTTCAATTTTTAATAAAGCGCTGGCAAGCCATTGGGGATTGCCACAAATACGGGCGCCACCGGCGTCTGCTTCGAATTCCCTGGAGCGAGAGATTGCCATTTGAATCAATCCTGCTGCCAGAGGAGCGAATATCATCATTATCATTCCAACAACAGGATGAACACCTTCTTCGTTTGATTTTTGCCCAAACATGGAAAACCACATGAACATATTAGCAATTCCACTAATTGCTCCCGCGATTGTCGCACTCACTACACTAATTAAGGTGTCATGATGAAGGACGTGAGCCAGTTCATGGGCTAAAACTCCACTTAACTCCTCTTTAGTTAATTGATCTAATAAGCCAGTAGTTACTGCTACACTGGCATTCTCGGGGTTTCTCCCGGTGGCAAATGCATTTGGAGCAGGATTATTGATCAAATAAACTTTGGGTGTTGGAATTCCTGCCCGATAGGCAAGATCTGATACAATCTTGTAAACAAAATTATTGCTAGTCAGCGGTTCAGCCCTATACATCCGCAAAACAAGAGCATCTGAGTACCAATAAGCTGAAAAATTCATAATCCCGGCAAATATTAATGCAATCAACATTCCTGTAGAGCCACCAAGCAATGCGCCGATAACTACAAGCAATGCAGTGAGTGATGCCAATAAAATAAAAGTTTTTAAATTATTCATCATGTTCAACTTACCCATTTTTGAATCATTCTTGATGAGTATAATGAGGTCAAATATTTATACTTCAAGTCTGTTAAAAATCATAAAGAATCATTAGTAGTACTATTTTTTAAGCAAAAAGTTAAACCAGGCAGCGGATAAAAATAAATAATTAAAATACTTCGAGTCAAGACTGTTTTTTTATTATTTATTTGTATAACATAGCTACGTCTTAATTCTTTTTAAATATCCCTTCTCTGTGGATATCTATTTTTCGCTGAAATGAATTCCCAATCCTTAAATTTATAAGAATCCCATATTTTATGGGCTAATATCTTTTTTAAATTCCGAATATCTTATTTAAGTTATTCACAATTTCTGTGGATAAGTCTGTTTATAGTCTGTCAAATTTCTTGTGGGATTTAGAAGTTATTTGGATGATTCATCCTTTAACAAGGTGTTTTTTCTTCCAGATTACATCCAATATCAAAAGCAGATCAGATGTTTGCACCGGGTAAAAGAGTTTGGGGAGGATGGTATGCGATGCCTATGTACTATTTTTGTTCTTTTAAAATTGATTTAGGTAAAAAAATACCAGTAAATATTTAAACTATAATTATCCTATTGGTGTTTTAATTTTTCAATCGGTATAAAATTATGACTCACGAAAAAACGGATCAATTAGAAAGTTCCTTAATCTCTCAAATTGGCTATTACACCCCAGCTTCCAAAAATAACCCTGCTGTAAATCAAAAAGCTTATGACAGACAATTTGTACAGCAACGTCTGGATGAAGATGGGATAGAGCGCTTACATAAGAATACTAAGAATAATGAAGACCAGCATCGAGCGAAGGTTGCTAAGTATAAGTTAGACCATGGAATGCCTGGGGAGCCAGGTAGCGATGATTCAACTTTTTTTAGAAGGGAATTCGTAAAGCTTATGGCTGCTAAAAATGCTGTAAAAGAGGGGAACTTTGAGGGTGACCCCGAGATCCGCAAAACAAATCCTGAAAAAGCAACAATCAGAATGGAAGATTTTCTTGGTAAAGAATATACCCGCTTATATCAATTAGCACTCGAAGAGGAGATGAATAGCGAAGAATACATGAATGCCGTGTTTCGGGCATCTACCTCTCATTTTGAAGGAGAGAAATGGACAGAACGTCCAGTTGTTGTGGTTGCAGGACCTTCTGGTAGTGGAAAATCTTTTGCTGCCAAGGCCGCAGTTGAGAAAGCAGTTAAACTTCTCCCCAAAATAGAGGGTGATGCTTCTGGAAACGATGTGGTAGCTATTGATGGCGGTGTTGCTCGCGAAGTTTCCCAAATGAGAAAGTTAGTTATTCAAGTTGCTAATAATAAAGGTTATTCTGGTATTTCTAATTTACATTCACAAAGCAGTATCTTAGAAAATGTCAAGGAGAGGATGCGGGATACTCTTTTAGCTGCCCCCTCAAAGAATGGTACGGCTCCTTTACTTGGTGTGGTCATTCCAGAAACCTTTTCTAGCCATCTTAATCCTGTAGGAGGGCCCAAGCTACTTAAGGACATTAACAAATTGCCCGATACGCGGGCTGTATTCTGCCGAGTAGATGGCGAACATCCTGGTCTATTTAAAAAAATTGTTTCTTTTATGGGCTCAAGGCGAGCATGGAAAACAGATGATTTCGATAAGAAAATAACATTGGATTTAAATAATACCAAGATAACAGAATCCAAAGCCTATGGTGCAGGTGGTTTTAAATTCGGACAATTGGGATCAAAACTTGCGGAAAAATGGTTTAAAAGTCATGGACGTGATAATTTGAGCATGGTTATTACTAATGATCTTATTCTCAAAAAAGAAGATCCCCCCAAGTCCAATAAATGGGTAGATGCAGAACAAAATGATAAAGGGGCCGTTTTAATTTCCAAGCGAGTATTTGAGAAGTGGGAAATTGCGCAAGAAATTTTGAGTGAGGAACAAAAGAAAGCCCCCCCAATGACACTGGAAGTTTTCATCAGCGAATTTCCAATTTCCTCCCTAATCAATACTTCGGCAGAATTGGATTTAGCCATAGCCAAGGAAGAAATTCGGCAACGCATAGCAGTAGTGTCTAAAGAGTTGGAAATTGCCAATCAAAAATATATGGGAAATCATCCGAAGAAAGAAAAATTACAAGAAAAATTGGAGCGGTTAAGTATCATTATTGGGAATATGGAAATAGTGGATGGAAAAGATATTAAAGATATAGCGGATTTAAGGGTACAGCTGTTAGGTGAAATCAAAGAAATGGAGAAGCATGGGGACTTTGGCTTTTTTAGCAAAACAAAGAAAGCATTGAGTCATGCCCTTAAGGCCCTGGACAAGTTATCTAACGAATTAAAAGACGCCAAGAAAACCAACATGGAAGAATTCCAAACTTACAAACAGGCGATGCAGCAAGTTAGACCTCCACCATCATCTGATATGAAGCATACAGAAGATGCAACGATAAGCCCGCAATTATAACTTGGCTCTTTACCTGCAAGTGGTGTTGTAAGCGAACTTATAAAATCAGAAAGTTATTCCCGGCTTGCAAGGCAGGGTGCCGGTTTTATTTCTTTTTTTGGATAAATACTTGGAGAGAGTCAAGCAGGGATTGGAGTTGCACAGGGATACCCTTGGAGGTGACCGATTTTTTAAAAAATGAAGCTGCGCTGCGCGCATCATCACTATCCAACACGATAAAATCGATAACTTTATTCTCTGAATCTATTAAGGTATATAAATAAAAGGTGTTGCCCGAATCTCTAACCGTATATTTTTTTATTTTCCAATTACCTTCGACTGGATTCGCAATCCATTTATTATAATTTTTAATTAAAAAAGAGGGATTATTGACTATATAATTTATCAATATATTCGATAGTTTGATACTTACCCCTCGCTCTATTGCCAACTGCTCCAGATTCTCTTTGGTTAACGGGAATGCCTGGTTCCATCTTACTAATGGGAGAAGAATATTTTTAATGTAGATGGGCCGCATGAGCATGAATAAAGGAATACCTAGATTAAATAAAAAAGCTTTGGGCCAGGTGTATAGTTTAATCAATGGCATAAGCCTGAGCTCCCGTTTTTGATTTAAACTATATAAGTTTAATGCATTTTTATCAGGATAAGGTGTCTTTCTACCTATTGCTCCTATAGAAAAAGGGGATTAATTTAGATTAAGCTTGTTTATAAGCATTTATTTTGCAGAACAAGGATTTAATCGGGACTCAATTAAACTGTCCAATGTGGAGGTATAATGGCCATAAATTTTATTAATTTTACACCATACCCCTAAATGGAGTTTATTGACCAGTCCTATCAGTAGGAGAGCTGAGTGCGATGAAGCGACGAATTGCAAGAGAATTCGGTATGGACAGGGTGATTCTATTTTTATTTCTGGGATTTTGGCTGACTTTTTCTACCCATGTGTTTGCTAAAACCACGGTAGAAGTAGTCGATACGGATCCGCCTGGAAATGTAGTTACCTTGAGTAAAAACCAGAACTTTTATCTCCACTTGCACTACCAGTCCGACCAACCCGTTAAAATTTGGGTCAAACCTTATTTTCAGGGTAAAGTGGTGTCTGCAGGGAGCAATCCCTCCCGTGTCTACCCACCCGGCAGTGGAGGGGCACTTGGCTGGTTTTTCCTGTTCAATCCCGGGGAGCAGGTAGACGAGGTTAGAATTCTTGCAGGGGATGGTTCTTTAGGAGAAACTCCTGTTGTCGCGACGTACCCCGTACAAGTCACTGGCAGCGACCAACAAAATACAGTTCATATCAAGCCTGATTGGGTAACACAATTGAGTGCACTTGATGCTGCGGCGCAAAAACAAAATTATACAAGACAGATGAATACGCCACTATCTTTTGGCGACAGGATGCTAGCCTTTATTTTCATGCTCAGTATGTTCGCACTTGGTATTCTGGGAATTATTACACCCTTACTGGGTTTATGGAGATGGGAGGGGGGGTGGCGTATTGCTGCGTTTGTTCCTGCAGCACTGATGGCATTTGTGGTGTTGCGACTTGTCATCGATATCTCAGCAGATCCTTCTTCACACAATTTATGGCCATTTGAGATCCTGGAGACCGGGGCGCTTAGTGTGGCTATTATGGTTGCTTTGACGGTATTAAGAAAAATCACCAGGGCAGGGGGGGTGTCATGATGCCGCACTGGCTCAGCGTATTATTCCTGCTATTAACCGGTGTGTGTCTATTAGTGGTTGCATATCACGGGTACCGTGTCGGAGAACTTCGGGGGGGTACAAACCTATGGTGTGGTGTCTATCGACCCACACGTAAGGATAATCCACTTATTTTTTACTTTTTTCTGATTTTATATTTCAGTGCCGGTATGTCTTTGTGCCTATGGGGATTGCTCTCGCTGTTAGGTATGGCTCCTGATATCAAATTCCGCTAACAGCAAAAGTAGCGTTTTAATGGGCGTCTGTTGATTCACGCGAAGATTAAAGAGTTCACCAATCAGTATTGTCATTTTACTCCTTGGTAATCAGTTTGTTTTTTTTAGCGGATAGCAAAATGGACAAACGATCGTAATGATGCACTTCAAAGGCATTATTTTTTTTAAGAGAGGGATTGGGATCAAATTCTCCGTTAACAAGGGTTATTTTTTTTTGAGTAGAACAGATAGTGTGTGATGAATTATACAGACGCTTTATCTGTTTGCTTTTACGAAGCGACTCTGCAGCCCTTATAAAAATACGTGTTAGTTTCTTGGCGAGCTGTTCTTCATCATTTAGATCCTTTTCAAGATTTTTCTTTTTTTCTTGCAGCCACCAGCTTTGAAAAGATTCTTTGCCATGTATTTTTTCAAATTGGTTTAATAGCTTATAAGCAATCACAAAAACGTGTCGTAGCGATGCTGACTGAACGTCCAGGGAGCCAAGGGAATTTAAAGAGCAAAAGAGTATCCAGGCCTCCTGCATTTTTTGATAGGGAATGGCTTCTTCAAAAAACGGCATGTCTCTTTTTGTTTTCAAGGCATCTATTAATTCCAGCAAAAAGGAAAGAGAATCGTCAGGCCTGTGGGGGCCATTATAAAAATTATTATCCCAGGCTTTGGAGGATTGAGTATAATCATAATTATAAAAAATAAGCGTTCGCTTATCTGCTTTTAATAAAACATTGTAAGGTGGGTTCCATTTCTTTATTTCCTCTGATTCCAGTAGTGCGGCTTCCAAGGGGGTATCGCATTCCATGGTTTCAATCTCCCAAACCTGTGCCAACATTTCGAGTTTACGCCTGTCCCTATTTTTAATTCCTCGAAAATAAGAGTTTACCCGGGTTTTTAACGAGGTGGCTTTGCCAATATATAAAACGGATCTATCCTGGGCTAACATGCGATAAATGCCTGGTTTAGACGAAATTTCAAGTCTTGTCAGGCGGTTGATGTTGTATTCATAACAAGAAGGCTTTGGCAGGGCCTTTTGGGTAAGCCATTGAGAAAGGGTTTTATAATCGGTTACCTCCTGTGACCTCAGTAAGGGTATTAGCGCTTGCCATATACTGCGAGTCATTTTGATGTGGGAGAAGATTTCATTTTTTGGGGTATTCTCAAGTTTTAAATAACCCGCCATGGCTTTTAAGTTATGACTGGGAAGATTGGGGAGTAAACGTTTTGCTATTTTTTGAGAGCAAAAAAGTTGAAAATTTAATTGTTCTGTTTGCGTGTGCTCTTGATAAAAATGTTTTAAAAAACTGTACTCAAACTGAGCGTAATGGGCAATAACAATGGGATTAGCACCCAGTTTTTTTAAAGTTTTTTGCAATTTATTGAAAATAACCCGTGGATCCATACTTTTAATAAGATCAGTCTCGGAAAGCTGAAGCATTTTTCTTATTTTGTTGGGTATTTCCTCATCCAGTTTCAAGGTCCATTTTTCAATTTTTGATTCAATCTTGCCGGGATCAAAGATACTCCAACCGATTTGCAGCAAACGGCCAGTACTGGGATGCATTCCTGTGGTTTGGCAGTCAATAATTAAAATTTTTCTTTGAGCTAATTCACCCATCTGCGAACTATGTGGAGGAAAACTTAGGATAGAGGGGAGATTTAAGTACATCTGGGTCTTAAAGTCAAAAACAATATGGATGCATTCCCATGTTGGGCTGTTATTTTTCTGGGCTCCAAAATAAAGACACATCATTTAATATGGATTTGGAAATGAGTTCTTGGGGATTCTCAACAAACCAGTCTTTAGGCATGCATTGGCTATAGGTTTCATGAAGAAAACGATTATCCAGCAAGACAATTAATCCGCGGTCATTTTCTGTACGAATCACTCTGCCTGCGGCTTGAATTGCTTTAGCCATGGCAGGATAGATGTAGGCGTATTCTTTTCCTGCCTGATAATGAGTTTCGTAATATTCTTTCCTCCGTTCCCGTTCCCAGTCAAAAACAGGGAGGGGAGGGCCTATAATGAAGGCGCCAATGGCTAAGTCCCCCACATAATCAATACCTTCGGCAAACATTCCTCCCTGTACTGCAAAGAACAAATGGTGTTTTTCCCTTTGTTGAAGTTTCTGCAGTAGAAATTTTGCATCAAAAGGGGACATTACCCGTTCCTGGCGTAAAAGGTGAAAAGTGGGTGGTACTTTAATTTGGTGAAAAACCTGTTCCAGGAATTCAAAACTTGGAAAAAAAACAAAGTAATTTCCTGGCTTTACTGAGACGATTCGGGTGATTACTTCATTTATTTTTACAATATTGGACTTACGGTCTTTGAACTTTGTCGAAACTTGAGGAATGAGAAGTAACTTGCGGTTTTGCGGTGCAAACGGTGAGGCGAACTCTTCCGTATGTAAGTCTGGAGTATTTAGCCCAATTAATTGGCTGTAATAGTTAAAAGGCTTTAGGGTCGCTGAAAAGCCAATCACTTGCTGAAAATTAAGATAGTGTTCTTTTAGAAAACGAGACGCATCACAACAGCTGATTTTTAAAAGATTCCGTTGGGGGTGGAAGAAAATAAAAAACTCCTCATATCCTTGATTCACAAATTCAAGCGCGGCAGTAAACTCAGACCAATAGTTGCATAATTTTAAAATAGGGTCATTTTCCTCAATAACTAAGTCAGACTCCAAATAACTACTCAGGAATTGATTGAGTTGTTCTTCCTGTTGTTTTAGGTCGTGGACAGAAATTTGGGCAAGATGAGGATGAGCTATGCCAGGCAAGGCAGATTGGTGAATGAGGTCGATGCATTGGTTGATTATTTTTATTAATTTTTTTTGAAAAATGTGGGGATATTTATGCAAAGCATTTAAATAAAATTCAAAAAATGAAACGTTAAGTTCGGGGGAAAAATAATCCATACTGCGGCTGGGTAAATTATGGATTTCATCAATGACCAAATTAGGCCTTTCAGTTTCTCCAAGAGCAATTGCGGCTACGCGGGAATTGGCATGCGTAGTTGAAAAAACATAATTATAATCACCTATCACTACATCGGCAAAGGGGACGCAAGCCATTTGCAACTCGTAGGGACAAACAAAATAGGATCTGGCAAGCTCCTTAAAAAAGGATGCTTCTAAATTATTTTTTTTCCGGGCTTTTGCTAATAAATCATGCTCAGTACATTTTGTATAATGATTTTGGGCAAACTCACATTGTTTGCTGGTGCACACAGGTTCTTTTTTCATGCACAATTTTTTTTTCGAGGTAAGCACTAATGATTTAAAAGCGGCCCCTTTGGATTGAAGGAGGGTTACTGTGTTTACAGCTATTTGATGTTGGGTATTTTTAGGCGTGATGTAAATCGTTTTTTGTCCCCTGCTTAAGGACTCTTTTAATGCGGGATAAAGAATACCCATGGTTTTACCTAGGCCTGTAGGCGCTTGAATAAGCATCGGCTTTTTTTGCTTCATGGCACTATCTACCGCTCTCATTAATTCCTTTTGCTGAGGCCTTGGTTGCTCAAATGGAAAAATAAGCCTGGTACTGTGTTTTTGACGACGCTTCACCCTTCGCTTAGCATCTTTAATCTCCTCTACCAGTTCACCTAGACGCGTGTCTAGCCAGGTTTCAAAGCGCTCGATGTTTAAATCCAAAGGCAGCGGATAAGCTTTATGGTTACGCAAGGAAATAATCATTAAATTTAATTGCGGAAGGGTTTGTGTTTTTAACCAATGGATATAGCCATAGGTTTGCAGTTGCAACCAGTAGGGATGGGTAAAGTAATGATCGGCCAGCACGTCAATTAATTTTTGGGGGTCAAAAGCTGTTTTAATTTCCTCAATCCGCAAGGATTCACCCTGGTACACTCCATCCATACGGCCTGTAAGATGAAACAGGTGGCGTTTAAAGGAAATTGAATGCTGGATTATCACTTCTGATGCATAGTCAGGGTGTTCCAGATGTTGTTTGGCCTGAAACTTTTGATGGGCCTTTATCGCCAATTTGGGTGCGGGGCCAAAGCCTGAATAGGTATCGATACTGCCGATTCGGGGAGAGGGAAGGGCTAAATCAGTAATTGAGAAAGGATACTTCTTCATGAACCAGAAAATGAGTGCGTGAGATTAATAAAAAAACTGCCTTATAGAAAAATAAATCATAGCATAAGGAATAAATTTGCTCAAAAAATTTCTCTTTTGACTATAATATAATTGGATGCCACAAGGAATTCTCATGTTTTATCGTTTATTACTCTATTATTTTCGTCTTAAACTGATTCGTATTCTTTTTGAGTTACTCATGAATCATCAAAAGGTGCAAAAGTCACCCAGGGCAATGCAGCTTTTAAGCGTTTTGGAGTCATTCATTACCCAATACGTTTTTAAAAAAGGCCCTAAAAAAATATAAAGATCGGTGCATCGATTTTTTCAGTTGCCTGATTCATATTTTTTCCAAGTGAGTTTTTTTTGCCCTGCTATACTTTTGATATGGTTACTGACCATTATCAAGTATGTCTTCTGAAAAGTTTGAACCTGTTAACCTATATGACTGCGGTAATCATTGGGGAGAAACTCCCGAACGATTGCACAAGACAGCAAAACAGTTTGTTGGTCAAGAAACGTGGTTTGAAACACAAATAGACCATGTCATTGGATTAAATGGAGATGAACCCGGAAAGGGACCTGGCTTAATTCTGGATGAAGAACAAGACATTCACATGGTTTGGACCGCGGGGCTTACTGGATGTATGGGATTAGCCATCCTTGGCAAGAATCCGGAAACTGGTAAGACAGAGGTATTTTTTACACATGCCAGACAATATGAAAAACCCGATGCGACCACTGATCCTGAAAATCCTATGTCTATGGCGCGGGAGTTCGTGAGATCACACGAGGAAATTCGCGTTTTCTGGGGAACTGATTTTTATAAAGGGTGTACTCCCAAGGAAGGGCAAGCTGCCCGTCAGGAAGCCCAAAGAAAATTAAGTACTCAACTGGGATGTTGGGTAAGGGATAATGATTGTGTGGTTGCAAGTGATTTAACCTTTTTTCCTAAGGTAGGACTCATGTTACCGGACAAGCCGCAAACCGCTTATAAAGAGTTAATCAAGGATAAGGATTTACCTGCGAAAATAGCTTTCTCTGAAAGCAAAAAACTGGATAAATTTATTCCCGATCCTGAAGTGGAAAGCAAAATTCGATTACATTTATCAACAATAAAAGCCGCAAGAAACAAATGGGCTCGCTGGGTTCATTTGGATTCAGTAAGAGAGTTGAAAATAATTGCTTTAACTCATATTGTAGAGGCTTATAAAGTAGGTAATTACGATGTTTTAAGGCATTATGCCCAACATGCGCATAACCAAACCTCTCCTTTCGCTGATCCTGATGCGAAAAGTGTATGGCGCTCGCAAGAAGGCACTACACGTAAACTTGCCGAGATGGCACACAAAAGTGCTTATGAGATAATAAGTGCTATGGGACAGAATGGTTGCGGCTTAAATAAAGATGGCGAGCCCATTGCTAGCTATCGTCACTATCAACCCAGTCCCAAGTTAGACCCTCTTCGAATATAGGAAAAATTTGCCTGCCTGGGTGTACCAAGAGGAGGGTTCATTTAAACGTTGACTGTTCTGGATAAAATTTCAAAAGACTTAAGGATTTGCTCCGGAGTATGAATAGCGGTTATAAAAAAACGTAACCGAGCTGAGTTTTCAGGCACCGCGGGATAAATGATGGGTTTTACATTGATTCCCTGATTAAAACATTCCCTTGATGCCCGGATACATTTTTGTGAGTCTCCCAAAATGATGGGTAAAATGGGAGTCTGCTCATTTAATCCTATATTAAAACCATACTGCAGTGCGGTCTCTCTTGCTAATTGGCTCAATTCATGCAAGCGGTGAATTCTCGCAGGCTCCCTCGCCATGATTTTTATGGACGATAATGCTGCCGCTGTATTAGCAGGTGAAAGTCCTACGGAAAATACAAATCCTGGACAGGTATATTTTAAGTATTCAATCAACTCCTTTTTTCCAGCAATATATCCACCACAACTTGCAAAAGATTTGCTTAAAGTTCCCATCCAAATTTCTACGTCAATAGGATCTATGTCATAATGTTCACTAATACCTTTTCCACTTTTTCCAAGAACACCCATAGAATGGGCCTCATCGATCATCAGCCAGGCTGCGTGGCGGTTTTTTACGTTAATAAAATGCTTAAGAGGCGCGATGTCTCCATCCATGCTATAGACCCCTTCGATAATGATTAGAACTCTCTTATAAAACCCGCGATCTCTGGTTAAAATAGTTTCAACTGCTTCCCAATCATTGTGAGGGAAAGTCATGCGTGTTGCTTGGGAGTAAACCGCACCTAATACAAGGCTGTTATGTGCAAGCTCATCATGCAAAATCAGGTCATCAGGTCCATAAAGATGGGCAATGGTCATCACATTGGTCGCATGGCCGCTCGTAAAAACAAGAGCATCTTCAACCCCTAGCAATGCTGCTAATTCATTCTCCAGTTCCTGATGAATAATTTTTTGTCCTGATACAAGCCGGCTTGCAGACACAGAAGTTCCATATTTTCTGGTTGCCTCACAACTTGCAGAAATGACCTCGGGATGGGAAGCTAAGCCAAGATAATTATAGGAAGTGAAATTTATGTATTCTTTCCCGTCGATGAGACAGGTATTTTCAGATGTGCCTTGCTGAGCATCAAAAAAAATATTATCTCCTAATTGTGCTTGCATGTTTTTCAAATGGAGATAGGGGGGATAGTTTTTAAAATCGGTATCACTTCTTGCGGTTGTTTCTATTTTCTTTTGCTTTGGGTTGGAAAAATTCTTGAGTTTATTTAAGTCAGGTTTTACTTGTAGTTCATTAACACACTCCAAAAGATAATGTGCTAATTCCCTAATATTCTCAAAGTTAATGATGAGTTCATTATCAATTTGAATTTGAAATCCATCTTCAATGTCTGCAATAAAATGTTGGATATGTAACGAATCAAATCCAAAATTTATTAATGGGGAGGTGATATCAATATTCTCTTTAGGCTGGTTTAGAATATTGGCTATATTATTTTGCAAGAAATCTTCAATTTCACCAATGGTTAAGGGCTCTTTACTCATCATAATTACATTTTCCTGATTGCCATAGGTATAAAGGGTTTAATCCATTATCGGCCACCAATTTTTTTATGATGTTTCTTCTTAATTTGCCACTGGTGGTTTTAGGGATTTTCTTCGGTGGTATTAATGCAATGAAATGGGGGCTTAACCCAAAGCCTGAGCTAATATTGGCTTTTATTGTATTTGCAATCTCCTCAAGTTCATGGGGTGGGAAAAGTTGCCTGACTTCGGCCACTATTGCCAATTGTTCCGAATCATTGCCATTTATTGAAACTGCAGCGATACAACCCGTTTTTAAACGAGGGTCTAAAGAGCCGATAAAGAGTTCAATATCATACGGATAGTGATTTTTGCCGTTGATTATGATGAGCTCTTTTATTCTTCCGGTAATGTATAAATTACCTTGATGCAAAAATCCCAAATCTCCAGTTCTAAGATATTTTGTTTTATCCGCTTCTTTTAAATCTGCATGAAAAGCGTCCCGGGTTGCTTCATCATTTTCCCAGTAACCTGATGTTACACTGGGTCCATGGAGCCATATTTCTCCGATTTCACCCTCCGCACATATTCTAAAAGGAGGTTTGGAGACTATAAGTGTAGGTACCATCGGCTTCCCGCATCCAACCAGGACACTGGTTTTATTTTCTCTCCCATCAGATAACACAATTTTATTTTGATGTAAGGAGTCCATATCGACATGTAACAAGTGTGGGTTTTCGTTTTCTTTTTTGTTTCCACTTACAAAAACAGTGGATTCAGCCAAACCATAAATGGGATAGAAAGAATGTTTTTGAAATCCATACTTACTGAATTTGTTATAGAAATGATTTAAAGTTTTATGATGAATGTATTCCGCTCCATTATAAGCAACTCTCCAGGAATGCAATTTTAAATTATCTTCGATTAATTGTTCGTCAATTCTTTTTTCGCAAATTTCATATGCAAAATTGGGTCCGCCACTGATATTTGCTTCAAAATCAGAAATAGCTTTCAGCCATAAATAGGGATGTCTCAGGAATGAAATAGGGGACATCATAAAGATAGAAAAGTCGGCATACACAGGGAATAATAAATTTCCTATCAATCCCATATCATGATAGGGAGGTAACCATGAAACCATACGTTCATGGCTTGTTTCACCTATCGTTTCATAAACAAGGCTTAAATTATCCAGCAGGTTTCCATGTCTTACAATGACACCTTTAGGCATGGACGTTGACCCCGAGGTATATTGTAAATAGCACATGTCGCTACTTTTAAATGATTGAGGTTTATAAAATTCAGCCCTGTCAGCTGAAGCTTTATTGATATCAATCCAGCGAAAGTTTTCAAAATCCCACTCCATTAATTCATTTATCTTTCCGGAGAATTTACTTACAAATTTTTGAATCAGGGGAATAGAGGCTAAATTTTTAATAAATCCCAGTTTTTTAATTTTCTGGGTAATTTCTGTGTTGGACAAAATAATCGAGGGTTTCGAGTTATTAATTATGGCTTGTAATTTTTCAACAGTGCTTTTATCAAATGGGGGATATGCAGGTACTGCAAGTACTCCGGAAAATAAACATGCCCAAAAGGTGATGATATAATCAATTCCGGGTGAGAAAATAAGTAAAACACGCTCTCCTGGTTTACTGTATTCCTGAATTAATGCGGCTATAGCATGAATTTTTTGTTGAAGCTCGCCATAAGTAAGGCATTCGCTATTCTCAAAAAAACCTGTTGCCGAAAAATAATATAATGGATCTGACGGTTTTTCACGACAACGCTCCGAGAACAGATCCACCACATTGTCAAATTTTTTCCTTGTACTCATAAGAACAGCCGAACAATTTTTGTATCTAAATATCTATCTTAGTAGTGTAGTAGCTTTTTTAAAATGTACAAAAAATAAACCGATCGTAAATATTTAAATGGTAATTTATCTTAACGACACAATAAGAATTAAAAATTGTCAATTTGTTTGAGTTTTGCTAATTAACCATCTATAGTTATAAAATCCTTATTTAATTGGAACGACTCACCAAGTCCTCTTAGTTGTGATTATGAACCAGCCCGAATTGCATTTGTACCGTGATTTAACCAATTCGGAAAAGCGATACAGCCAAGCCATAGTGTGGATACCTTTATTAGTAACACTGTTTAGTATCATTTCCGGGATATTATTCGACATCAGCCTAGGAACATTAATATTATTTTTGCTCTGTTACAGCGCTACGGTGTTAGGGGTGACGGTTGGGTTTCATCGACTGCTCACTCATCATTCGTTCAAAGCAAAGCGGGCGGTTAAGATTGTGTTTGCGTGTTTGGGATGTATGGCGTATGAAGGTCCCCCATTTTTTTGGATAGCAGCCCACCGCAGACATCATAAATATACAGAAACGGAATTTGATCCCCACTCACCTGTTTCACCAAAAAAAGGGGCTTGGTACAGTTTTTATCACGCGCATATGGGATGGATGTCTCAACATACCTTAGAGAACTGGCGATTTTATTTGGGTGATTTGCTTCATGACCGCGATTTACGGCTTATAAATAGATATTACGCTTTAATCGCTTTAAGTGGAATAATTATTCCAGGACTTATCAATGGATTGATGTACATGAGCTGGTACGCTTTCTGGGAAGGAGTCATTGTTTGTGGATTTGTAAGAATCTGTTTCCAACAACATGTCACCTGGTCCATTAATTCTGTTTGCCATATTTGGGGTAGAACAGACTTTAAAACACAGGATAACAGTAAAAATAACTGGATTTTGGCATTCCTTGCATATGGAGAAGGTTGGCATAATGGTCATCATGCTTTTCCAAGTTCCGCCAAGCATGGATTAAAAAAAGGACAAATTGATATCTCTTACCTGCTAATCTCTTTATTAGCGCGAGTGGGGTTAGTTCACGCAATCAAGATACCTACAGACGAACAAATAAAACAAAAATCCCTGAAAGAATAGGGCTTCTCATTTTTTTTATACTGCATCAATAATAGTTTTGAGTTCCTGAGATTAATTAACGCTTATCCCTTGCTTGCATGTTAACTGGTTTCCCAAGCCCCATTTATCTGTAACCCCTTAAAATTATTGATTTTCAAGGGGGTTTTCGCATAAAAGAAAATCAAAAAGAAATGTAATTGCGCAAATTGCGTATGTAATTTAATTCCCCTTAAAGGGATTGCGTGTATCATTGGAAATGAATAAAGCTTCTTGAAGCATATTCTGGTACAGCAATGACTCTGTCATAAAACAGAGAAGGAGATTAAATGATAACTTTTAATAAAATGACCATCGCTTTAGCCGCAACAACCCTCTATCTGGCTAATTTTTCTGCTACCGCCGCAGATCAAAATCACCTCAATATTTTTTTAGTTTCAGATCCACATGTGGACATAACAAAGCGGCAAGCGACTCATATCAATCCTCTTCCAGGAACTTCAGAGGAATTGGATCAAAAAAGTTTTAAAACCCTAATCGCTAAAATTGGAGAGCAAATTGATTTACGCCAGGACATGAATCAGACATTGATATTGCTCGGCGACTTACCCGCTCATAATGCGTACAGCCGTAAAACAACCCGGGACAATATTAATTTGGTTCTTGAACAACTGAATGAAAAGATAAACCCCACTCCGTATTATTATGTTTTCGGAAATAATGATTCCCTGCAAAGAGATTACGGTCCGTTTACTTACAACACTGAATCTGTCTCTGACTTGTTCAAAGCTATAACAGGAAACGGGGATGGATTTCTTTCAACAGGGCTAAAATGCCCTTTTTATGAAGCCTCATGTATCAATAATGAGAGTACTCAATACGGTTACTATTCTGCATATTTAGGTAACCACCTCAAACTTATTTCGCTAAACAGTGTAGTATTTGTATCAAGACCGGGATTTTCACCTTCACGTGAGGGGGCTGCGGAAGAGTTGCAGTGGTTAGAAAAAGAGCTAAAATCAAGCAAAGCAAATCATGAAAGCGTGCTATTAGCCATGCATGTTCCCCCACAAAGCTGGGAAACCACTTATAAAGACTCTTTCCAAAAAATTATAAAATCTTATCCAGAAATTGTAATTGGTATGTTTGCAGCACATACTCACTTTGATGAAATCCATGCAATTAAAGTGGGAAGTTATGTAATTCCAATTGTATATTCGGCTTCCATTGGTTCAGATCATGGTAATGCTTCCTCTTTTAAAACACTCAATGTGTCAAGGGCAAATGAACAGGCTCCATGGAAATTAAAAGACTACATAACCTACAATTTCATTGGTGATACTGCTGCAAAGAGTCAACTCACCCCATATTATGATTTTAATCAAACCTTTTGTTCGGGAACGACTACATCTGTAGGGAGTTGTCTGAAGAAACATATTGATAATAATAAATTTGATTCTGCCGCCAGTACGTTAATGAGTAAGCATTATACAGCGGGTAATCCAAATAATAGTGTCAAAATTGATCCGTCCTCAAAGTGGCTCATGATTATAAAGTAATAATTCAAAAAACTTCGCGAGAGCTATAAATTGAACAACTGCCTTGACCAAGGCAGTTGCTTTTTAATGTGAAGAATGCATTTTCTGGAAACAAAGAGCAGCTTAGTTAACATATGAGGTAATGGGTGGGGTAGTCCATAAAGCGCATTGTGGTGCTGGAATTTCATACGCTGTTACCACATTGTCAACAATACTGTTGAGAATGGCTTTTTTTGTATTTAACGAATCTTTGGTGACAGTACAAACTACATCTTTTTGAGAGATATAAACAGTACAGCCTCCTTCGTCCGCCGCATTGCGGGTATAATCCACATCTCTTGTAGTCATTTTATAAACTTTTTTCAATAGTGCTTCGGAAGTTAACTCGACACTGAATGGGTTGGCTACATGGAACTCACCCCAGTTAGCTATTCCAAAAGCTGCAGTATTTACCAAATCAGGAATGCCATTTACATCCAAATTAATGGTGCTTGTATAATCTGGAGGAACAGGCAGATTAAGTAAGCCGAAATGAAAATCTGAGGCTAAAACCTTACTGAATTCGGTTGTAAATATAGAGGCTTGCGCACTTGGATCATTACGATAAGCGGATTTGGTACTTTCAAATACGAACCAAAGATGATTATAGCTATTAGTACACAATTGAACATCAGAATAGGATAGCTGATGTGTGAACCCTGATTGGCATACCGACAAGAAACATGTTGCTGCAACTAAATGTTTTAACATGAATAAACTCCCTTTTATTTTATTAAACTAATTAATATATCTTAAGTTTATTGTCTAATCTATAACAAGATGTAAAATGAGAATCATTTAATTGCATTTTATGACTGGACACCCTATTTAGCTTTTAATTTTATTAGCTAATCCTCTTGTATTTCTTGCAGTTTTTCCTGTTTTCCAAGGTCACGGACAAATTTTTCCAGGATGCGGTTGGGTGAGATATTTGCTGCGATTGACTGTCCAAAATAAAATCTCCATGTTATTATATGCATCCAACTGATGTATAATTCGACTTTTATTTTATAGAGAGGACATAAATTATGTTTTTAAAGAAGTTCCCAGAAAACTTACTCATTAAAAAAATTAAAATTAGCGGTCCTTTTATTAGTGTTTATGTTCCTGAAGACGAATTAGAAAATTTTCAACAAAAATATCATGGTCTGATAAAGCGATATTCCGTTTTATCAATCGGTGAAGGGTTGATGCATGATTATGCTCATTATACTCATAACAAGAATCTCTCTTTCTTTACGGGAAAAAAATCAGACGAGAAGAATGAACATTTCCATTTTATTTTACCTGCAATAGCCAATGAGGCGAACTTAAATACCTTTCTAAGTTTTTTTGATGATAAAGACCTAAGTTATGAACAAAAGCAAGCCCTCTTAAAAGAATTTAGGGAGTATTCCACTACCCCGTCTCTAAAGACATCTTTGGAGCAAATCAATTCTTATAAGTACACTCTATCTGCCTTGCTCTATGAAGATCCTTACCTCACAAAAATAATGCCCTTATTCTCTGAATTTGTTCGCAAGCTGGAGCCTTATTTGGGTGATAATCCCGATGAGCCTGTGAATATTGATCCATCGATCAAACTTAAGGTGGGTGGCCATCAAGTATCTGCCCGTGACGCAGATCTTAATTTAACTCTTTTTATTAACCATATCGAAATTTTGTCCTCTCTATCTGATATCATTGAAAAATTAGAAAAACAAGGGAAAGAAGCAGTCTCTTCCGATACCATAAATAAATTAAACCAACTTTTTGAGTCTGCATCGAAAAAGCCACTCCCTAATTTTAGTGCAGCACCTTATCTCTTCAATGAAATGGTGGCGCATTTTCCATTTTTAGATGGAAATTTAAATAATTTATATCTAATGTTGAAACAACAATTAGAGAGTACGTTAGAAACAGACCAACTGGTTTTTAACCCACAAGTCATTAATCTTCCTTCTGAGGATATTGCCTATACCCAGGCAATATTTTTCTTAAGTAAACAAGGAAACATAGGACTTCAAATCATGGATACTATGGCGCGTTTACAAGAAGGCAAAAAGAGTTTAAACCCTTATTGGATTAATAGCGGTAGCAAACTGCAGGGCATCGTGAATGCTGTATTAAGTCTCGAAAAGACTGGAGATGATCTTAAGCAAATGGCTCTGGATCCCCACTCCGAGCTCTATTTGGCCCTCAATAAGCAACGGCTATTACCCTTAACTTTCTTAGGCAGCTTCGCTGTTAATAAATCCAAAACCCTGATAAAAGTGGAAGATGAAATCACTCATTCCCCCACCTGCTCATGAGACGGTTGTTATTCTAATTAATATAAAATAGGGACAACTTGGGTGGAGGCATTATATACTGCCTCTTCCCATTTTTTAAAAATCTCTAACACAGCGAACTGCTTCTGCGGTTGATTTCGTAAGTCCCAGTTGACTGGACGAATTTGAAAAGTTCTGCATCCAGCCAGAAGAAGTATTAAACTGGGTTGAACTCCAGAAAAACCCATTTAAACATCCTGTTTGTGCACATCCTATAAGGGACGGCAAATTTTCCACAATATTGGGGGTTCCTGCGGTACACCCTGAACCATTTGAAGCGGGCCCCATTTGACAAATTGCGGGTAAATACCAATTTTGGTAACAGGTTCCAGTGACGCAAGGGGAGTTTCCTGAAGAGTCAATAGTATAGTCCGAACAGAGGCCGGCTGCATAATTTGTACTTGTTACACCCGCTTGAGGGGATAATGTCACAGAAATAGCCACAGTATTTGCGTCACCCTCTGTGATACTGGTTGCTCCTGTCAGAACACAGGACCCTGCTTGACACACATCGCTGGAATCCCAGGGAATGGTGAACAAAGGCGCATTATTGGTTAATGCTACCTCAGTTCCGCCCACACTGGTATCAATTGCTGTAGTATCATTAAGGGAAAAGACATAACCTTGCTGATAAATACTTCCAAATTCCAATACATCCAGTGCTATGTTTAATGTATTGGTATTTGTTCCCTTGAGGGTCATTGTCATGGTGGCCGATGATGCTGTTGCCCCAGGAGTTATTGTCAGAGTACAGGTTCCAGTGGGTAACATGGTTCCGCAATTTGCAGGACTAATTGTGGTCCCAGTGGGAAGAGAAGGGGCTATAGAATAAGTGATGTTAAATGCTGTCTCCGACCCATAATTGGTAATAGTAATCTGTCTGGCATTCCCGCTTTTGGCCAAGGCCATGGAGGAGGCAGTTGTAGACAGGGTGGTAGTTAGAGGGGCATCAACAGCAATTGTCGCCGTAACCTGGTTGGTATTACTCCCTTGTATTGGAATAGCTTGCGCAGCATGGGCGCTATTTCCCGGAGTAAAGATCAATTGGCATGAGCTGCCAGGGTAAATGCTGGTACACTGACTGGCATCTTGTGTGACATCAGCCCAGCTCACGGGTAATGTAGCCTGAACATTGAGGGCAGTAACAAGCAATGATGCATTTGTAATTGTTACGTTTTTGGATATTCCGCTTGAAGCTGTCAGCGTCAAACTTGTGGGGCTTACATTTATAGTGGTAGTTGAGGGAGCGTCAACCGAAAGGGTGGCAGTAATTTGCGTGGTGTTACTTCCTTGTATAGGAACATTTTGTGCACTATGGGTGGTATTTCCCGGAGTAAATATCAATTGGCATGAGCGGCCAGGAGCAATACTGGTACACTGACTCGCATCTTGAGTTACATCAGACCAACTTGGAGGCAATGAGGCTTTGACATTCTCCGCGGTCACATTCGCGGAGGTATTTTTTATAGTTAAATTTCCTGGAACTCCGCTGGTTGCCGTGAGTGCCAAACTTGATGGAGTAACGGTAAGGGGGGCGGCCGTGGAAGCATTAACAGAAATTGCGGCAGTAACTTGTAGGGTATTGTTTCCTTTTATTTGAATGGTTTGGAGGCTATGTGTTGAATTGCCCGGGGTAAAAATAAGCTGGCACGAATGACCAGGGGCAATGCTTGTGCACTGGCTGGCATCCTGGGTCACATCAGCCCAATTTTGGGGCAAGGTAGCCTTGACATTGAGCGCGGTAACACTGGTTGATGAGTTTGTTATCTTTAAACTACCAGACATTCCACTCCCGGCAGTCAAGAGCAAACTTGTCGGACTAACCTTAATACCAGCTATGTTTTGGCTCAATTTGGTAATATTCAAGCTATTGCCTGGGCTTGGTTGATAACACTGCATGGAATTTCCGGCTTGACATACCACGGGACCTCCGGAAACATTTCCAGGTAAAAGAGCTCCTTTTACCAATAAAGCCAGGGTGCAGGATTTTTTATAGACCAGTGTAAATGGATTAGGGCAAGTTGTGCCAGAAATTACTTGAGTAATCCCGATAACAGGCTTCATATACAAAGTGTGGGTACGACGGGATTGGTTAGTAACACGATATTTAATTATTGCCGTATCAGTGTTGGAAAGTGAAACAGTAGGCGGAGCGCTTGGATCGGATATAAATGTCCACAGTGGCTTACCTGCCTGAACTGAAGTAGTCAGCAGAAGTACTATTGAACTGAGAGTAATCCAGCAGATATTTTTTATTTTCATCAATTATCCCTATGAAAAATGATTAAAATTATTTGATTTTCCAATACGAGAAAATCATTCCGGGAATGAAATGTTTTTGGAGTGTGAGTTTTTTGAAAATGAAATTTTTAAATCATCATATCAAAGCCCTGGTGGGAGTTCAATGGAATTAAATCAATAAAATCAAAAGCTTAATTTAAATAAAATCCGTGGAAATAAGTGCAAATAATGAAATATCGACAGCGAAAATGCGGCAAATTTATGAACCAGTAGGGTGATTTAGCTGAAATAATTGTGCTTGTTTTTCTAATAATTGATCCATTACGGAATCTATGCCATTCTCTGAGGCTTCTACAAGTAAAGCAGAGAAATCTGCTTTATAAAGACGATTTAGATTATGCACAACCCTATCCCGGGAATGCCTTTGTTCTCTTAGTTCAGATTCGTCCAAGGCTTTAAGACAGGCCTGCATTTCAATGGAGGGATTAATGTATTTAATACCTTCCTTGATCAGACTTCGAGTTATAAGCTGAAACATCTCATATTTCATCGCCTCTTTATACAGGGGATCGGCACCGACCTTACTACAGCTTTGCAATAAGGCCAGCAAGTAATTGGCAGTTAAATGAATATCTTCTTGTAGGTATAAGTCAATCACCGTATCAATATCATTACAAAAGCTTATAATCCCTTTGAGTATATTATTATTTTCAGGCTTACTAAAGTCTGCCCATCTTGAAAAACTGTCTATTTGGGCGTGCAGGGAAGTCAGTACTTTTTTTATCCATTTTAGCTCGTAGGCATCAATTTCTTTTTGCCTGCCGGTATTATCGATAGTTAAAAGTACCTTGCTATGGGGGCGTTGATGTTCTCTACCCATACCTTTCTCAGAGGTTTCTCTATGGGTTAGAAATAGGGTGTTTGTGCCTTTGGGTTTTTCAAATTGCTCATGCAGTACATATTTATTTGCAATTACATCGACATATAATCTATGTTCCAAAAGAAGCTTTTGTTGTAATTCCTTTGCAAATCCCAGACCTTCGCATACACACAGCACAAGGGTAAGGCGAGGTTTTATCAGGGGGTCCTTTAATGCCGGATCCACCAATAGTTTCCTAAAATATTGGGCCACATCATCCAGCTTATATATTTTGGGTTCCCCTGATTGGCGATCAAGTACGCAATCGGTTAACTCTTCCCGCCCATGGGCAGAGAAATAGATTTTTGTTCTATTTGTTATTGACCCAGGAAAAAACTTAGGATCGTTCATAGTTTTCAGATCACTTCCATCAGCTATTTTCACTAAAGTGACAGGAGTATCGTGGATTATAAGCTCATCGATCGTTGCAGTAATTTGGTCTTGAGTCAAATTGATGTAAATGAGTTTGTCATAATTGGAATACATGGAGAACAGGCCTTCAGATTTATATCCATAATTAATTATAAGCTTTAAATGACAAAAAAAATCCAAGGTGATCATGTTGCAGCCTTAACTAGGGAGAATTGATGCAAAAATATGCTAAAATGAAAGCATAATATACTCTATGGTCAAATTATGTTGAGTAAAAATGAAATTCTTTTAAAGTTATCTGATTATCAAAATTCAGTAAAAAAGGTAGTGAATCAAATTGAGAGCCTTAGTATCCATATAGAAATCAATGAAGAAAACTTTTTTAATACCCAGGTTCCTTTTGATATTTTTTTTGAAAATAAAATAAAAGAAATTCTGGACCTATTCACCCAATTAAATGACATTAAAAAAGAACACTATAAATTGATCGACCAAGCCCGATTCAGACCTGCCAAAATAAAGACCGGGAACGTTAAAAATCAAATTACCCAACACGTGGATACTATTGAAAAACTTGAAGAAAACCTGGAAGAAAAGCTACAGGAGGTGCTCGATATTTACATGCAAAATCGATATTTGATATTCGCACGGAGCGAATATCCAGTCCGTATTCAAAATATAATCGGTACTCTGGAAAAAACTTTGATGTTTTTTAAAGAGCATACAGACAGGAAAAATTTTATAAAAAAATTGGCTGATATAGTAAGTGACGGCAAGCTCGCACAAAGCTTTTGTAGACAAAATGGCTTGCAATTACAGGTAATTGATAGCTTATCCCAGGAAATTGTGCATTTAAAAGAAGATAACGCATCGCTTACACAACAGCTCCAAAAAGCTTTAGGCGAGAAGGAAAAATCAACCCAGGATGAGGGAAAAGGACTGACTTTTTTTACCAAACTCTCTTAATATTAAACAAGGGAGTTCTTGGAGTGTTTTGATGTAGAAATTGGGAATGAACTTTATCAATTGATTAAAAAGAAGCAGCGACCCCTGTGTTCTAAAGAAGAGGATCGCTTTTAGGATTTTGCTGAAAGATTAATGTTTATCAAAGCTCAAAGCATTCTCTAATCCTTCTCCAAGTTTTGCTAGATCCAAACCGGTTTCAGCGGATCCGTGCGAGGGGGCACTAGAAGCTAAAGAGGAAAATAAACTTGAAAACTGAGCGATTAAGTCACTCTGAAGAAAAAGCACACGAACTTAGGGCTTGTTTACAGGTTTTATAAAGAAAAAATATGCTACTGTTGAATGCAGCAGCATATTCCTCGTTTCATCTTATCAGGAGTAAGATAATACAATATCCATAAACCTAACTTAAAAATCTGAAGTTAAATTCCGTTTCCACTTCAAAATCCTGAGGATAATTTTCCCTCACTCTCATGTCGGCGGTTGTTCCAAAAACGGTTATATAACATTCGCCGTCTATTTTTAAGTTACTTACCTGGTCAAATTTCGATTTGGGTAATTCATAAGCCAACCCAGCTTGTACACGAGATTGTGTGAAAGAGCACTTTTCAAAAAAATCCCCTGCATCCCAGGGGGAGACCAGTTCAGCTACGATTTGTGAAACTCCTTGGGTTGAGGCATGATTTGCAATCACTTTGACTAGCTGGGTGCCGATTTTTTTATATTTATCCGTTAGTGGGTGGTTATCGGAGCTATCTTTAAAAGCACGTCCTTTAATATTCCAGGGTGCAGTTAACAGATCATGAATATGATAAGAAATAGATTTATTCCCCCATAAAGTGTCTGAAAAATTCCCATGATTTCTCTTTGCTCCCAAAGCACATCCCTGAAGCTCACCGGAATTATCAAAGATTAGAAAACAGTCGAGTTGGTTGCGATTGGATAATAAATGGAATTTCATTCTCTCGAAGCATACTTCCCATGCATGAACCAAAGTCGAATCTTTAGTATCATATTTTTTTTTATAATCCTTAATTGTCTCTTCCCACACCTGAAAAATGTTTAATAAATTTTCTTTAGTATTTTTATATTCATTAGAAAGTAATATTTTTGCTTTCATCGCTGTCCTTATAAATAAATAATCAAGAGAAAGAGGTACTGTACCTACGCGCCAAAATAAATCCGAAAGCAGCATTTCTTTTTTCAATTACTCGAAAATAAATTTCTCCTTGGGATTATCCTGGATGGCAGCACATGGTACCTAGCCAGGAGGCGAGTGTCTATGTGTTTGAACAAAGGAAAACCGAAGCTCAGTGTACTAAGAACTAAAGGTTCCAGAGTAGTAGTTTTTAGAAAAAGGGAATAAATAAAGAGCATGTTGTCCCATGCACCTTTATTTATTGAAATCTAATTGAATCGAAATAAATAATAAATTAAGAAACAGCATAAAAACCTATATAAAAGGATCACTAAATATCTGTTTGGAAGGCACTCCTGCAAGAAAAATCCGAGTTTTGAGTTTATTGGTTATTTCTTTAGGGCCGCAAACATAAACCCGTGTATCCTGGGGATTATTAATGTGGGTTAATACTCTTCGATCAATTAATGCCTCAGGGTAACATCCCTGGCTTTTTACGACACAAGGATCGTAAATGAACGTATTGAATTGTGTTGATAAAGCGTCCAATTCTTCCTTACAATAAATATCCTCATCAGTAAGGCCTCCATGAACTAAGGTGATGCGTCCCTGATGGTTTTGATAAAGTGCGCTTTTGAGAATGGCAATAAGCGGGGCCAGGCCAGTTCCCGTTCCTGCCAATAAGATATTAAAATCCAAATGCTCGGGATTATGATAAAAACAATGTCCAAAAGGGCCCCTAAGCGTCACCTGAGGATTCTTTGCTGCATTATCCATCAGCCATTGTCCCATGACTCCTCCGGGATAAATTTTAATTTGTAGCTCAATAACACCTTCCTGGCTCGGTATGTTGGCTATTGAATAGCTCCGGATAGTTCCCTCAGGATTAATCAAACTCAGGTATTGCCCTGGAATCCAGGGGGTTGGATCTTCCACCCCAAGTTTCACTTGTACTACATTGTGGTTAAGTGGTTTCAATTCGAGTATTTGTGCTTTAACCTCGCATTCAGCACTCTCAGGGGCAACGACCTGCAGTGCTGTTTCGGGTTTTGCCAGACAGGCTAGAAAGTATCCTTGGGATTTCAACGTTTCGGGTAATCCTTCTTGCCAGGATGGATGAACCACGCCATCTTTAGCCTTTATCAAACAAGATTGGCAAATACCCGCCTGACATGAATTGGGATAATTCACCCCATGACGCAGAAGACACTGTAATACATTTTCCCGAGGCTCCAGAGGATAAGATTGATTATTAAAGTCTATGATGCTCATGGGCGCCCCAATACTTCATCACGAACACTGTTGGCGATAGCTGCCACTTGTTTAATATCTTGTTCTGCTGCTCCTAATTCCCTGAGGGTTGCCCCCAAATGCTCAATAACAATATCGACATGCGTATCATTTAATCCGCGTTGAATAAGATGGGCATGTCCTTCGCGCATGCTTTTGCCACTGTAGTGGTTAGGACCCCCGAACACCATGGTTAAAAATCCCTTTTGCTTCAAAATTTGTTGATCCATATCGATGTCATCAAAAAAATGGCTCACACGCTCATCCATCAACATTTTACGATAAAAAATATCAACAGCAGCATTTACTGCATTTTGACCCCCTAAACGCACAAATAATGATTCAGACATGGTATACTCCTTAAAGATGTATTTGCAATACATCTTATAAAAAGAAATAATCAGAGTCAACTGACAATTGGGAATTAATGATGCAACTGACGCAATTTACAGATTATTCATTACGTGCCTTGATTTATATCGCTTTGAGGAAGGATTCTTGTACGATCAAGGATATTACCGAGGCTTATGGAATATCAAACAATCACATGATTAAAATCATTCATAATTTAGCCAAGTTGGGATTGATTAAAACCATCCGTGGTAAGAATGGTGGGATTTTAATGGCAGCCGAACCTGAAACCATTAATTTAGGTCAATTAATTGCGCAACTGGAACCGCATTTTGACTTGGTACCTTGTTTTAATAGGGAAAAAGCCAACTGCTGTATTGCTCCTGTATGTAAATTAAAAGGGATCTTGCATGAAGCTCAATCTGCGTTTATGGAAGTTTTAGGACGCTATAGTTTGGCTACCGTGTTGCACAATCAACATGAGTTGTCTGTTTTTCTGAACATTAAGCGATGAAAAGCCAGATCTGGAATGAACCTTGGCATCATGCAATTTTTTGCGCGAGCAAAAGAGCAAACAAGCCAGCTAAGGGGCGTCCGAGTTCATCTTTTTTATGCAAATGGCCTACCATTTCTTTATATTCCAGGATTGACCAGCCACTGTCCTGGTATACATGGTAGAGCTCCTCTTTTTGCGGCATAAAGGTGAAGAATTCTGGCAGTGAATAAAGTTCTGATTGAATGGGAAATACCAAAAAATGATAACCCTTTTTCCGGGTTGATTTTTGGAGTTCCGAGAGCAATTCAGGGACTCGATGGGCATTTAAAAATTGCAAGGTGACTGTCGAAATCATTAAATCATAACTTTCCGGCTCAAGATTCAGGGGGCGGTTTAAATCACGCAATACTGTATTGACCCCCGATACATTTTCTTTCTGGACAATATCTTCAAGGGTCGCCAAAGCCGCTGGATTGTGATCTATGCCGGTGACCTGATGCCCCATTTTGGCCAAATACAATAAATTTCTTCCAGAGCCACAGCCTGCATCAAGAATCGATGAGGGGGGCAAGTGACGTAAATAAGTCTCATAGACATAGACTAAATCACCATGTGCCGCCCCTAAACCGTATTTTTTATTAAAATAGCGGTGGGGCATACAATAAAACTCAAGATTTGCCTTAAATGGTTCGCGGACAGGAATTATTTTATGCCACGCAGCAGGCGGAATCATTAATTGGGGATGTTCTTCGTTGATTTGAGTGCGCGATAGTTCCTGCCCCTGACCATTTAGGAATACAAAATCGATTGCTCCTTCAAGCAGGGTAAGCTGCCCCCATGTTCCTTCCTTGGTACTATGTTTTTCAAGGAAAAATTTCAATTTTCCATGGCTTTCAACCTCTATGTGTTTATAACACATTAACTCACTGTATTCTGCTATCATGATGCACCCTTGTCTCTGGTTTATTAACAATTAGCTTATGGGTTGCTGCTTTTATTCTCTGTAAGCTCGGATTCCAGTTTGGTCAAAAGAGTACGTTCGCTTGCCAATTTATCCGCTAGCTCATGGTTTACATCCCGGTGCTCTTCCTCATCAAGGCGTACAGCTAATAGGACCTCCCGCAAACGTGCATCAGAAGCTAACCCCCAATAGATTTTAGCAATATCCGGGGCAGGGCTATTTTCAATGCGTCCCTCATCCAGCTCCTGTAAATAATGCGTATAGCTAATCACTGCTTCCTCTTCAAGATAGCCGACAAAGCGATGGGCTGTTTTAGAAGAGAGCACATACATCACTAAATATAAAACTACGAAAAGCGCTTGTGCAACGAAAATAATGAATCGTTCAAACCAATTAGGTTTGGCAATATACATAAAAGTAATTAAATGCATCCGTTCGTTTTCTGCTTCTTCCAGCAAAGTTTTAATCCAGCCCTCATCATTTTTTATTTTTCTCAAGCAGCGTAAATGCAGAAGTGCAGCGCCAACCATGCCGGGGACCGCAGCAACTGTTTCAAGGACTATTGCCCGATTTCCATATCGCTTTTGAAAAAAAGTATCAGCAAAAAACCGAAAAAATTTCACCAGACCATAGGCAATTTTGTCACTGATTGTTTTAGCAGGTTTATGGATTGCCGACATGATTTTCTCCTTTATGAGATGGTATACAAAATTATTATAATAAAGATGTATTTAAAATACAACTTTAAAAAAACGAACTATCTTGTTGTTTTTTCCTGTGGAATCGTAACGAGTCAGTTTCCGCACGTATTGCCTTGCAGCACTATAAATACGACCCTTTAGAGGATTGGGCTGAATTTACCTGGAGTTGTTGCACATCAAGCTCATCCCGCCAGATGAGCTTGATGCAGATTAGGGTTTAAAGGTTCTTTTTGATAAAACATCCAAACTGTGCAGATCTTTTGTTCTTGTGCTAGCGGCTGCTGCAAAGTCAGAACCAATTCCAAATTCATCTCGAGACAAGATTTTTTGTTGGGTAGTATCATAAACAGGTAATACCCAAAATGGATCATCAAAAGCACGAATCTTGGCTCCAAGTAATTTTGCCAATTTTTTCCCAAAGGCGTCGCTAATGACATCAGAACAGGTATATAACCATATTTCAGTGGATGGGTCCCAGGCTTTTTTGAGTTTTGCCAACAAGGTTTTTGTGGCCGCATTTTTACTTATTTTTGTTATAAGCGCGGAATCTAATCCGGCTGATTTTATATCATTTCCGAGATTTGCCTGCCATTTTCCCGTAGTGGTTAAAATACCTTCAAATCCTATATTCCCACTTTGAGCATATAAAAAGAGATTAAGCCTTACGACTTTTGATGGATAAGATGTCCCAAAGCCCGCAACTTTTGGTGCAAAATAGGTGACGGTATTGATTAAATCTTCTAATGAAGTCTCAACTTGGCCATAAGGTTTCGTGGCCTGGTTGTTCGCACTTGTCGCAGCAGGGCTAATGGCATCAAAATCTTCCTCGGAAGGAAGCCATTTATTATTACCTAAACCCTGGACTTCATCTGCTTCACTGGCCCAGGGTTTGGGAAACTTGCCATAGCAGGCCAGTTCAAAACTAATCACAGCTCTAGTAGTACTTGTAGAGCCGCTACCACCACCTTTGTCAGAGTAGCTGGCAGGAATAATAGAAGCACCAGATTCTCCCAAGCTTCCCCAGTTCATTTTGGCTAATACATCATCTGCCCGACTATTACCATTAAATAAATTGCGTAAATCATCAGGTACCCCAGGCATTGTATCGCCTGTTCCGGTTGAGCTGCCATTACCAGAGCCATTAAGGGATGAACCATTAACCTCTGAACCATTAATTCCTGAGCCTGAAGAACCAGAGGGTACTCTTGGAGAACGCTTATCCATATCTGTAGCGGTGTTCAATAAGGCTCCACCTTCGGAAATATTTTTGGTTGCGCCTGCATTTGCTGAGGGTAGCCCCATTGCAGCCAAAGCCAGTTGGGCAGCAATTTTTTTCTCTTCGATGTCTTTTTGAGCTGCGACAGCCAAATTAGCTGCTGCTTGTTTTCCTGCTTCAATGCCTGCACTGGTTGAATTACTGCCTAAAGCTTCAGCTAATGCAGCAGTAGATGCAAGTCCAGCCATATCGCGAAACATATTGCCATTTTGCACGGCATTTAAAATGGCTCCAACTCCTGTAGGATCAGGCAGGGCTGTGGGATTCATAATATTTAAAACAGGAGCTCCCAGTTGTCCAGGGGTAACATCCACCGGTTGAGTGCGGGATTCCATTTGAATTGCCGCAATTTCAGGCGGTTGTAGCGGAATAGGGGAATCTTGCCAGTTCCAGAAGCGAGTCGCATCCAGACGTTCTGCGCAATTAGAACGACCTAATACTGCTTCAGCAAAGACTCCGCCCGTTGGAATAGGGATAAGCTGTTCGACTGCGGAATTGGCGCCTAATATTAAGCCGCGATCCTTTAGCCAGCCCTGCCATTTTTTATGGGCCTCATCTTCTGTGTCTGATTCCGTATTTTCAATTCCTACTGCGGCCACAAAGCTTGGCATACGAAATACTAAATAATTGCTTGCGACCATCACCGGATTGGGATCAATTAAATCTCCTATGGGCTTTCCCTCAAAGGTATATGCTGATAAAAGCAAAGCAATTTGTGAAGGATCCAATGCCCGCCAAATCGCTTTACTATAGTGCAACCGGTTTTGCTCAAGATGCATTTTCAACTCGGTCTCATCACTTTGGTCGACTAAAAAGCGGCACAGTTGTACTTCTACTGCATTAGGGCTAATTTCCACGGGTAAACTAATAGGAAATTTGGCGCTGTTATAACTTAACTGTAGGGTTAATCTTCCTGTTAGGTAGCTTGTATTTGCTGAGGTAATCCTAATCGCAGCTAACTCTTGAATTGGGATTGAATCGTTAGAAACCCAATTAATCGGGCTAATGCTGTTTAATTTAATTATATTGCCTGATTGCAAATCTACATTAACTGCGGTTATGGAAATGGAGGAACGATTTTGGGCAATAAGATCCAGCGTTACTCCATAAAAAATGGTATCTCCAGGTAAGGATACATTGTTTGTTCCAGGTTTGGCGATACCTGTCAGGAGGATACGAGAAGCCCTTACCAGTTCATCATTTACCCAATAAGGTTCGTTAGCTAAGGGAGGAATGGGCTGGGTTGTAGGTTCTGCTGCCGGTGGAGGCGTATTCCCCCCCTCTTCAGCCGTATTTGTTGCGTTAGTAGCGGCGCGCATGGCAATGTTCAGTGAGGCGGCGCGATCGATTGCAACTACCTGATCAAACACAGAGCGTCTTGGACGAAGAGGTAGGGCCGGTTGAATAATTACAGAACCAAAATCCCGGGTTAATAATTCTTTTGCCCGTTGGCTAAGTGCTGCATTAGCGAGAACTCCCTGATAACGTTTTATAGTTTCCTCATCAAATTGAATCAATTTCATTGGAACAAAAAGACAGCGTTCTACCTGTTGCAATTGTACATTTACCCGATAAATTTCAATGACTTCATAATATTGGATCGTTAATGCATGCATGTGGTTGTAATTCGCAATAATTCGGGTAGATACGGATTGATGTTCCTCTTCCGAAACTTCTTTCACTATGGAGGCTCGACGATCGCGTACAGAGGAAGCAGCCTGCTGGGTTGCATCAGCAACACGTTGATTCATGGTTGCCGCAAGATTGCGTGTACCTGAGGAGGTTGAAAAGCTTTCGGCATTAGAACTTGAATTAGCAGAGGAGCCGCTACCTCCAAGGGTTAAAGGACCTATGCTTAATCCCAACCCACCTCCGCCTGCAGAAGTAGTTGAACTGCCGCTCGTTTTGGAAAAGCCGCTTTGAACTTCTGAGGCTACGGCATCCTGGACTTCACTAATTGCACGATTATGGGTGGTAGTATTAGTTAAATTTTCTGACTCAGAGATTGCTTCTTGTCCAGATGCCTTAACTTGCCGCGACCAGTCCATGACCGCAATACGAGTACTTTCACCGGGTGCCAGGGCAACACTATGTAATAGATTACCCAAAGTTACCCCTTGAGCAAACCATGATTGGGCAAAGGTCAACATAGCACCGACAGCAGGTGCCTTAAAACCAAAATCTGCGGCAACAGTGGGGGATATATCAATGGGACCGGCAGTAGTTAAATCAGTTGTTTCCTGAGGGGTAACCTGGTCAATAACTACGGAGCGATAATAATGCCGCTCGGTTGGATATTCGCCTAAGCGGGGCACTAACTCGCTTCCCTTTTCCTCTTCCTGCTGGTTTAAATCCGGAACTCCAACACTCAATATAAGTTGAGCGGCACAAAAGGGAGGCCAGCGTCCTAAATCACCAACGGTTTCAACTTGCAAGTTATTTTTTAATTCATTGGCAAGGGTATTATTAATATCCCTAAAGACATCAATTTCGGCTCCAACTAAAGCGGCAGGAGTTTGCGGGGCGTCGGCGTCTATGAAACTTGATGAAATTCTCCCTGAGCGGGCAACGATGGAATTTCCTTCCCCATTTGCAGCTGAGGCAATATCCTGAGCAATCTGGAATATAGGGCAAGTTGCTAAATCGTAAACTGTTTTAATGCCCAACTTCTTTAAGGTTTGTTCGGTTTGGTCTGAAATACCCAGCAAGGAAGAGACAGGTTGACTTAAAGCGTGCAAAGCATCCATTTTGGTAAATTGGAATTTTAATCCATCTCGGTATCCCATTTTGAACTCCATTTCAAATGTGATATCTAAAAAGTATACACCATTTAATAAGGCGTGTACAAATTTTGTGCAAATAATTTTGCAGGGGATTCTTTTTAAAAGAGGGAAACTATGCTGTTCTCTCTGTAAGCCATTACAATTAAAAAATCAAAAAAATATTTTTTTTAATATTCTCCAAGCCCTTACCATCGATTTAAACCTATGTTGCCCTGGGGTGGGATTTACAGTTTGTTTTTCTCTGTCTATGATATTTGTACGTAAATCAAAAATAAATCATTATGTCACCACGCGGCGGAAAAAGAGAAGGGGCGGGGCGTCCCCGGAGCGAGCCCACCAAAGCAGTTCGTCTACCGGTGTCCCAGCTTGTTGAATTGGAGCGTTTAAAGAATCGTGCGGATTACAAGCTGCCGGTATTTGCGAGTAAAATTCAGGCGGGTTTTCCATCACCTGCCGATGATTATATTGAGGGTTACCTCGATTTAAATAGCAAATTCATTAAACACCCTTCCTCTACCTTTGTTTTACAGGCTACCGGGGATTCCATGATAGATGCAGGTATTTTTTCAGGTGACTGGCTTTTAGTGGACAGGAGTCTGGAACCTGCTGATGGACGAATTGTTATTGCGGCAGTCAATGGTGAGCTCACGGTAAAGCGTCTTTCAAAGAAAGGGGGGAGGGTGCAATTACTTCCTGCCAATCCCAAATTTAAACCCATTGAGATTACCGAGGAGAATGAAATGGTGATTTGGGGCGTAGTGACTTTAGTACTTCATGAGCTCCCCTAGCATGTTTGCCCTTATTGATTGCAATAATTTTTATGCCAGCTGCGAACGCTTGTTCCGTCCTGATTTAAAGGATATGCCTATTGTGGTGTTATCCAATAATGATGGATGTTGTATTGCGCGTTCGAATGAGGCTAAAGCATTGGGTATTGCAATGGGTGAGCCTTATTTTAAAATTAAAGAGTTGTGCAAACAGCATGGAGTACAAGCTTTTTCCTCGAATTACACTCTTTATGGCAACATTAGCCATCGGGTAATGTGCACCATCGAGGAAAGTTGGCCGCATGTGGAGGTTTATTCAATTGATGAAGCATTCCTTGATTTAAGTAGTTTACCACCTGATTGCCATGATTCTTTTTGCCAGCAATTACAGAAAAAAATTTTAAAAAATATAGGGATACCAACCTCCATAGGCATTGGCCCTACTAAAACCTTGGCTAAAGTGGCTAATCATCTATGTAAAAAGGTTTACAAAACTCCAGTATTTAACATTACTTCAAATCGTGAACAGTTGTTGCAGCAAATTGCAGTCGGGGATGTATGGGGGATAGGGCGGCAATGGGAAAAGAAATTGATCGCTCGCGGCATTCATACTGCCTATGATTTGGCAACAACCAATACCCACCTTTTAAAGAGAACTTTTAATGTGGTATTGATGCGTACTGCAATGGAGCTTCAAGGAATTGCCTGCGGAGAATTGGAGGAAATAGAGCCAAAGCAAAGTATTATGTCATCCAAAAGCTTTGGGCAGATGCAAATACAACTCTCGTCGATTGCAGAGTCAGTCAGCAGTCATTGTGCGCGTGCAGTGGAGAAAATGCGTCGCCAACACCTGGTGGCGCAACGCATGTTTGTCTTTGTACATACCAATCGGTTTCGTGAGGATTTGGCCCAACATTTTCAATCCATGGAGTTTCATTTTATTAATCCAACAGATGATTTGCGGTTAATTACCAAGATTGCAAAGCGGTGTCTGCAACGAATTTTTAAACCCGGTTATTATTATAAAAAAGCAGGGGTGTGTCTTGAGGATTTGATTCCTAAAGATCCAAGGCAATTGGACTTGTTCCATCAGCCGAGTGAGGGACAACTCCAGCAAACGGAACAGTTAATGAGTGTTTTTGAACAAATCAACCAAAAATACGGGCGAAGCACCATCCGTTTGGCAGCAGAAGGGTATTCCAAGCCCTGGGCCATGCGGGCCGAACTTAAATCACCAGCTTATACCACACGCTGGAGTGAGGTCCCACGAGTAAAGTTATACTAAATTCCTGTTAATTTCTTTTGAGTAAATATTTTTTCATAGATAAGAAATCAATGGAGTGTTTATGGACAAAAAAATTTTTATTTTTACTTGGCAATTGGATTGTAACGGGTGCTATTGTAAGGGACCCTAAAAATAAAAGGAGGTACGCTCAATGAGAAAAAATAATAAAGTCCATACCCTATTTTACTTGTTAACGTTAATTCTTGTTTCATCGATTAGCTGGGCCAAGTCAGGTATTGTAGTGTTTCAAAGTGATTTTGGGATAAAGGATGGGGCGGTCAGTGAAGTAAAAGGAGTGATGTATACCGTTGATCGTGGACTTATCGTTTCCGATTTGACCCACGAAATACCTGCTTATAATATTTGGGAGGCCTCTTATCGCCTTTATCAAACCGCCCCCTATTGGCCTGAACACACTGTATTTGTAAGTGTGGTTGATCCCGGTGTTGGAACCAAACGCCGCTCAGTGGTTGCCCTCACGAATAAAGGCCAATATTTTGTAACTCCAGATAATGGCACCTTGACCCTCATTGATGATTTTTTTGGGATCAAAGAAGTTAGGGAAATAGATGAAACCAGGAACCGTTTAAAAGGATCAACGGCTTCACATACCTTTTTTGGCAGGGATGTGTATGGTTATACTGCAGCAAAATTGGCTTCCGGCAAAATTTCGTTTTCAGAAGTTGGTCCTGTGTTGAAAGCACCTGTGATAAAACTTCCTTATCAAAAACCTGTCATTGAAAATAACAAATTACGGGGAACAATCGTAATTCTTGATGCCCAATACGGAAACGTTTGGACCAATATTGATAAAAAATTACTGGAGGAATATGGCTTTAAAATTAATGAACGTTATAAAGTGACAATATCTCATAATAAAATTGAAAAATACTCCGATACGCTAACTTATCAAAAAACGTTCAACGAAATTCCAAAGGGTTCAAACTTACTTTATTTAAACAGTTTGTTGAATTTGGCAATTGCAAAAAATCAGGGGGACTTCGCTAAATCGTATCACATCGGTTCAGGTCCGGATTGGGTAATCACGATTAGCAAAGAGCCAAATAAATAGCTGCTAGGAATAAGTCTTTTTCCATTTAGAAGAGATGTTTTATTTAGAGTCCTCTGGAATGTATTTGGGATTTCTTCTAAATGGAAAAGGATAAAACCCTCTGTAAATCAGGCTCGATTTTGTTCTCTTGTTTGACATCAAACTGTTTAATATTTATACTGCTCTGATGTTTTGATATAAAAGTCCTTTCCACTTAATGATTCATTCCTTTTGCAATAATCTTGCGAAACTACTCAAATCGTCCGGTAAAAAAGCATTTTTGCTAGGCATCGGGGCAACGTTAATGTCAAAAAGTCTATTTGCAGATGTCAGTTATCCGCAAGAACGGTTAGAACTTGAGAATTTTTATAAAGCAACCCATGGTTCAAATTGGATTAGGCAAGATAATTGGCTTTCTGACTCCATTCCGTATTGTGATTGGCATGGAGTAATTTGTGATAACAATGGACATGTAACGGAACTTCAACTTTATGACAATGGATTAGAAGGCTCACTGCCAGATACTTTATGTAATTTAACGGAGCTAAAAACCCTCTATTTAAGTTTTAACCACATCGGAGGACCTATTCCTGCGACAATTGGCCAATGCAAAAAACTTGAAAATATTTGGCTTAAATCCAATCAGATCAACGGGAAGATTCCTGAGAGTATTGGTGAGGTTGAGAACTTGAAATGGCTTGATTTGCATGTCAATAAATTATCGGGAGGGATTCCGACATCTGTTGGAAATTTACACCAACTTGAAATATTACGCCTTGATGATAATGAATTAAGCGGCGCTCTTCCTGAGTCTCTTTATATGCTTCAGAATTTAAAAGAACTCTATTTATTTAACAACGCCCTATCCGGTGCCATCCATTCTAAAATAAGCGATTTAAAGCAATTGGAACATATTTATCTGGGACATAACCACTTCACCGGGGCTCTGCCGGCTACAATTACCCAACTCGATTCCCTTAAAACATTGCGTCTGGAGCATAATCAGTTCACTGGCATCCTTCCTGGTGACATTGGCCACATCGCTAACTTGCAAGTACTACGGCTAGATCATAATCAATTCACGGGCAAGATTCCTGAGAGCTTGTTAAATCGGGAACATGAACTTCAAGTAATCGATTATTCAAATAATAATTTTGAGTAATTTTTCTGCCTGGAAATAAAAGAAAAATGGAATGGCTGATTGAAAGCCCTGCCAACCGCACGCCGATATTTTTTAAAAATACCGGTAAGCAGGTGGATTTTCTGATCTGGGCTTGAAGACCTCGGTGTTTTTGTATTGGGTCATGACTGTAGGGCGGGGCGCCTATCATTGCCGCGCAATGGAAAACCTTAATGGATTTTCAATAAACCCGTATCTATATTAAGGTGAGTTAATTTAAGTCTATGGAAAGCAATGAAGAATCAGATGCATCAGCATATATTACATCAGCATCATACTTCAGCTGCAAATATCCTTTCCAAATTTTTGGCCCATTTTTCTTGAAAGTTTTTCTTATATTTTTTGAGAATTAGGCTTTTTTTGCCTATCTTTTCTTAAGGGATTCATGAAAGGAGAATAAAATGACTCAAGGAGATAAATCCAAATACACAGACAAACAAAAAAGAAAAGCCGAACATATAGAAGAAGGGTATGAAAAAAAAGGTGTTTCCAAGGAGGAGGCGGAACGGCGTGCATGGGCAACTGTAAATAAACAGGATGGTGGTGGTAAGAAGCCTGGTGGTTCCGGCAGAAAGAAGACGTAATGGCCTTTTCTTTTAAGTATTACTTGAAGGTTTTAAGATTCATCAACATAAATTGAGATTAGGGAAGATTATGAAAAAGATAATTATGGGTGTCTTACTTCTAGGTTCTTGTGTTTGCTTCGCTACAGAACCTACTGATATGAAATCTAATTGGATTTGTACTACTAATGCCAGCAGTGCCGATAACTACAAAGATAGGGTTGCGGACGACAAAATGGCGCATACTCCAGGCTCTGCAGAAAAATCTTTTGCTTTTGCTGCTAAAAACTGTCGGGACTGTACCAAAATTACTTGTGAATTAAGCAAATAAAAAGAAACACTTACATTTATTTTTTTGGTAATCAATAAAGGAGAGTAAAATGAATAAGGATATATTTGAAGGAAAATGGGAAGAAATCAAAGGTAAAATGAAACAAACCTGGGGTAAGTTAACCGATGATGATTTTAAAGTTATCGAAGGAAACCATCAGGAAATTTTTGGAAAACTCCAAAAACATTACGGTTATTCAAAAGATGAAGCTGAAAGAGTCGTTAAAGACTTCACTACAAAACACTAAATAATGAATTTTTAATTAAAAGCTTGTCAAGTAAAGACGAATCAAGGAGCTGGAAGATGTGGTCCAGCTTCTTTTAAAAAGCTTGGAAAGTTTCATAACCTCTTACTGTCTAAACCAGATTATTGAAATGAACCATTCAACCGGAACGAAACAGAAGAGTTTGGGTTAGAATCAATCTATCAAAGCAAATTTTATCGTCTTTTGAGTGCCTTAAGGAGGAGACATGAAAAAACTAATTTTAGGGTTTTGCTTGCTCGGATCGTCATCTTTATTTGCTGCTAACACCATCAATGTGACAGTAACTACAAATGATCAAAATGCCGCGGGGATAGGTTATGCAGTCAATGGTAAAAAAATAGGAGGTTCTGGTAAAACTTACACAGGGAAGGGCCCTGTTAATAGCGTCTATTCGTTTGGTTATAGAAAAAATTCACCTAACGGAAAAGATGTTTCTTGTGGTTCGCATCGATTGAAAAAAGATAGCTATGTCTTTTTAATTGCAAAAGGAAATAAATGTCGAAGCATTGTAAAACGCTAATTGAAAGCCTGCGGAAATTATAAATTTTATAACACATATAAAAAGGTAGGGCTGAAAAGCCCTACCTTTTTAACTATCCCATAATTGTAAAGTCTTTATAAGGAAAGTTTATTTTCTTCTTTAGCACATCGCATGCCATAACATGCACCGATACAACTGGATACTCCTCCCAGGAAAAATAAAATAAAAAGTATCCAACCACTCCACATTAAATGTTTGGGATTAGCATTCAACATTTTTTGAGGCGTGGGATTTTGTTGCGAAGTTACAGAAACATTCACATCAGCTGTAGAAATCTGAGTGGGAGCTAAATTAGGGTCTAAATTTTCCTGGTAAAATGAAACATAATGAGTCAATGGCATAATCAATAAAGCACTCAACATTAATGCCAAACTCCAGGTAATAAACCCATACAATACTCCACCATGGCAATAGCAATGATAGAAACGCCCCAAATAGCCGGCAACAAATCCGGCGACCCCCATGGAAGCAATAACACCTATTAATAAACCTAATACGCCGCCGATGGAAACAGTAAGCGCATTATCAGCTGATGAGGTATAAGCACTCAATCCGATTGCCATACTAAAGATATTGAGTAAAAACCCCAATCCTACACCCACAAAAGCCCCTGCAATAATTGCAGGCCAATGAACACTGGTTAACGTAGTTTTAAAGCATTTTTGATTGTCCATAATATAGGTATCCTTATATTAAATGTGAGAAATCAACCAGATTAATAATAATATACTCACTGGAACACCCAACAACCATGCAATGATGTATCCCATGATTTTTCTCCATAAAAGTTAAATGCTACTAATTCTCCCTGAATTTCTATTTTCCCTATGATTATAGAATAAAAATTATACTAGGGAGGGTAAGTAAAGGAGGGCGTTCTTTTATTAGCTATAACGGAGTATCCCTCCTAGGAGTCTTGGGCTATCATATCCATGTTCATTATGAAGCGTGGATAAACATGAGCGGTGATAAAAAATTAAATATCAAGGCAACCGGGATTATTGCCCTTGCTGTTATGTGCAGCAGGGTATTGGGACTAATTCGCGAGGTTTTATTTAATGCCTTGTTTGGCAGCGCTTCTATGGGAATTTTTCTTATTGCTTTCCGGGCACCAAACCTTTTGAGGGATTTGTTTGCAGAGGGGGCGCTCTCCATTTCTTTCATTACTGTTTTTTCTAAAAAAATGGAAACTGAAGGAGAGCATTCCGCATGGGAGCTGGCGGCAAAAATGCTTACATTGACCAGTATTTTTATGAGTATTTTATGCCTCCTTGGAATTTTTTTTGCCAAATACATCATTTTTATTTTAGCGCCTGGGTTTTCAGCAAAGGATGCTGAAACAACAGTGTTCCTCACGCAATTGATGTTTCCTTTCATTTTACTCGTATCTCTTGCTGCTATTGTAATGGGGATGTTGAACTCTAAAAATGTTTTTGGCATGCCCGCTTTAGCTTCCAGTTTTTTTAATGTTGGCTCTATTCTTGGCGGTGCTCTGTGCGGGTGGTTTATTGACCCCACTTTTGGAGAGAAGGCACTCATCGGTTTAGCAATTGGAACGGTGATAGGGGGGCTTTTACAACTGGGAGTACAACTTCCCAGCCTAAGAAAGGTTGGTTTTCACTTTAAACCTAATTTTCAATGGTTTGATTCGGGTGTCCGGAACACTTTAATTTTAACTATTCCAGCGGTGATCGCCGCAAGTGCAGTGCAAATAAATGTACTCATTAACTCAGGATTTGCCTCCTATCTTGGGAAAGAGGCAGTGACATGGCTTAACAGCGCTTTCAGGCTTATGCAATTCCCATTAGGGGTCTTGGGAGTAGCTATTGCGACTATTACCTTACCCGTTGTATCCCGGCTTGCCGCAACAAATAATCATTCTCAATTTGGATATACCCTGGCACGTGCGCTTCGCCTCTCCGTGTTTTTGACCATGCCAGCTGCTGTGGGGCTGTGGTTCTTCGCTCACCCCATCATAAATTTCATTTATGAACATGGAAAATTCCATGCCGCGGATTCATTACAAACTGCTTATGCATTGCAATATTACGCTTTGGGGCTTGTAGCCTATTCCTCCATTAAGGTACTTTCGCCTGCCTTTTACGCCATTGATAAGAAATGGACTCCCATGATTGTCAGTTTTGCAACCATCATCTTAAACATATTTTCGAATTATTTCTTAATTTTCAAGTTGAATATGGGGCATTGCGGACTCGCATTATCTACAACAATTTCTGCCACGGTAAATTTTTTAATACTGTATGTCATCATGGCTCGTTTGCATAATTTACAAAATATGTATTTTTTCAGTACCGTGTTTCGTTGTGCCCTTGCCTCAGCAACATTAGGGTTAGTGTGTCAGTGTATCTCTATTTATGGAACAAATTTCCTCTATCATCCTTCATTCTGGATACGAGGATTTTCTCTCCTCATTTCAATATCCTGTGCTGTCTTGACGTATCTGATTATGTGCGGACTTCTGAAACTGGAGGAGGTAAAGGGTATATTGATGATGATTCGCCAGCGCTTAGTTCTCTCTGGGTTAAAGTCAAAACAGATATAAACAGGTAATTCAAACAAGAAGAAATCTAAGACGGTAGAAGTCAACGCGAAATAATACCTGAAACGCCACCGACATTCTGCTTATTTATAATTTTTTATCTGCTTTCTTGATTACAAGCAATTGAATGGTCTGATCATCAATTGTTTACAAAAATGGAGAAAAATTGTATTTTCCCCCAGGATTTTTTGATACATGAATCAAATTATCCATACGCTTCACGAGATCGCAAAGCGTTTCACTTCATTAATTCAAGAGGTTTTAATATGGAATTGTTTCGAAAGATGTTTTTTGGCTTGTTGTTTTCAACAACCTTAATCACTCATGCTGCAGCTGTCCCCACAGAAGATTATGATTTCCAACAAGAGCGAATGAAGCTTACCCCTGATTCGGTAATGGCTATTTCAACTTTTGATAGCCAGGATCATGTTACTGCATACACTTATGCTGGTGTTCGTTTGTGGAATGTTCCTTTCCACGCCAAAATATTATCTTGGCAAATTGCTGGAGATTATGTTTTTATTTTTTCTAAAGATCGTAATGGAACAAAAACTTATATTACCTGCCTTAACCGACATACCGGAGCCCCTATTTGGCAAAAACCTTAAGCAGGTATCCCGTTTGCCTGGCAAACGGGATTAACTCTTCGGATTGAAATTAAACGAAAGATAAGCATAAGACGGATTTTAGGCCTACTCTAATTTTTAATTGCCATTTTATCCAATATTACTTTTGGTCCAAGCAATCCTAAGCTGATGGCAACTGTAATAACCAGAGCATTTAAACCATCGTAAATAGTTTGACCTAATAAAGTAAAGGTAATATTTTGACTATGGGTCAAAGCAACTATTCCACTGGTCATCCGGAATAAAAACACACCTGGAATCATAGAAACCACCGCAGCAAAAGCTAATGCAGCAAAAGGCATCCGTTTTCTATAGGCAACCAAGGTTAGGATTACGCCTACGAAAAGACATGCCAGAAAAGAAGCGGTTGCGATACTGGCACCATAATGCACCAAAGCATGCCATCTCAGCATATGTGCCAGCACTCCAATCACCATGGGCCAAACCAGTAGACGCAACGGGGATGAGAAAAAAATGCTGTACGCTATAATCGCAATCCCTGCAGCAATCATATCCTGCCAGAGGGGGACTATTTGTTGCCTGCCTGGATCAACGGGCAAGTTTACCCCCAAAAGGGCCATGCCAACCCAGACTCCCAAAGAAATGCTCACGCAAATCAACCCGGCTAAAGCCAAACGTGCCATTCCAAGGTGCATTCGACCATGGATAAAGTCCAGGGCGCTATTAAGAAAATGTGGGCCAGGAACAAGTACCATGCAGGGACATAAAGCGACCAGGCGCAAGGATGAACTTAAATGATAATGTACGGCAATTGCCCCAATAATTCCTGCGATGCTCGCGGCCACCAGAGGTTGAACAAACAGGTTTGCGGTAATTTTGGCCAAATAGCGGCGAGTTAATGCACCCAAAGCAGCACTGAAAAAAATCAATAAAGCAGCTGCCCATTCATTAAGACCAAAAATCATACCCAGTGCCACAGCTCCCATAGCGGCTGCCAGGGTAAACAGCCAAATTGAGGAAGGGGGTTGATTGCTAATTTGTTTCAGCTTCTCATATGATTGCGTCAGCGTCTTCTTTCCTTGATAAAAAGTTTCTAAAACTTTCATGGTTGCAATGACCCTACCCATATGCACGCTCACTGGATCGGTGACTGTAAAGCACTCAAATTGCTTTCCAGAAGAGTCTTTTACTTGCAACCACAATTCTCCCCATCGGGGTACAAGTAAGATATGCAGGTGCAATACCTTGGCTATTTTCTTTGCTTCACGAATTACCTGGGTCGTTGTTTGTCCATTGATAAAAAGCACTTTTGCAAAAGCCAAGATAATCTCTGCCTGCTGCCCCAGAGGCATAACCTTATTATTTGCGAGAGACATAAGGTTCCACCATCTTCTTGGGATCCACGATACGATCGAAATCAGCCTCGCTGATATACTTTAATTGCAATGCTGCTTCTTTTAAAGAAAGATCGTGATCCATAGCATAATGTGCGATTGCGGAGGCTTTATCATAACCTATCACCGGAGATAATGCGGTAACCAGCATCAGGGAGCGATCTACAAATGCCTGAATTTGTTTTAGGTTAGGTTCGGTGCCTTCTATTAAAAATTGTCGGAAATTCGTCATGCCATCGGTGAGCAAGGTAATTGACTGGATGAGGTTATAGATGATAAGTGGTTTATACACATTCATTTCCAGATATCCTCCTGCCCCACCAAAACCAATAGCCACATCATTTGCCATAACCTGCACACAAATCATGGTAAGTGCTTCGCATTGAGTGGGGTTGACTTTTCCTGGCATGATGGAAGATCCAGGTTCATTAGCTGGAATTTTAAGTTCAGCAAAGCCTGCTCGCGGACCACAGGAAAGGATACGGATGTCATTTGCAATTTTGTATAAAGAAACAGCAATGGTACGCAATGTACCGGATAATTGTACCAGTGCATCATGCGCTCCTTGTACTGTAAATTTATTGGAGGCACTCACAAAAGGCAGCCCGGTAAGCTTTGCAATCGCTGCAGCTGCTTTTTCTGCAAAGTCCGGTGCCGAATTTAATCCTGTACCAACTGCTGTTCCTCCTAGAGCCAAATGGTAAACATTGTGCAGTGCAGACTCGAGATGGTTCAGATTATCATCAAGCATGCCTACATACCCTGACCATTCTTGGCCTAGGGTTAACGGGGTCGCATCTTGCATATGGGTGCGCCCAATTTTGACAATATCTTTCCAGGCTTTGGCTTTGACTTGCATTGCTCTAGATAATGCGTGGAGTGCAGGAAGCAGCCGTTGTTTTACCTGCAGGGCGGAAGCAATATACATTGCGGAGGGAAAAGAATCATTAGATGATTGGGCCATATTTACATGATCATTGGGATGAACGGGTGTTTTAGTTCCCAATGGAGTCCCTGCGATCTGGCTGCAACGATTGGCAATGACTTCATTGACATTCATATTAAACTGGGTGCCGCTCCCAGTCATCCAAACATGTAAAGGGAACATCTCATGATGTTGTCCTGCTAAAATTTCATCACAAACCTGGATAATCAATTGTTTTTGTTTTTCATCTAAACGGGAACTTGCATGATTCGCTATTGCTGCAGCCTTTTTTAAAAAGGCATAGGCTGTAATCATCTCTTGGGGAATTAAATCGCGGCCGATACTAAAGTGCTGGAGGGAACGTTGTGTTTGTGCTCCCCATAGCTTGTCCGCATCAACTGCAATTTCCCCCATACTGTCCTTTTCTATACGCGTTGCCGGCATAATAAACTCCCTGTTAAATTACTCACTTGCCCAGTCCATTTTATATCTTATTAGGGTAGCATAAATTTTTTCCCTCACCTTAAATCCTGTCACAAATTAAACTCATCATTTTGCTCCATTAATTTGATGTCACTCATGAGAACCTTCAATTTCGGATTCATAACTTGCACAATGTTTTGATTACACTCAGTTTTATAGACTGGGCTATTAAAGGGCGGCAGCTATATTTACTGTAAGGTATTTTATTTTTCTAGCTTTGCCTACGTCACAATCTTTTACCCCAAAGCTGTGCGAATTTCATTTTCCGATAAATCTTAATGTCATACAAATGATCAAAGTGTAAATAAAGAGTTCAGTTAATACGTTAACTGTGCTATTATATAGCTGTGTGGTAATTAAATATACAAAAAATGAAAGACACAGTAAGCTTTTTCTTCTTAGGCACCGACTGTCATCGCAGCAAATATCAAGATGCAATGACGGTTTTTCATAATGCTGTTGCTTCCAACGCGAACAAAGCGGACTCGACGGTTGCAACGCATTTGTTCGATGGCGTGGGTTCAGTGCCCGATCCAACTTGTGCCGAGCATCCTACTCCGGGTCGCTATGTATACGATCCTGTGAGTAACAGAAAAGTTAGAGTTACAGACGAAATACTGGCCGGCATAAAAGACACTATGAAAGGATTAACTGGCCGTTTGCTTGGCGATGGAATGGATGATTTATTATTTGAAGCAACACTGTTTTTGCAACAAATTATTAATAATAATAATGGAGAAATGCCTAAAACAGTTAATTTGCACGGATATAGCCGAGGTGCTGATGCTTGTGTTAGATTGGCGAATTTGCTGGATACTTTGTATCCAGATGTTAAAGTGAATTTATTTTTGGTTGACCATGTACCAGGCCCGGGCCGGGCCAATGATCCGAATTCTTATACTATTCCCCGAAATGTACAAAGACTTGACACCGCGCTGATGCTGCATGAATATAAACCTGGTTTTGACCCTCAAGATAGAAACAGGTATGTTTTTGCCAGCCCGCATACAACAAAGGTCTCTATTAAGGTTTACCCGGGCTGGCATGGTAAAGCGATGTTGTTGACCCCTAATGAGGAAACGAATCATGTGCCCAAATTATTGCATGATGATTTCTATCGTTTTTGCCGAGAAACAGACAGTTTGGACGCGTCTGCTCCCATTCCATCCCAAAAGATTGTTATGGATAGTAACTGGAAAGACTTTCAGGATAAGGAAGGCAAAGAATTAACCCCTCAGGAACGGTTTGAACATTACAATGAAATGCAGAGTTCCTGGTGGTTCTATTCCAAAGGTACTGCCCTTAACACGCGCACTATTTTAACTAATTATAAGCATTACACCCAGGATCCCCGTTTATTTGTTAACCAGGAACATGGCGAATTGTTTGAGAAACTGTACCCCAATATATACAAAAGGTTTTATGGAGGGGAGCAAGTCACTGAAACAATTGTGCGCGCAGAGTTAGATAAATTAAAATCCGAGAATGAGGGATTTTACAACAAGTTGTGCCATGTCCATAAAATTACTGCGGGTCCATTACCAGCACCGCGGAAAGTGGTGCATTATTTTCGACGTCCATTGGGAGCGACTTTGATAGATGATGAACGGTCGTTCCTGGAACAAGCGATAATTACCGTAATTAATTATGAAAAACATCTTAAGGAAAATAACTCAGAAACTATCAAATTTGCTGTAAGAAGCCTGGAGGAAAGTTTAGAAGAAACAGAGAGCCTGACTGATGCTGAAGCAATTCCGAATTTAAAAAGGAAGATACAGCTTGTGTCTAAATTTCTTGAGGTTCGCGAGCACCAGAAGTCCTATTTATATGGCCAATTAGATAAGGTGTGTCATACGTTTGAATACATAGATAAAGTTCAGAGTCTCCTTAATAGCTACCTGGAGCATTCATCACTTCATTTAAAACAAAAAGAACTTATTCAACACGTCCTTGAGGAACTGGATGCCATCAAAGACGATACCAATTTGAATTATATGGAAAGAATGAAAGCCGCCAAATCAAAAGTTATGGGTCTTTCATTAGCCTTGCAGGTTTCAAGTGATCACGATGATGTATTTATGCATGATACTATGAGAACCGCTTACTACTATTTCTCAAAGGAAAAACACACCCTGCCCAATTTATTAAGATCGATAAACGAGTTAAATGCCCCTGGTTATTCTGAGACAAGTGTGGCGAAAGATATCGCGAAAAAATTTGAGGGATACTATAAACTAAATACCTTTTTAGAGAACGTACACAGGGTTTTATCAACAGTAATTGAGCTTCCCCGCTTTACTTTACCTAAAAAAACAAAATTAGCATTTGTTATTTATAACCGATTAAACGCTCTTGACACGCAGGGCCATGGAAATGATTTAAATGAAATTTCAAAAATTCTTGCCCAAGGACAACAAGACTTACATAAAAAATATCAAAAACACTATCCCAAGAGTGGAAAGATAGCTACAGGTACCTTCGATAAAATTATGGTTCAAGCGCAGGGGCAACTGAATAGGGAAGCACATGCTTTTCTTGTTACAGATGTTAAGCAGGAAGTACGTCCCAATATATAGCATCACCCATAAATTTCATTTTTTTACAAAACACTTGAAATTACTATCCGCACGATTCTCTGTGTAACCCATTTAAATTTTTATCCTATACTTATTAGGATTAAGTAATAAGGCTTAGTTTTGAATATGGATAGCCTGAACTATAGGAGATTGCCATGGCTAGAAACGATGATTCAAGTAATAGTGTTGCAATTGTGGCTATAGTAGTAATTGTTATTCTTGTAGCTGTTATACTTTTTTATTTCTTTAATCAAAATACTGCTACCACAACAGCTACAAATCCTTCTTCTATAACTACCTCTGTAACCAAAGAGGCCCCCAGTACTACTATAGAAGCTCCAAAACCCGATAAAACTACAGTAGAGACGCCAAAAACGAGTCCAACTGATACTAATACTGGCACTAATAAATAACCCTGAAGTCCTGCAAGGCAGGTGCGAATTTCTTATCCTCATCTGCCTTAACTTTATAATCTTTAAGCCTGAGTTAAGGAGGGTAATTTCAGCTGGCACACCTTCATTAATGAGATAGAGCCCAGAAAAGCTTTAAACTCACTTGCACCAGATGGCAAGAAGACCTCATGATTAAAGGAAAGAATTAGGGATTAGATGAAATAGTAAACAGGATACTAAAAATAATAGTTGGGTTTAAATTTAGATTTTTCCTGCAATCAATTTTTAAACTATTTCGGGAAGAGGAAATCATTTAAAAATTGATTGCAGGAATGAGGATTTAACGGTCACCCTCGTAGAAGCAAGACAATAATTAAAATTAAAAGAATAAGTCCTACGCCGCCGCTAGGATAATATCCCCAGCCTGAGCTGTAGGGCCAGGTGGGCAGCAATGCCAAAATCAGTATAATTAATACTATTAATACGATTAAATTCATATTCAAATTCCTTTTTTAATGAGAATGCTTTTTAAATATAGCTTATATTTACTGAGCTTTTATTTAAAAGATATTGGGGTTTTCCTTTCTGTGTGGGGGTTTTCCTTTTCGTACTAGGGTCTTCCTTTCTGAGCAATTACGATTTATTTCTTGTATTAAATTATTGTTTTTACCTTTGATATATTCTGCAGATTTTAATATTTCCTGAGCCACCAACTCAAGTTTAGCTGCGCTTTTCTCAATATGTGCTATTTGATGTAGCTGCTCTTCGTTTGGGTTATCATTACGCCATTGTTTGCATTGTTCAAAGCAGGTTTGGTTATTTATCTTTTGAGCCTCATGGTACTTAATGATCCCACCAAGAGTTTTTGGGTCTAATGGTTGAGAAGGTACCTGCATTTGCTGCAGATTTTTTAGTTGAGAAAGAGCTGATTCCAAGCGTTCCTCAATAATATCCAAATATATAGGCAACAGATTAAGTCCGTAGCACGAATTATTTTGGGACATAGCGATTTCATCACTGTGAGAACCTAAAATGAGTAAAATATATCCTGGTCAATAAATCAATTATGGTTTTACTGGATTTTTAAACAATTTCAAATGATGTTTTATAGGATTAATGAGATCACTTATCAGATTCGCCCAGCCGGCAACCCTGTATCACTTTCTATTTATTTAAAAATGCACTCACTTTGTCTAAAAGTTCTGAAATCCCAAAGGGTTTTTTTATAAATGCATCAGCCCCAGCTTCTAAGGCTTTAGAGGCCGTATTGCCTCCTCCATTACCACTAAGAATGATAATCTTGACTTTTTTGTTAATTTCTTTAACCCTTTTAATGAGATCAAGGCCATTCATGTAAGGCATAAAAATATCCACGATCAGGCATCCGGTATTCTCTTGCGAAAATTCTTCTAAAAAAACCTGGGGGTTATAATAAATTTGAGGCTGAAGCTCATATGTGGTACTAAATAAAAATTGTAACGATTCACATAATTCTTCATTATCATCGATAATAAAAATTTTAGATTGATTCATGCTGTTTCGGTCCTAATTAATGGGAAGTGTAAAACTAAACCATGCTCCATAAGCCATATTTGAATGAACATTGAGTTTGCCTCCATGCTGCTCGATTAACGTTTTACAAATCCCCAAACCAATACCGGTTCCATGAGGTTTCGTGGTGAAATATGAGTTAAGTATTTTATTTAAGTATTCGGCTGGAATCCCCGGTCCATTATCCCGAATGTGTACAATAATTTCTTCAGAGTGGAAATTAGTTTCGATAGATAATTGGGGGCAGGTGATGTTGCTGCTTTTAAAAGCTTCAATACTGTTGCGGGCCAAATTTAAAAGAACTTGCATAATATGAATTTTATTAATATTTATTAATGGAAGGTCTTCCTGTAAGTTTAAAACTATATCCAATTTAAAATTTAATAACTCATACTGTAACAGGGAGATGGCATCTTGTATCACTTCATTAATACTTCCTTTTTCTTTATATAAATGATCCTTATGCCTTAAAGTCCTCATATTATGGATAATTTCTCCTGCAAGTTCTGCTTGCATGGATATTTTTTCTAACGCTTCAATCAATTTAGGTAAAATTTCATTCGTTGATTTTTGCTTTATCAAGAGCAGGCAGGTCTGGCTGTAGGTAACTATTGTTGATAAGGGTTGATTAATTTCATGGGCAAGTGCAGAAGCCATTTCCTCCTTGGCGCTTGATCTGCAGGATAGACCTATTTCAGCTTGCCATTGATGTTTAAGACGTTCTTCTATCTTATAATTGGTGAGATTTTTTATTCGAATAAGTAACACATTTTTATTCAGATAGGGATAGATGGTAAGCTCAAAGCAAAAAAAGTCATTAACCTTAGTAAAGGAATTTTCAATGATTTCTAAAGCTTTTTCCCCTTTTAATGCCTTGGTACATGCATTGAAAATTTTAGATTGAAGTTTTGGAAACTCACTTAAACTTTGGACCAGATTTATTCCTACCGATATCTTTTTTGCAATTATTTTGGAGAACAGATAGGTAAATGATTCATTTATAATTTTTAAATTAAATTCAGAATCCAATGCCGCTAAAGCTTCATTTGTTCCTTCAAAAAGTTTATTGATTAATGTAAACGATCGTTCAATTTCATAATTAAAAATTTTCTGGGGTTCTCGTGAAAGGTTAAAAAGATAAAGTTGGATTAAATTATCCGAATTTACCCTGCACGTCACCGTAGCGTGAATGGATTCTTTTTTTAAATTGATTAAATTTAAATTTAGAGTCTGGTTGATTTGATTATTTAATAAATTACTTATCTTTTCTTTAAAAAGGAGTTTTGAACTTGATCTGATAAAGTTCAAAAAAGATTTATTAATTAACAGAGTTCTTTCAGAACCGAAAAATACAGCTGCTCTGTAATTAAGCTTTTTAATAATAAAATTTCTGTTAATGGTAATGATTATAGTTGGATTAAAGTCATAAAGTTCCTTAAATGTTTTTTCTGCCTCAACATGTGTTTTTTTTAGGGAAATAAAGCTATCCTTCATTTTTTTATATTTTAGCTCTTGAAGTCTGGACTTATTTTTTAATTTTTGAATTTCATTTTTTATATCACCTGACATAGATAAATCCTTTTATTTGAACACTTCCTTGGAATACTTCGCCTCAAAATTCTTTTTGAAGCTTTGAAGGGAACACATTTCTAAGAATTCAGTATGAGTTTGAAGATGGAATGACTAAATTCTATGTAACGAGCCAATTACATTAATTTTTCTGCAATGGAACCCTTGATATTGGTCAATTTATACAAAAGATATAAACACCAAAAAAGCATATACTCTGACAATAATCCTTGATAAAAACGCATTCCTTTAATTTTCGTACTGACTAGCCTTAATTTTTTAAGGGAAATCCATAGAATTTTATAGTAATTTTTCCTGATTTTACAATAGATTTTCCTTATAAATATGCGCTTATTTCTCTTAAATAAAGAGTAACTGCATTACCAGAGCAATCCCTAAAATAACCTTTGTTTTGATTATGAGAACAATATGATGTATTATTGAGCAACACTGTATGCCTTCCAAGTGCCTATGTACACCAAATCACCTGAGTTTTTCCATAAGCATAAAAAAATGTCTTCGGGGGTGGAGTTTTCAGATGTTGTAAATACTTCATCTGCAATTGAAACCTTATACCGGGGTGATAAAGATGTTGCAAAGCTGTTTTTTCTTTTGCCCACCCTTGTCCTGGGAGTTTTTGGTCAACATTTCCCTGGGGTAGTGAATATGGAGCAAATCAGATTGCACAAATTAACTAATTTGTCTGGTGATTTTCATATGGTGAGTATGACCGCAGATCCCCAAATTGGATTATCCTGGGGGGATGGGTTCTTTATTACCATCAATCCCGCTTTATTTTCAAGATACAGTGTAGATGTCCATGCAAGTTATTATAAAAATCAATTTAACTTCCCTGCCCGAATGGAGCGAGAAAAAGAACACTTAGCGCTGGCTGTGCCTTTTTGCAGCATCAAAAAACTTTCGACTCCCAGCAGTGAATGGGTTAATCCTTTTTACCTCAGTATATCACCCGATGATAAGGAAGCATTAATCGCGTTTAGTATAATCTATCGTGAGCTTGTTTCACTTTTAAGAAAGAAATACACCCAAGAAATTGAAAAGGAAGAAGAGATAAACGATTTAGGCTCTTACACCAGGGCTTATTTAGAGTTTTATGATCAATACAGCGGGAATAATAATCCTTTTAATAAAAGTATTTCAGAATTATTTGCATTATACCCCGAGTTTATGAACAATTTTTTCCAATCCAATCCCGAAATACCAAAAACAGGACTGTTAAAAGATCTTGTTTTAAGCTCATCGGAAACTCTGTTTAACAAACATCCTTATACTAAAATTATTGATGCTTCATACATCCATAGAGATAAAGAAGGTACAACATGTTATGAAGATGATTGGGCAAAACCCATTTATGGATAGGTAAGGAATAATAGAGGAGCTATCTATACCTGCATTCTTTTGTAAGTTATTATACTTAACGGCTTAATCGATTAGCAGAATGAGTCAAATTTCATCATTCTTTTTCGAGGCCAATCGTATATTTAACTATAGAGGATAAAAACATGAGACTCTTTGCAAACAATTCACCACCTGCCCAATCAGAGAAGACCGCATCTTCCGTGAAAAGCAAATCACCTTTTTTGGGGAGAGTTTTTCGGGCAGCATTGGAAAATATGCAATCAGAAGACTTATTATCACAATATTTGCAAAAGCAAGCCCGGCTCCATCCCGAAGAATATCGTGAAGCGATTCAAGCCTATGTGAGAGACAAATTAGCTTCCCGGACGGGTTTAATGCGTCATATTAGTTTTTTTGACCCCGATAATACTTCCACATTGGGTTTTCTAAATGTTGTTCAAGGATTTAGAGATTTAGGCTTTGATGCACTCTCTGCTTTTGGAATGACGTGCCTGGTTATGGGCGGGGGCATTATGGGTACACAACAACTCAATCCTCCCGTGAAGCAGGTGCATAAATTACAACACCCGCTGTTTCATACAACTGCTTTTAATGAAAATCAATCAAAACCCAATTCTGAAGTACATGATAGGCTTGTGGAACGGGTAGTAGATCAAATTATGATGGGACGTGATGAGATCGAGAAGAAGGATATTATAGCCTTTGCTGACGAAATAGAAAAAAAACATCCTGTAGCTGGTCCAAGTAAAATAGGGCAATATATACTCAAACAACTTCAAATTCTGGCCTTCACAAACTTACAAACAGTATGTGGGGGAAAGCTTACTAAAAAAGACTTGATGGATTTCTATCGAGGTACGCTTTTTTACGCAGTTGCGGAACCTGCCACTGTTGCTCATAGAGTCATGACGCTGCGTTAAAAATTCATTTTATTTTGTTGATGATTTGAAGGTGCCGACCCAGGCACTTTCTCTCTGCTGGGAAAAGCCTGCATGAGTACGGCTCGAATTGAATTTAAGGTATTAGAATAAAGACGAAAATAATTCCAATCAAACAGAGCGATATGGTGAGCATAATATCCAGTACTAAAGATACCTTTCCTGCAAGTGATAGTACAGCAAAATACTAAGGTTTTCTTTTATTTGAAATCATCCAGTCTTAAAGACTGTTTAATGGTCCAAAAATTCCTCCAGGGATCCTCTTTTAAATGTTTTAGCCGTTTTGGCATTGTTTTAATGGTGTAGGTATTGTCTTCGATACGATTGCTTAATTCTTCCCAGGAAAGCGGGGTGGATACTGGTGCATGAAGCCGTGCGCGAGTAGAGTAAGCACTTATAGCAGTTGCAGAACGCTGATTGCGTAAATAATCAATAAAAATTTTTCCGCCCCGTTTTGATTTAGTCATTTTGCTGATGTACTCTTTGGGTTTTAGTTGTTCCAGAAACTTTACAAAAATATGGGTGAACTCCTTTACCTCATCCCAATCATATTCCGGAAGGATGGGGACCACTACATGAAGTCCTTTACCGCCTGTACTTTTGACGAAAGAGGTGAGTTTATATTGGGCTAAATTATCCCGTACCTCTTTTGCCCCATTAACCACTTGAGACCAAGGCACATCAGGAGCAGGATCCAAATCAATTACGATTATATCTGGCTGCTCCAGGTGGTTAATGGTGCTTCCCCATGGATGAATTTCCAATACCCCCATCTGTACAAGCCCAAACAAACCTTCTTTATCCTTCAAATAAATGTATAGTTCTTGATCTTCATCTTCTGTGTCTTCGATAGGGTAAAGCTCTTTTGCTGTTGTTTTATTGTAATGGCGTTGATAAAAACACTGATTATAATCAGAAGGGCAACGTACCAGAGTTAAGGGTCTTAAGGATAAATACGGAAGAATGTAATCACTCACCATTTCATAATATTCCAGTAAGTCTTGTTTCGTAATATTATCTTCAGGATAAAGAACCTTATCCGGATTGGTTATAATAAAGCGGGATTTTTTTGATTTTGCGGGACTTTTTTCTTTTTTTACTTTCCCGACAGGGGTTTCAACTTCATGGATTACTTCTGTTGCTTTTTTATCAAGACGCATCCCTTTAAAACTGGGATGACGTAAATGGTTATCTTTAGTCCATTCGGTGAATTCTATCTCGCAAACAAGCACTGGATTCACCCAGTGCGCCCGTGTTGCGCCTGGAGGCTTCGTCGTAAAAGGATTGGATTGCGCCTTATTTTCCAATAAAAGTTGATGTACTTCATTTAAAGTACGTTCATTAAAACCCGTACCCACATTACCCACATGATTTAAGCCTCCTCGTTTATCGTAAACTCCCAAAAACAAGGAACCAAAGTGTGAGCGCGCAGATTGTGGGGGAGTATAGCCGCCAATCACAAACTCCTGTCGTTTGACGCACTTAATTTTTAACCAATCTTTGCTGCGTCTGGAAAGGTAGGTGCCATCAATTCGTTTGGAAATAATACCTTCCAAAGCGTAATCACAAGAGTGTTCGTAAAGTTCCTTTCCTTCATTGATAATATGATCGCTGTAATGAAGGTTGGGCACATTAACTGTTAAAATATTTTTTAAAATTGCTTTACGCTCCAATAAGGTAAGTCCACGTAAGTCATAGCCATTAAAATAAAGCAGATCAAAAATGAAATAGATAAATGGAGCCTGCTTTTTATTTTGAAGCGAGTTTTGCAGCAGTTGAAAATCAGAACGTCCTTCTGCATCTAATACAGTCACCTCCCCATCAAGAATGATTTGCTCAAAGGGTAATTGGTTCACGGCATCGGCAATGGGCTGTAGATCACTCGTCCAATCCTTGTTATTTCGCGATTTTAAAATCACTTTTGCGCCATTTTTGTAGGCCAGAATTCGATAACCATCAAACTTGATTTCATGAGCCCATTGGCTTCCCTCTGGGGGGGTATCTACTAAGGTTGCAAGTTGCGGAGAAATGAAATCAGGGAAATCTGCTTGGCTTAATTCTTCCGGCAAGATTATGGTGGGTTTTGCACTATTCTTTTTTTTTGATTTGGTCGATTTAACTTGTTCTGCACCCGAATGCCGCCAAATTTGGGTATAGTGTTTTGCAATTTCTTCCATGCTCTGGTTTGAAAGGACGCTTTTAGTGAGCGCATGTGTAATGTCATAGTCCTCTTCGCTTTCGGCGTATTCATCTTGAAATTTGATTAAAAACCAATGTCGTTCATCTTTAAATCGAATTAAATCCCAGCGCCCCTTTAATTTTTCTGCATGGAGATTAAACCGGAGATGTCCTTTTTCATAAGCCTGATAAGGATTTTCATCTAAAGGCTCCCATGTTCCCTTATCCCATAACATAACGGTTCCCCCCCCATATTGTCCTTTTGGGATAATGCCTTCAAAGGAACCATAGTCTACGGGATGGTCTTCCACATGCATCGCCAAACGTTTCACTTTCGGGTCAAGGCTTGGGCCTTTAGGAATTGCCCAACTTTTTAATACGCCATGCAATTCAATACGAAAATCATAATGCAGATGGCTTGCTGCATGTTTTTGGATCACGAATAGGCGAGAGTGTTCATGAGCTACTTTGCCTTTAGGTTCTGGAGTTTTTTTAAAATCCCTTTTTTTATAATATTGATTAAGGCTCATGACCTTTCCTTATTTTTTAGTTTGCGATTTACTCTTAGGTGTAGGAAGTGGTTTTTTCTTCTTCATGCTTTCTTTTAACAAGGTTACAAAATCAATTACTCCCTCATGACTTCGTACAGCTTTTGTCACTTTTTTGCCTTTTTGGGTTAATGCCTTGACTTGATTATCTAACCATTTCTGTAGTGTCTCGTGGTATTCATTATGATATTTTTCCGGATCCCATTTCGCACTCATATCCTGAATTAAGTCGACAGCCATTTTTATTTCTTTATCGGAAATTTTATAGGTTTTTAAATCTTCTCTGGGGACATTAATTTCTTCTTCAGAACGCAACTCATCCTTAAAATGGATAAGATAAAGAAGAAGCGCATGCTCATGAGGAAGAATAAGACTTAAATACTCTTTAGTGCGTAAAATGGTTTTCGCAACACCGACCTTATTTGTTTTTTTTAGTGCTTCACGTAAGAGTACGTAGGCTTTTTTATTCTTTCCTTCGGGGACTAAATAGTAAGGTTTTGTATAATAGAGGCTGTCGATTTCTTTTAAATCTACAAATTCTTCAATATCTATGGTTTTAAAAAGCTCCGGGCTTGCCTTTTCGAAAGCCTCGTCGTTTACGATAATATAATTGCCTTTATCGTATTCATACCCTTTAACTATGTCATCCCATGGCACCTCTTTACCAGTTTCTTCATCTACCCGTTGATAGCGTACCCGGGAATTGGTTTTAGAATTTAATAGATGAAAGTGTATTTCGTTGTTCTCTTCAGTGGAAATCAAAGAAATAGGAATAGAGACCAACCCAAAAGAAATTTCCCCTTTCCAAATTGATCGTGCCATCCTTAACTCCTATCTATATTCGTTAAAAGCAACATGCTGTATAAATAATAATAGGATGAAAATTGTATATTTTCCGTACATTTCGGGGTTAACCCCAGTTTATAGGGAGAATGTTAATTGTAACAGTCTAGCATTCCTCGTTTTATTTAGAATGCTCCAAACCTTGTAAATCTTGAGAGTGCAAAGTTTTTGGCACTACTTAATGCCTGATCCCAGGTTTTTTTCTTACATTGATGACTTGCTCTTAGGGACTTTGGGATAAAAGAGGTTGGTTGTGTATATATCAGCAAAATTTCCTGATATATCACAACCACCGGGCAAAAGTTTTTAGAAAATAAAGGCTATGGATTTTTTTATGGCTCTAAAAAAAGCTTTAATATAAAAAGATTAGTTAGAGGAGGTCTCCATTTCTTCAAGATATTTTTTCCATTCTTTATCTTTTTTAAAAACAAAATTCGCCGCTTCTTCTATAAAATAACTTATGTCGTCAATCTTTGACCAGGAGCAATATTCATTAATCATTTTAAAAGTTTCTTCGCTGAGCTGAATTTTGAGTTTTTCTTTTTTTGCTTCAGATTTTTGTTTAATAATAGCCATCGTTCACGAGCTCACATTTAAGGTAAACACTTAAAAGATTAGCATATTTGCGTTTGCTTTTAAATGAAAACCACAGGCCTATTGTGGATTACCTTTATAGAATTGCAGGGTGTGATTGTACAAACGTATTATTTCAATTTGCATAAAAGTAGTTTCGAATGGAGTGCAAATTTATCAAGGGGGGATATAGATGTGAATTCTTTTTTAGTAGACTCCACCGCCTATTATTCGAAAAGCAAAGAACAAAATAAAAAACAATGAAAAAGTAGAATTTATTCTTTATTTTGAGAAAAGAAAAAAGGGCTTCTGACAATAGAGAAGCCTGTTTAGAAATACTATTTAAAAGTGAAGTCTTGCACTACGTTTAATCCAGTTTTTCCGAATATTTTAATTGAGCATGCGCATCAGTTGTGGATTCACTACCCTGAGTGGATTTATTGGATTTACTTCTGTTTTTGGGAAGAGTGCTTTCCACCTTTTTTTCCATCTCATTAGCATAATCCATGCCTTTATTTTTTAACTTTTCTGGTACGCTAATAGAGAAGTTTTCCATAATAGCAAAAGCATTTTTCATGTATTCGAGAAAATAATTCACATTATTTATAAAAAAATTAATATTTTTCTTGCCCAGCTCTTTGGGGTTAAAAATGTCATTTGGGGAGAACTTGGCAAGTTCTTCAAAATATTTTTTATTTAATTCAAGTAAATTGTTTATGGGTTTATTGAACTCATTAAACATATTTTTTTCTTTTTCCTTAGACATAATACCCTCCCTGATAATTTGAAAAAATGATATCGATTGTTATGAAACAAGAATAAATTTTCATACTCTATTATAGATGAATAATCTGAATAATTTATTTTAGATAAAGTGAGATTTGATTCAGAATATCGGTAAATGTTCCTCATGGAAATCTTATTTTCATGGTTTTCCATTGAATAGATAAGGAAAACGGGATTGGTATTGTAATATTCTTTAATTTAAAAAATTCTAACGCTACGACCTAATTAAAGAATCTTCCTCATCTTAGAAAGACCAATAAGAATTTAAAAAAGGGAAGGTTGTAATTTATTATTATTAAAATCAGTACAAATCCCTATGGTTCTAATTTTTATCGGAAAATTTCTATTTTTTGACGGGAGATGCATTGCGTTTTGGCACAATTTTTATTCCTTTTTCCATGGAGTGAATCTTGGTTATTTCTGCTCCAATAAAGAAAATTTGGGCCGAATAATAAATCCAAATTAATAAAATGATTAAAGATCCCGCAGCCCCATACACTGAACCAATATGAACATGGCTTAAATAAAAACCGATTAAAGTTTTCCCCAAACTAAATAATAAGGAAGTAATTACTGCCCCTACCCACACATTATTCCATCTAAGTTTAATATCGGGTAAATATTTAAACATCATTGCAGAGAGGAGCGTAATCATTATAAACGCAAAGATATAGTTGATGAATAATAAAACAATAATATCAGTACCTAAATGCAGGTAAATATGCTTATGTAATATAGAGAGTAAGGTACTAAATACTATAAAAACCAACAATAAAAAAGCAGACACCAATACCATGCCAAAAGATAAAAATCTGTTCTTAAAGATGGAAAACCACGTTCTATGAGGCTTTGCTTGCACTTTCCAAATGATATTTAACCCTGCTTGAATTTCACTGAATGCCCCTGAGGCGCCAAATAATAAAATAATAATACTGATTATGCGTGCAACCAAAGCGGTGGAGGGTTGATTGGCATTTTCTATAATTTCTTGAACTTGTAATGCAATGTTTTTTCCCAGAAGCTCACTTATTTGTGCTATGAGTTGGTTTTTAGCGGCTTGTTCTCCCAGGAAATTACTCGATATGGAAAGAAAAATTAACAAAGCGGGTGGAAGAGAAAAAAGGGTGTAATAGGCAAGGGAAGCAGCAAGGCTTGCTATCCTGTCTTCTTGCCAGTTGCTATACAGCTTTTTTAAAAAATAGAATGCTCGAGGCATAAATGTTCCCTTTTATGATGATACTAAAATCATCTCCGTACCTGGATATCAGAAAGAGAGGCTATAAAGGTTTTTTTGATTCTTAATTTAAATGTTAATTCATTATTCAGAATTATTTCTAATTTTTTACTAAAAAATTTCCCTAGTACGACAAATCCTTAAAGGTAACTCGAGATGGTTAAATTCATTTATCATATTGAGTAATGCAAAGAGAACTCATTTTGGATAGGGAGATGGGGCCTAAACCATTTAGGCCCCCAAGATTTATCAGAATCATGGAGTATATCCCATTCTTTATCCAGCAATTGTCTCGCCCCCTAATACGGGCAAAACAAGACCATTTATATAGCTGGAATCAGCATTGGAGGCTAAGAAGACATAAGCTGGAGCCAGCTCTTCGGGTTGAGCGGGTCTTCCAATAGGAGTACCCTTACCAAAATTTTTCACCTTCTCCTCGTTTCTTTCAGCAGGATTCAATGGGGTCCAAACAGGCCCCGGAGCAATGCAGTTTACCCTAATCTTTTTGTCAGATAAATTTTGTGCAAGTGATTTGGTAAAAGCATGTATCGCCCCTTTGGTAGCAGAGTAATCCAGAAGTTCTTTATTTCCTTCCAAACCGGTTATCGACCCGGTATTGATAATGCAACTTCCTGGCTTCATAACAGGGACTGCATACTTGACTAAATAAAAATATCCAAAAATATTTGTCTTAAAAGTCTGTTCCCATTGGTCTAAAGACACCTCTTCCAATTCCGGTTGATGTCTTTGGAATGCTGCATTATTTACTAAAATATCCAGCTTTTTAAACGTTGAAATCGTCTTATTAATGCTCTGTTCACAAAACCCGGGATCACATACGTCACCTGGTAAGAGCAGAACTTTTCTATTAATTGCTTCAATTTCATTTTTTATTTTTTGTGCATCCCGCTCTTCTTCTTTTAAATAAATCAAGGCAACATCCGCACCCTCACGAGCAAAAAGATAAGCAACTGCACGACCAATGCCTGAGTCTCCACCGGTGATTAAAGCCACCTTATTGGTTAACTTACCCGCAGCCTTATATTCAGGTGCTTTGTACTGGGGTTGGGTTTCCATTTTTTCTTCAATGCCAGGAGGTGTAATAGACTCAGGTGGGAAGGGCGGTTTAGGTTCTTTTGGCATATCTATCTCCCTCAGTAAGGCTGCTTTCCATGATGAATTGAAATTCATAGTGATTTTTGTTGTATGAAGCAGCAAGGTTAATTCCATTTATACACATTAAAATCCAGGTAAAATTAAGAGAAACACTAAAAGTATAGTTATACAGTAAATGATTATCTATCTAGGTAATCCCCTAGGTAAATTCTGCCCGTTACCTTTTATGGTATTGGGAGCAAGAAATGCAAAGCCAATGTTGTTCACATTTAATTACTCATTAGAGACCATTAGTCCGTAACATAATGCATTAGTGAATTATGTTTTTAAAATGAGTGTAAACCCTGAATTTGACCAGGGTAAACCGGAGACTTTTTTTCAAATTTCATGAATTATTAAACTATAATGTACTAAAAATAAACCATGGATAGGAGAAGAAAATGGATACTCAAGCCCGAAGAAGTGATGTGAAAGGGCATTGGAGAAGTCAATAAATCAGGGATAGATTGTGTAAATTACGTTGAAACTCCTCCGTTCATAAACACATTTTAATCGTAATGTTCTATGAATCACATCACTTATTGACGAGGAAATACCATGCCCGAATTACCTGATGTGCAAGGCTTTGTTAATTATTTTAACCATACTGCACTGGATAAAAAAATTGCTATGGTCTCGTGTAACGATGAAGATTTAATTAAAAATACACGCTGTCCGGATCTCCAACAAGCCCTTCATCATCAGCAATTTAGGCAGGCTTCTCGTCGAGGAAAATATTTAATTGCTGAGTTTAAAAAGGCTCCCCACGTATTAGTATTTCATTTTGGGATGACAGGGAATTTAATTTTTGGAGAAAAACTGTCCCCCAATGAGATGAAATATGCTCGGCTCGTGATTGAATTTGAGGATCATTCCCAACTGATTTTTAAAGATGTGCGTCAATTCGGCAAGATTTGGCTGGCAAAAAATCCTTTGGAAATCAATGCTCTCAAAAAAATGGGGCCTGAACCGCTTAATCTGAGCCACAAAGAATTTTCTGAGTTATTAGCAAAACACCAACAACAGAATATTAAATCATTTTTGATGGATCAGGAAATAATTGCAGGCATTGGAAATGAATATTCCAATGAATTACTGTTTCAATCAACTATAGATCCCCATCAGAAAATTAAAGACATTGATGAGGAAAAACGCTCTAAGTTGTATTCAGACATGCAAACAATTTTAGCAAAGGCGATTGAGATTCGTAAAAAAAATAAAGATGCCCGCAAAAAAGACTTGCCTGAGGATTGGTTGTTATTCCATCAAAAAGAGATGAAATGCCCCAAGAACCCGAATCATAAACTTAAAAGGGAAACTATTGCAGGAAGAAGTGCTATTTTTTGCCCTCAACATCAACGTTAAAGAAAACATGGATTAAGCTAAATCAAAAATTCACCGTGGGAAAGCGAAATAGTAGAACTCACTGAGCTTCATCCTATTTTTCTGCCTATGCTACACTTCAATAATGAGTAAAAATTACACACAAAAAAAAGTAGGCATCCCAAGAGAAGTAGAAAGCGATGAAACCTGGAATGAATAGTGATGAATTTTTAAAGAGTATGATTTCGTTACGGAGGGAAAAGTCTGAATTTTTTAATTCGGGTGCAGAGGAATCTGTTAATTTTGTCCTCTGTACGCATGTATTACCGGATGGTATTGGTGATTTAGTTCATTTGAAAGATTTTGCCGATGCGGTTGCTTCAATCCCCAATGCCCAAGTTACACGTATCGCATTTGTCCTTGAAACAGAAATGGAAAAAGCTGCTTCAATTTTAGAAATCGGCAAATCCCGAGATTATTATCTAATTCCCTACAAGGTGGGTGAACATGGGGCATTAGTTGTAACAGATAAAGGACAAGAGTTGTTGAGCACCTTACAACAAACAGGTATTTTAGAGAATTCAGATTTCAGGATACAAATCTCAGCACCCTTACAGATTGTTGATAAAAATTTATTTTTAAAGGCTAATGGTTTTTTTACCCCCCAAGACTGGTTATCTTTTTTTGAAATTCGTCCTGGAGTATCTGCCTATCAAACCAAATCCTATGCCCAAGGTTTGGTGTATATGGGACTTGAAAAAAACAATAAAGAAACAGGGATAAAATTAAATGAAACAATAAGCCGGCTTAGTGAAGAATTAAATACCTCAAAAACCTCCAAAACAGCAATTAGTGATCAAAAAATTAAAAATCCGGTTATCAAAAAGGTAGTTTCACAAGCAGTTAAAGAGAATGGTTTTATAGCTACAGGCTATGTGCACTCCCAAGTGACCAAGCAAGCCTATCTCGCATGGATGAGTACCATTTCTGAACCAAAAAATATTCTAATTACCACAAATAATTTAAATCCTGGTGTTTTAAAAGAAATGGATGTGTCCAGTTTGGTGGAATCAGGCATTGGACAAATTGTTTTTTATGACAGTGACGGTAATGAATCGATTTTCAAAATTGGGGAGGGAAAAAGAAAAATCGATGTCTTGCAGATGAAAGAGTGCACCAATGAAGAAATAAATGCTTTATTTGCTATTGCAGATACCACTTGTGCAGCAGGAGATACCTCCATTGGGCAGGTCATGTCTTCCACTGCCTTGCCTTTTTTTGATGTGGTAGACAATAAAAGATATTTCCTAGATACCCAATTATTAAAATTCATTCAAGAGCTTGGTGATCACCAGCCTCTGCATGATTATCTTGAAGCGTGCATGCATCTGGTTACAGAGGAAGAAATCAACCAGGAAAAGTTGCAAAAAATGATTGCAATTTCAACGGAACAACGACCAATCCTCTTGCGACAGTGGGAGCGGGTTACTGCAAAGATTCGTGAGGATTTCAATGCTTATGAAGGATTATTCAACTTTATTGAAGAAAACACTTCTTATCAATTTTTTGCACGTGCAACTCAGGTGTTATTCAAGGATCCTGAACGTAGTGAAGCGGCCAATTTTTTAAAAAAATACCAGGATGATTTTTTTGATTATCTTATCTATACAGGAAAAACGGAGTTACTTATCAAATTGTTGGAAAATGGAAGCTTTGCTCACGACACGGTATTACATGCATTCCATGAAAAAAACATTGGGATATTCAAATTAATTTTAAATGCTGGCGATGAGCGTTTCCTGGCTTCTATTTTGCATAATTTAGATCAAACAAGGCATGAGGCCTTTTTATCCAAGCTTTTCATGTATTGCGCACAAAATGGCGTGGACAATGAGTGGATCAAAAACAAATATGCGGATAGGGTGGATTGCAGGGCATTGGATGCCTTTAGTTTTGACCTCACTATGGAGATTGATGCAGATTATATTGTTGCCCTATGCAAGAAAGCACTTGAAGATAATGATGAGGATTATTTTAAAAAACTTTCTCAAGAGACATTATTTAACTTACATCGAATTTTACCCGAAGATCTGGTCCCCCCAGGAATCGAAGCAATCCTTAAAGAAGCTACTGCCGACGAGTACTTTTCTGAAAAATATGATAGCGACTCAGAGGAGATGGTTTATCCTCCAGAATCATCTGATACTGTTCCGTTAAGACTTAAAGAGGAAACCCTGGGCATCCTTTTAAATCTTCCTGTAAGTGATGAAGACAAACAAGAATTGATTTTATTGCTGGAACAACCAGCAGAAGTGATTAGGCATGAAGTGTTTTCCTGGCTCAATGGAACTTTTTACGAACAGCAACTGCATCAGCAAATAGCCCACATTTTAACCCGGTTTGCCGAGGAGATTCAGCCTCAAAAGTCGGATGAGCCTATACCCCAAACCTATAGCAGCCACACATCATTTTTATTTTTTGGTACCCATTCGCTACCCAATAGAAGCTCAATGCCGGTTTTTTTAGAAAAGGAAAAAGTATTAAAAGCAATACAAACACTTTCCATTTCACCCCCAGATAAAGTCTATTTGAGTCAATTATTGGATGAACCTAAGGAAGCAATTTTAGCGGAAGCGGAAATGTGGCAGAACCATCAATCTTTTTATGATAAAAACATAGAAAAACAGATAGCCAGGTTATTAAATGATTATGCTATCCAGTTAGAAGACGAGATTGAGATAAAAAAACCTAATGCCTGAGTCGTACCCGATTTCTAATTTGCTTCTTTTTACTCTATTTCCGTGTTTGGTCAAATTGAAAAAAATCTTACACCGTCTATGCTTTATCAATCGAGAGCTATTTATGGATGAAAATAATGAACTCACTTAATGGATTTAAAGTTGCTATTTTACTGACCGATGGTTTTGAGCAAGTGGAAATGGTTAAACCCCGCAAAGCTTTGGAGGATGAGGGCGCTCAAACCTTCCTTATTTCTAATAAATCTAAAGTCCAGGGATGGAACCACGCAGACAAAGCCGATTCTTTTGATGTAGATGTACTCCTGGAGCATGCTGATCCTAAGGAATTTGATGCGTTACTCTTGCCTGGAGGAGTGATGAATCCGGATACCTTACGCATGCTGCCTAAGGCGGTGGAGTTTACGAAAAAGATAAACGAACAACAAAAACCCATAGCTGCTATTTGTCATGGTCCCTGGCTGTTGATCAATGCCCAAGCTGTGAAAGACAGACGGATAACTTCCTGGCCCTCAGTAAAAACTGATTTGATAAATGCAGGAGGAGTGTGGATTGATCAACCGGTAGTCCAGGATGGAAATTTAATTACCAGCAGAAAACCTGATGATCTTCCAGAGTTTAACGAAGCACTTATAAAACAATTCAGTGACTTTAACCACAAACACTAGGTTATTGCTGAAGTGAGCACATGAACATGATATACCGCAGTTGTTTTAAGGGCATTCTCTGACATGTCTGGATGCCAAACAACAAGATAATGCTTTTGAAGTCTGCAGGAAAAAAATTAAACGGGGTAGGGCTTTTATTCTTCCGGAGGAAGCATCAATAACGATTTAATGAGAATTTTCCATAAAAATCTAAAAAAAGAATCATTTACAGTTTAAATGTATTTTCGAATAGATTCTATTAAGGATAACTTTAAGTTCAAAAACTCCAAAATAGCTTAAGTAAAAATATAGACAGGGGTAGCAATAATGGATCATGGTGAGCTATAATTACACATAAATAACGTTGCCCCATGGTCTAATCATGAATAAATACGAACGAGAACAGCTTCAAAAAATAGCCAAAGCATTGACAAGTACTGAAGATTTGACACAAGAAGCTCGTTTGGATTTAGTATTCTCTGCACTTTTTGAGCTGGATAAAATTCAGAAGGGACAATTGGATGGATTATCTGAGGAGCAGCTCGAAGAGGTGTTTAGTGGGGATATTACTAAAACATTAATTGCTCAAATTTCTGCAACAAAAGACACAGATAACACAGGTATCAAAGATGTTAGAAGCATACTTTCGAATGTAATGAGAAATCCCTGGCGATTTGGTTTAAGTGGAAAAATGCAGCTGAACTCTTTTTTTCATCCTTACGCCGAAACGTCCATAGCTCCTAATCTAAGTGAAATAGCAAATGAACCTGAGGTCAGCAGATTGCTCGTCCTCAAAAGAAACTGGATCGCAAGAAACATATTTCCAGAGCAATATTCCGATAAAGAACCTGAAAATGCGCAAATATTCGTTGATGCCCTCAGAAAAGGTGATTATGCGCGCGCCTCGGAATTTGCCAGTTGGATATGCAAAAAATATTCAGATCCCCTGCTTAATCCCGGACGAGAGCTGCCCGCTGCAGATAATCTCATACCTTGTGCTGCCTATGAGTTGGCACAAACTGATGTGCGCGCTGAAGATTTAACCGCAATTGTGCACTTTATGGATCATGCTAAAGATGGTGACGCTCTATATAGTGCTACAACCATGTGGTCGGGACTCCAGAGCATGCATAATCGATTATGGGCCCTGACTAAGAAATACCCAGAAGAGCATCCCCAACAAATTTTGCAAATGATGAGAGCTGAACATGAGGAATTTTTAAACAAACCGAATCCCTTCAAAAGTTTGATTGAAGGATGTGATTTTGTAGAGGTGGTAGATCTATCAGCTCATTTTACTCCGGACAAAATTAATGCGTTTGCAAACCAAAATAGGGATTCTCTAACGGCTAATTTAATTGTTTTGAATACAGACGAGGCAACACTTCAAGATATTGAAGTCTTAGTTGATATAAAGAATCGAATCTTTGAATACATTCATTATTTAGAAAATCACAGATCCGATAAGACTTCAGTGACCTTTAATAACCGTCTCAATGCAGCCAATGAAATGCTTACTGTCCTTCAAAAAGGCGGAACGATAAAAGGGGACGTAATTCCAGCAATAAAAGAGCAGATGGCTGTTATTGAAAAAAATAAACCTGGACTGGCGGAATTGGGGTTTCTGGGTTACCTGGTTGAGCATTTAATTGATAGGTTTTTGCCCAAACCTACTATGCGCAAAGAAACCACCAAAACTTTGGAGGAGCTGCAAACCTTTGTTGAGCCTAAAAAGGATGAACCAAAACGGGAACAGCCTGAAGTCCAATCAAAGGATATAGAAATGGATGTATTTCCACCAAGTGAAGTCAAATTAAAATAACCCTGCTTTTGGCATAACTGTGTCACTTTCCAAAAGCATGAGGTTATATCTGTTTATAAGGCCTGTTCAAAACTGAATAAGGTCTTTATTTTGCCAATAAATTGATAATAAATGCCAATGAATGGCGATGCGCTCACGTCTGAACTCAAATATAGAGTTGCTGGCATAAAAGATGCGTGATGTTCCGCCTGCTTAAACTACCCTGTTTACTGCCTATCCCTAACTAAATTGGACTGAATTGATGACATGCAGCTCTGCAGATTTTCTGTCAATTAGGGTACTTAAATATTGAAACCAATGGCCACGGTTCAGATTAAAATCTAAAAAATGCTTTACGAATCAATAACTTTTGTATAGGGTTTATTGGGTTTTGTATTTTATTAATGGAATAACCAATTGCATGGAGGTGTTATGTTTTTAAAAAAATATTCAAGACTTGTTTCTCTAACTGCACTACTTTTTTTTACCGCTTCGCAATCAATATGGGCTTTCAATACAAAAGATGGCAATATTTATGATGCGAATGGAAATCAAATCAGTATTGACGGGATTGCATGGATAGGGTTTCAGGACAGTAATTTTCTTGGAGGGCTCTGGAATGTTCCCTTTAATCCAATCGGCACCCAAAATGGAGTAATTCAATTACTTACCTCACCATGGAATGTACCAGGGTCTAATATCCCAAGTATGGATAAAGGGGTATCTTTTAAAACAATTCGCTTGCCTATTCAACCAGGTATTTGGGGAAATGCCGCTACCGTGCAGCAGTCACCTTTTGATTTTGCAGTGACGGATATAAATAATCCCGAAGCAGGAAATGGACCTTTTTGTGATTGGACTAAGGGTGCAGATGCAAGCAGTCATTGCATCCAAGCAAAAAGTGCTCCGGATTTATTAACTGCTACCATCAATGAATTTAACAAGCAAAATATTTTGGTGATGCTCGATGTTCATCATCGGCCGGGATTGGGTGACAGTTATCGTGACGGTACGGTAGTTGCTGCCGATTACTCCCTAAAAAATTATCATGATGACCTTGCCAATTTTGTTAAAAATGCTCCCGCTAATTTGCTGGGAATTGATATTTATAATGAACCCCATCAACTTTTCTGGTACCAGGACAATACACAAACTACTCCCGTTCAACCAGCATGGATAAAAGTAATCGCTGCCGCCGCAACAGCAGCTTATGATTCCAATCAGAGCGTTTTATTATTTGTGGAGGGGCCTGGAGGTACTGCCGGTAATGATCCTTACGATCCGGTATACAGCAATACGTCGACGATTTGCCTGCCTTCCTCAACCAAAATCGATAACACAAGCGTCATCAGCGTAACCACCGACAGCAGCCGCTGTCCTGCCGCGAATCCCTTGCGTGTTACTAATATAGGTTCAAATTGGGGAGAAAATTTCCGCTCTTTACTTGATCCAATGCAATCAATAAATGGAGTTGGCGGATTTGATGTAGCCACATTCAGGACCCAATTAATTCAAGCGATTCAAACCAATAATTTTAGCGACACGGATCCTAATGTTATAGCGGATTGGTTGTTAGGAACCAATAACGACGGCAATCAGGGACACCTGGTCTTTGCTCCTCATCTTTATGGAGCACAAGTGGCAGGATGGCAGTCTGATGCCAATGACAGCCCTATACGCTTTGATTGGAACTTTGGCTTTTTATTGAATTCAGGTTTTCCATTTGTAATAGGAGAGCTAGGATACGATGTCCAGATACCCGCATCCGGTGGGGAAGACTTTTTTCTGGATTCGGTCGCCCCTTATTTGATTGATAAGAAAATAAACCATAATTTATTTTTTTGGACCTTTAACAATGCGGACTATCCAGTCGGACTACGCGCAAGTGATTCTGATTTAAGTCTTTTTGCTTGGAAGGAGCAGGATTTGCATAATCTCTTTTATGCGATTTTACCAGTGCAACAATATGGTACGTTGTGCGTCAAGGTCCCGGCTCCCACGGGATATACCGGAACCCAATTTCCTGTAATTACTGCTACAGCAGGTAATAACAGCTATAAATTTAATCTGACTGCATTTAATACCTTAACCTGTTTGAATAATGTGGTTACAGGAACTTATAGTTTATCGGGATCCACAATAAGTAACAGTGACGGTATCAATTATGTTCCGGAAAGTACGGTTACGGGAATTGTTTCTCAAAATACAGAGACGGATGTAACGGTAAACTATATGGAAGAGCCAACGGGTAATTTAAATATTAGTATTTCCGGGAATAGCGATTGCCCTATTAATTCAGAGCAAGTGTTTACTGTGACGTATTCCTCAGGCTCGAGTACACACAGTGTACAAGTAACCGGTACTCTACCTAAAAATGTTACCCTTCCTGTCGGAAACTACAGTATCAACGTTACTCCGTTGCAACTGCCAAATACGCAATGTATGGCCAAGTTTAATTCGACTGTAAGTATCAGTGCCAATACCACACAACAGGAGTTCATTCAATATTCTGTTGTCGCGAACAACGATTGTTCTATCAATGCCCAATGCAGTACTTGGGGAACACCTCAGGACTCCTGGTCGGGTAGCTCCTGTAATCTCTACATCAATACGAAATCCGCAATGACAAATCCTGCAGTATTCAGTATTGTTGCCAAAGGAATTACTGCCGTTACTTCGGTGTGGAATGCAACAGCAACGTTCCAAAATGAAACGATAGTAATGACTTTAACTGATGCAGTTTATATCCCAAATATCGGTTTTAACGCGAATGGGGTTATTAGTTTACCCTCCCAGGCAATGCTTACTACCAATGGGCAAACTTATACTTGTCCTGTTACTGCCGCAATTCATTAACATGAAGCAATGAGCTCGTAAGAGCTCATTTTACCCCGTCTAATGAAGTCCCGTCGGCTATTCTGACATTGATGGACCCGCTGCAAAGGGAGCGGATTCAGAATCATCATTAGATTTCATTTTTTGTAATTCCACTTTCAAGCATGTTTGTTGCTCAAAGCGCTGGAGTTCCTTAAGTTCATCATCACTATACATCCGAAATCCAATAAAGGGGGCCCGCAGGAGTCGTAATATTATATTCATAATATTCTGAGGAGGATTTACTTTTAATACATCCTTATTCACTTTTTCTATAAAGCAGGAAACTGCGAGCTGATAGGCTCCCATAATGTACTCTTTCTTGGTGGTTTCAGGAACTTGGCGCAAATTGTCTGCAATATCCTTTGCTTTTTTTAATTGGGCCATTAACTCTTTTACAGCCTTCAAAGGTTCTTCTAATTCTGGGGGTAGCTCGTTTTTCCCATGATGGTGTATAAAAAATTCACTACTTTGTTGTTCTAATTCGATTAAACTAGTTTGTGCGATTTGATAAAAATCATCTACTTTTCGCAGAACTTCTTTTAAAGTAGGTATCTTCACAACGTGCATATCACCCCTGATTTTCCTTAGTGTGGCCTCAAGTACAGCACGTAGCTCTTTTATCCCTGTTTCCCCCAGGGCTGCGCTGGTACCAATAGTATCCTCTGTAATTGCAAAATAACTCTTAAACCTCTGTATTTCTTCGTCAGATACTTTCCATGGTAAATTTTTATCCAATTGAGTCAAAGCAATGATAATGGAAGCTTTTGAGTTCGATTTGCGGATTTGCTTTGCATAATAACAAGCCTCTGTGTATGAATCCCTCTCCGATGGATCCAGGCATATAATAGCAACATCTGAATTGGGGACAATTTGAGATAGTATCTCTTGCGTAAATCCATTAAATCTAAATCGTGAACCCCCAGGAAGCGCGGTAATCTCGAGACCCAATTTAGCCTTAGAAAACTCCACACCTACCGAGGGAAAAAAATTTGGATTATAGTTTTTACCTTCTAATGCAGTTCGGATTAACGTCTTACCGGATCCTGAGCTTCCCAAAAGAGCAATTTTAATTGGGCGATTTCTGAATATCTCAATATTTTGTTGTGCCATAGGAAGTCAATTAATTGTTTATAAGTTGTGCTCATTATAATAAGATGGGTAAAAAAAATACACAGTGATTTCACATTAACAAAGAAAATTCTAAAAACCGGGGGTACTTCGAAGCAGGGTGGGTAATTGCGGGACTTTAGAGTAAATCATTCCGAAGATGATGCAAACAGCTGAATCAAAAAGGGATGTAAAAAAGAGGGGAGTTTGAGGGAAAATATGAGTGATTATTAATTTATCTTTTAAATTAGATTATGTTATGATTTGCCAATTTTTGTCACAAGAGGAAAAAAAATGCCTTCGAATCAATTGTCTTCATTATGTGATCTGATTGAAAAACAAGAAACGGATCACTTTGCTAAATTTTACATGTATGTCAGTTTATTGAATACCCTGACTGTGCGAGATAAAACATTTGTGGGTGGATTGCCCAAGTATACGGGTATGTTAGGAGGGGTAACGGAGTTAAAAATTGGAAAAGATCTACCAATCCAATTTACAGAACAACTCACCTATTATGCTCGAGAGTTTGATAATCCGCAACCAGGTGTCATGAAAGCAATACAAAACCTCGTTTGGGCTTATCTTCGCAAGGGTAAGCTTGCTGATCTGGCTCATATTATCGATAAGATGTTATTCCATCTGGCAGCAATACATGGAAAACAAGCCAAAAATAATGATATTTATAAAGACATTAATTTTAATGAGAATAAAGAAAGTCTAACCCAATTTATTGGACAAATTTCAGCATTTAACCATCAATTATTACAAACAGTTGATAGCGGTTGTAATAGCGCATTGTCTGTAATGTCTTTTGGTATAGGTTTTGTGTTAATTTTAGCATCAGTTGCTTCCATTACGCCTCTGATCATCGGGTTACCTCTCTTACTGGGTGGGGCTTATGGTGCTTATCATTATGTAACCAAAGCCATGGAACAAGCAGACATTTTGGCAAAACAATACAGTAGTATAGAAAAGCAAGCTGTTTCGATAGGGCAAAATGAGCAGTTCTATGGTAAAAATTCCAATCATTATGCATTTTTTACCACAACATACAAAACCTTGCCCTATACAGCAGTTACTATAGGCGAGCAATTATCTTTTGATGAATCGACACACAAAGCCTGTGAAGAATTCCGTACGAATTTAGACCGTGTTTTTTGATTTTGTTCCATAACATCATTGATGATGCTCTATTTCTACGAGCACGCCAAATGCTATATGAGCGTGCTTGTAGAAATTTAGAAAAAGGTAAGAAATTTGCATTATATTTTGCAGCTCGTGTTCCTGAGTTTCTACAACTTGCCAAATGCCATCAATAACAGGGCACGCAGGCCCTGGTTAATGCAATAAATCTTATCGGGATGATAGTGTAACGTTTTAAATAATCCGAAGCTCCTTCATTAACGAAAGTAATTAATACTGTTACTAGAATAAATGAGACTTACAGATTTTATTTATCATGCCCTACCTCTTGCCTGTATTTTATTCTTTGGATTAGGTATGATTGAGCCAAATAAAAATAAATTTATAGGACAATAATGAAAAAATTAGTTCTTATTATGTGCTTACTTTCACTCAATGCATTTGCAGATAATGAAGTTAACCCAAATTCCTACGCAAATAACAATTGTGGAAGTTTAAAAGATCCTGCAGAGAAAAAAGATTGTTTTGATATTGAAAAGAGAAATGAAGCAGAAGAGAACTTTAGAGAGTTCCAGCAAAACAGTCCTGAAGCCTATCAGGAAAATTTCTAGATTTCGTCTTTTTTTCTTAATGAAATATTTTATCTAGGATTTGGATCCTGAGTACTTGATGTGAATAAGTGCAGGATACAAATCCTCATTCTCCTTAGTTAATTCACAAATAAATTTTCTATAATCCTAACAATTGAGTTATTTTTAAACTATATATACATAAAGAAAACATTTTGTGTTCTGGTTCAAGGAGGAAATTATGAAACGAATAATTACATCTTCAACTTTACTCATCTCTTTAAGTTTAATGGGTTGCAACACCATGAATAATGTCAGTCAATACAGTAATTCAACCGTAGGAGCAGGGGTAAATTACGGGGCCCGCGTCGTGGGAACTGGGGTAGGTTATGTTGCCGATACAGGGGCTTTTGTAGGAAAGGGAGTGGGTACAGTGATTGACACCGGGGTTGGGACAGTAATGGGATCCCCTTCCAAATATACGAGTCAACCTGGGTATCATAACAAACATATCGTTTATCGTAATGGACATCGCTATATGCTGGAGAATGGCCGTTATGTTCTCGTGCATTAATACAGAAGGGCTCTTCTTAATTAATTTAGAGGAGCCCCCATTTTCATTATAAATTTTAAGAATTTTGAATAAAATTGATAAGTCTTCAGCACAGAACATCAAAATAGAATCGCTCAGTGTGGTTTGCTGCACTGGCTTACTCTAAAGTAGGTAAATCTGAGGGCACTACAGGCTCTAATTTTACTGTGTCCCTAATTTCCTGGGCTATGCAGTCAACCAGTTCTTTTTTATTCCCTAAGGGAATGTCTTTATGAACTTTCATTACCCTGTGTGTCAAAGACGTACTGTGGTTGGTGTTCAACTCTTCCAATTCCTCAGAGTCTACTATGCTGCTTGCATCTTTGAGGGTGAGTAAGCGGTCGTCAGTTCCGATAAAACCTAGTTCCCGGGCTTTTTGATTCATTCCTTCAAAGTCTTTCATTTCAGACCCTTGCGAGATCACTACCTCACATGACCAAACTCTTTTCTTAAATCCGGGATTTGTCCAGTCCTGGACATGTAAAATTTCATCCGCAGACATAAATTTTCCCAAAATTTTACCTGGTCCTCTTACTTGCACTAATTTCATTACATCTTCAGATACTTTAAGTGACCAGTCATCATCTTTTCCAATTCCAACAATAATGGTAAATTCATTGTTATTAGCCGCTGTAGTTTTTATAGAGTGATGCTTATAACCCTGAGGCGATTGTTCAATTTGCTTTCTATCATAATGGGTAAACATTTCTTCATTAAAGAATAAATGTTTTTGTGGAATTGTATATATTTTGGGTAAGCCCATGACCCAAATGAAACCTCGACAGGGAATGATCGGTAGCCCTGCAGCATAGTTCTGTACCGTATATCTACAGGGTGACGCAGAAAAAAAGCAGCTACTTTCATTACTCACAATGTAATCCACAATATCAGTACTGGGTAATTTTTGCTTTTGCACCGAAGACATACCAAGGCGATCAATTGACATCGCTTCATGAACCTCTTTTGTGCCCTCGGTTCCTCTGAAAATCAAATCTGGATCCGACGGCAAACTTTCATGAAGTTGAGCAACTCCTTCCTCGACTTCTTTAGATGACAATATGGGATAGCTCATGTCCAGTTTGTCCGGAACAAAAAGTGAACTGCGGGTGGATTTTAAGGAAGATAAAACGGATTTATTAAAAGCGCTTTTCACTCCTTGTGATACTCTGGATCGCATGTTTAGATACTCCTATGCAATAATTGGCAAAAATATTGCCATAAAAGTCGGTTAATAAACCAACTGTATTAAAAAAAGCATAGCAGATAAAAATGAGTCTGTATGTTAAAAGGCAATGAAGAGATGTTTGCTTCGGAATGAAGTCTGACAAAGTTATTGAAATATTTTATTTAATAACCTTGTGAGAGTAGTTTTAAATGCGATTCCATCGCTATATATGATGACCATGATGATGTCAATGATGGTCAATAATACGATTAAAAGTGCGTTTAATACCTTCATCATAAAAACTCCTTTGACAATGATTCGATATTAAGTTTGAATTAAAAATTGACCAGAAAGTTAAATTACAATCAAGTTTTTGTCATTTTATAATCATGAGAGAGTCATCAAAGTAAAAAATTTCTCTGCAGGATTAATGAGCAAATTACCAGCACTTGTTTCTTAAAGTGAACTCCAGCATATTTTTAGGTAAAATTTTACAAAAAATCTGATGTTTATCTAAAATAATTAAATGGAGGACTTTGAATCACAACTCATAAAATTACGGATAAATGTACTATGTCTATAAAAAGGATTTTATTTTGAAAAAAATTCTAATTGGCGTTTTGCCCAGTTTATTCGTGCTCTTTTTTCTTCCCTATAATGGCTACTCGTCACAAAGACTCCCTGTTCTAAGTGATTTTATGCAAATAAAAACGGTTGACGAACCGGACTTGTCAAAAGATGGGAAATGGGTGGCTTATTCAGTAGAAGAAAATGTAAGTCCTGTTGAAGCCATACGGAATATTTGGATGGTGTCCTATGAGGGCAATGTCTCCAAACAATTGACATCCAGTAAAAAAGAAAGCAATTACTTACCTAAATGGAGCCCTGATGGTCAATGGATTGCTTTTTTATCCGATCACAATGACTTAACGAGCCTTAAACTGCTAAATATACAAAACGGACAAATTATTCAATTAACTCATGCAAAGTATGATATCAGCGATTTTGCTTGGGCTCCAAATTCACAAAACATTGCCTTTATTGCTGAGGAAGTAAAAGATGAAAAAGAGTCTAAAAATAAGCCCATAGTGATTACTCGCTTCCTCTTTAAAAAAGATAGGGAAGGCTATCTTGGGGAGAAAAGGGCTCATCTTTATCGTATAGCGATTGCTACTAAAAACATAGAAATATTGACTCCAGGACCCTACCAGGAATGGGCTCCTTCCTGGTCACCTGATGGAAACTATATTGCTTTTGTCTCTCAAAGAGGGGTGGATCCGGATAGAATATTTAATTCGGATGTGTATGTGATAAATACAAAATCAGGAAGTAAGGCAGTGCGGCTGACGCAATCATCAGGAACGGAAATGAATCCGGAATGGGAATCGTCTCCCTCTTGGAATCCGGAGAGTACTAAAATTGTCTATTTAACTACCAGTGATAAATCCCATCTTTATGCGCCCACACAATTAGCTATTATCGGCCTGGAGCAGCAAGAGCAGCTTATTGCCCCTTTGGATCTCTGGTTTACGCAACCGAAATGGTCCGAAGATGGTAAAAAAATATATGCATTAGTTGAGACAAGTAGAAATACTCATCTCAGTGAAATTGACGTTCGTACGGGCGCAGTCAAAAATTTAACGCATGGTCCACGGGTTGATGGTAGTTTTGCAACAGCCAATCAACGCATAGTAGTGGTCTCTTCAGATGATCAACATCCACAGGAGCTTTTTGCAGTTGAAAATACCTTAAGACCCCTTACCCACCATAATCAAAAGCTTTTAGAGCAAGTCAAATTTGTCCCTGCAGAGGATATTGAGTTTAAAAGTTCTGATGGAACCTTAATCGAGGGTTTATTGATCAAACCAGCCCCTTATGAATCGGGTCACAAATATCCAACTCTTCTAAATTTACATGGTGGCCCAGTTTATCAATTCAGCCATGAGTTTAATTTTGATTGGCAATGGTTTGCAGCACAGGGATATGCCATTATAGCTCCCAATCCACGAGGAAGTTCTGGAAGGGGATACAACTTCTCAAAAGCGATTTATGCTGATTGGGGGAATTTGGATGTTAAGGATGTTTTAGCTGCTGTAGACTATGCAATTAACGAGGGTATTGCCGATCCCGACAAATTGGCTGTAGGGGGTTGGAGTTATGGCGGTATGCTTACTGATTATATAATTGCCAGCACCCAACGTTTTAAGGCGGCAGTAAGTGGGGCTGGAACGGGTAACATCCTGGGTAATTATGGAGCTGATCAATATACTCTAGAATATGAAGCAGAATTGGGAAAACCCTGGTTAAATGTCCAAACTTATTTGAAATTAAGTTATCCTTTAATAAAGGCCAACAAAATCAAAACTCCTACTCTATTTATGTGTGCCAGTCTTGATTTCAATATGCCCTGCATTGGTTCGGAACAATTGTATCAAGCCTTAAGATCACAAAATATACCTACCCAGCTAATTATTTATCCTGAGCAATATCATTCTATTGATAGGCCGGATTTTCAGATGGATCGTTTGGTTCGATTTAAAGCGTGGATGGATTTATATCTTAATAGTCCTAAAACCCATAGTGATAATTCCCATAAAAAATGAGGTGGCAGGCATGAAGCTTCCTGCCTTCCCTTACATTCTTGGCCTGGGTGCCTCGTTTTCTTGAAGATCTGATACTATTTGTTCTGCTTTTTCTTCACTGATGAGCCCTTTTTTTTGCATTTGCTGGACAAACTCTATAGCTTGCTCGGCAGTATTAAATACTAAAACAATTAAATTTTTCCCCTCATGTTCTTGAAAATGTTCTTTTTCTTCTTCCGACAAGTTTTGATAATGGGGAGAATTTTTAAAGTCTTCCAAGGATTCAAAAAACTGAGGCTGCTCATTTTGTTGCTTCATATAGTCTTTATATAATGCAAGGACCCTCTGTTTCTTTTGTTCATCATCAATACTAAAAATCACAGGTTTGGACATAGAAAAGCTCGCTAAAATTGAAACAAGTTGTGTAAAATATTATATTATTGGATTGTTTAATCAGGAGTGTTCAAGCGAATTCTTTACTTTTTTTTTACGATGGACAAAATGTAATTTCGCCTGTGAAGATTAAATACACTGTTCCATTTTTCCCGATAACCCAATCAATTCCTAAGGAAACTCCTTTTCATTCCAAAATTTAAAACTGGTCAAAGTGATTCCCTATAGGCTATAAATATTTATAGAGTGTTCAATTTGCTCTAAAAGAGTTCTTATGAATAAAGAAAAAGGCAATATTCTCTATGTAGATGACGAGGTGAACAATCTCACTGCTTTTGTGGCTACATTTCGTCGTCACTATAACATTTTTACCGCTACCTCTGGACGCGAGGGGATGGAGATTATGCGTCGTCATCCTATCCAAATCGTGATTACTGATCAAAGAATGCCCGAAATGACGGGGGTGCAGTTTTTAGAATCAATTATTCCGGAATATCCTAATACCATCAGGATGATTTTAACTGGCTTTACTGATGTGGAGGCAATAATTAAAGCAATTAATACAGGGCGTGTATTTCGCTACATTACCAAGCCGTGGGATCCGGTTGAATTAAAGATTAGCATCGATATGGGTTTGAAAATGCTTGGCCTTGAAGAGGAACGGTTATCTTTAATTGAAAAATTAAATCATGAAGTGCTTTATCAAAAACGAATTTTGGAACTGTTTCAAAAATACGTACCCAAAAATATAGTAGATGAAATTTTACATGCCCAGGAAGAGGATTCTCTCATTCGTGGTGAATACCGCATTATTTCGGTCATGTTTGCCGACATACGTCAATTCACTTCATTATCGGATAGACTGGGTTCAGTTAGGACTGTAGAAGTTCTCAATGCCTACTTTGAATTAATGACTCAAAAAATAAGAGAGCACCATGGCAGTGTCAACAAATTAATTGGGGATGGCATCTTAGCTTTTTTTGGAGCACCGGTATCTCATATTGATAATCAGCTCAATGCTGTAAATAGGACATGATCTCTCTATGGGAATTGGTATCCACACCGGTGAAGTAATTACCGGAAATATAGGTACCAGTGAGCATATGGAATATACTGCTATTGGAAATACAGTAAATATTGCCTCGCGAATTGAGGAGCTTACTCGAGACAAATCCAATGCTTTATTGATTAGTGAATCCACGTACAAGCCCATTTCTAATGAAATCCTTGTTGAAGAATTAGTACCCCAGGTAATTAGAGGTAAAGAAGAAAAAATCAAACTCTATAAAGTGCTTGGGAAAAAAACATGAATACTAAAATAATTTTCAGCTGGAGATTTTGGTATTCCAATCTCATCACTGCATTTTTATATATACTTGGAGGGCTTGCCAGCAATATTTGGACAATTCCCAATACTTTGGTAACACCCCTGTGGCTCCCGGCAGGTATTGCCTTGGCTATGGTCCTTTGGTTTGGAAAAAATGTTTTTCCCGCAATAGTTATTTCTGAAGCGGTTGTAACTGCTGAATTAGACCATATCATGTCATGGGAAAACTTGACTGTATACACGTTAATAGGGCTTGGGGCAGGATTGCAGGCCATTTGGGCAGGAAAATTCATTCAACATTACACCAAAACCCAAACTCCATTCTACACAGTTCATGATATTCTTTTGTTCGTCTTTGGGGGAGATTTTCTTTTGTCCCTTACCAGTAGTACTTTAGGCGCAGTAACGCTCCTGGTATTTGGTTTTATCAAACCTGATCTTTTTTGGGGTAATTGGTTTGTCTGGTGGATTGGGGATGCTATAGGCATTATTGCCATAACCCCGCTCATTATGACCTGGTATCAAAAAAAGTTTACTTTTGATTTAAAGAAATTCCTCGAGTTTATGATGGTGGTCATTTTATTAGGTTGCACGATTAGCTTGATTTCCATGTTGCATTATCCTTTGTCCTATCTCTTGATTCCTTTTGGCGTGTGGTCTGCTGTACGCTTCGAAACCCGCTTTGCTACCATCATGGCGTTTTTAATTTCGATTTCTGTTATCTGGCTTGAATTATACCATTACAAAGAGTTTCATATGGCCAATATTTCCACCAGTCTCTTATTTTTACAAACCTTTGTGGCGGTAATATTTTTTACTACTTTGGTTTTATCCGCGGTAATTACGGAACGTAGAAAAGCCCAGAAAGAATTACTTGGAGCCAATATTGAGCTTGAGTCACGTGTAGAGCAACGTACCCAAGACCTAAATAAAAAAAATGCTCAACTTAACAAAACACTGGATACCTTGAAACAAGCAGAGACACAATTGGTACAAGCAGAAAAAATGTCTTCCCTCGGGGTTTTAACTGCGGGAATAGCGCATGAGATTAACAATCCGGTTAATTTTATTTCCGCCAATATTGGTCCTTTAAAAAATGATTTTGAAGAAATCATGCACCTATTAAATAAATATGCACAAATTACCCCCGATACAATAAAAGAGAAACTGCAGGAGATCTCAAAATATAAAGAAGAAATCGATTTGTCTTTTACTTTGCAAGAAATACATAGCTTGCTTGACGGAATTGAAGAAGGTGCTCGCCGCACTGCAAATATTGTAAAAGATTTACGGACTTTTTCCCGATTGGATGAAGGTGAGCTGAAACCGATTAACATCCATGAAAACATTGATTCCACTTTAACGTTATTGCATAACCAATTCCGCGATCGGATTACCATTAAGAAAAACTATGGGGATATCCCTGAAATAGAAGGATATCCAGGAAAAATTAATCAAGTATTTATGAATATTCTTATTAATGCCGCCCAGGCAATTTCTGAACAGGGTGAAATTACCATTTCTACAACCCTTAAAAACGGGCACGTCTGGATCTGTATACGCGATACAGGTACGGGTATGAGTAAAGAAACGATGGCTAGAATTTTTGAACCCTTTTTTACCACAAAACCGATTGGAAAAGGAACTGGTTTAGGCTTATCCATCTCCTACAGCATTATCCAGGAACATCATGGGACTCTTTCCATTAACAGTACCTTGGGAAAGGGAAGTGAGTTTATTATCTCTTTACCAATAAAATATAGCGCACAATCCTTTAATCTGTAACATTACAGTTAAATAATCATTTTTTTACTTGCCCACACATTTTTTTTGTTTTCATAAAACTGAAAAAATGAATCAAATCATCAAGATCATTATCAGATAAGGATTGTTTATCGGAACCAGTCATCCTACCCTTGGGGAGAGAGCGGACAGATTGGGGATCACGAATAAATTTTCTTAATTGTGCTGCATCAGAATAATATTCCAGGGGATTTTTAGGACAATTCAGATCCGGTCCAATATTGCTTTTCCCCATATAGTTCATCCTATGACAGCCTTCACAATGACTAATATAGATTTTATACCCATTATTAATGGAGGCATTGGTCGTTTTTGGAGGGGCAAGGACATGGTGGTAATCAAGGTTGTGGCGAATTTTTAGTGCAACTACACTCCAGGCCCAATACTCATTAGAAATATAGGAGAGTTCCGGATTTAACCAAATTACTTCATATGGCCCGGCTGTATCCCCGGTGTGATTCTGAATAGTTGGCCACTTTGATTTGGGTTCTATGGCCAGGAGTGCAATGGAGGCTTTCTTATCGCAATTCATAACCTTTGCAGAGGGTACATAAACATGAAAATTATCTTTGGCTATGAATTCGATTAGGTCTTCTTGTTGAATAGGATAAGGAGCAAGTAACTTACATAAAGGGATGACCTGATGATGCATTATTTTTTCAGGGTAGGCACGATCATTATCAATGGTTACTTGAGACAAAAAGGGATGAGAAAGCAATTCGGATTGTTCTAAAGTGAAGGATTCATTTTGGGGGGTAATAATACGAAGCGAAGTTCCAGATGCCTTATTTGCTGCAAAAATATCAGCCCCTACAAGCGAAATAACAAGCGATAACAAAGCAAATTTGAATCCATTTACGTTCATTTCCATTCCCACGGGTTGAATTTCTTTCTCTCATTGACAGTTACTGTTACACATTAACGATATATTTTCCAGAGGAATAGAGTCCAAGAAAAGACTTGATTTTTGTTGTCACACTCATCATAGTGCACAAGATTTACATCACTCAGAAAATCCATTCATAGCGAATTAAAACATGCTTGCAAGGAGAACATAAAATGGGTTACCGGTTTCGTTTAGGCTGTGCGTTATTATTCAGTGTTCCATCGCTCTTGTTTGCCGATGATACGCTGGTTTTTGCTGTGGATATTATCCGACATGGTGATAGAACACCGATTGTTCCACTTCCAGCAGTAAATTATCAATGGAGAGAAGGTCAAGGTCAACTGACTGCAGAAGGCATGCGGCAAGAATATAATTTGGGCAAGGAATTTCGTAAAAGATATATGGAACAAGCCCATTTGTTATCTGAGCACTATGAACAAGGAACAATGTATGTTCGTTCTACAGACTATGAACGCACCCTTATGAGTGCCGAGTCTTTATTAATGGGGTTATATCCACCAGGAACAGGGCCGGATACTTCGGAGCTTTCGGAACCGGCTTTACCTTATGCGTTTCAGCCTGTTCCTGTTTTCAGCGCTCCCTCCAAATATGATGAAGTCATTATTCAACAAGTAAGCCCTGCAGAACGAGCAAAATTAATGGACCAGTATGTGTATTCAACTAAAGAATGGCAACATAAAGACGCCGCGCTTAAAGATAAATACCCACTGTGGAGTGCTCTTACAGGGATTCAAATTAGGGGATTGTCCGATCTTGGGATGCTTGGTGATGCCCTATATATCCATCGAATCCATAATGCACCCATGCCGATTGGATTAAGTAATCAGGATATTGAAACAATAATCCAGGCAAGTAACTGGGCTTTTATGGCGCAAGAAAAGCCAAAACAGGTTGCTATTGCCTATAGTTCAAAACTCATGACTAATATTGCCAATTATCTTAAAGAGGGCAGTCAGAAAAAATCGAAACTTAAATATGTTTTATTATCTGCCCATGATACAACGATTGCCAGTGCATTAAGTTTTTTGGGAGCTCCCTTAGAGATTGCGCCGCCTTATGCCTCAAATCTTAATTTCTCTTTATATGAGCACGATGCAAGTTCTTATCTAGTCAAAGTCACTTACAATGGCCAACCTGTTTCTATTCCTGAGTGCGGGGGAACTGCGTGTGCACTTCAACAATTTATCAATCTGGTGAATCGCGCCAAGATAAATTTCAACTGAATTTCTTCTCTATAAAGAAGAAGGGTGGACTTATCCGGTAAAATAGGTATTAGAGAAACGCAAGAAGCTTAGGGCAGCAATCTTGCGTATCGTTAGCTTTTTCTTATAAATAGCGTTCTTTAATATGTGCAAAAAAATAATTGGGATTTAATGTTTCACCAGTTGCCTGTCTTAAAAGCTCTTGATAAGACAATAATTTTCCTTTTTGGTGGATATTTTCTCTTAGCCAGTGCAACAAGGGCATCAAATCGCCTCGTTTTAACTGCTCTTTAATATCGGGGATTGATTTGCTTACTGCTGCGAATAACTGAGCGGCAATTAACGCCCCGAAGGTATAGGCGGGAAAATATCCAAAAGTTCCCGAAGGCCAATGAACATCTTGCATCACTCCATTTTTATCATCACCTTGGGTAGATAGGCCTAAATACTTTTGCATGGATGAATTCCAAACCTCAGGCAAGTCCGCAATAGTGATTTCTGAAGAAAATAATTGTTGTTCTATTTCGTAGCGAAGGATCACGTGTAAGGGATAAGTGACTTCATCCGCATCAACGCGAATTAAGCCAGGCTGTACTTTTGTATAATGATAATAAATATTTTCCTGGGTTATATTTTCTGCATTTTCAAAATATTTTTGAGCCATAGGCGCCAGGAACTGAATGTATTCCAGGCTTCTGCAGATTTGCATCTCAATAAACAAAGATTGACTCTCATGAACTGCCATTCCTAAAGAGTGTCCGACCGGTTGTATCGCCCACTTTTCAGGTAAGCCTTGTTCATAAAGGGCATGCCCTGTTTCATGGGATATGGCCATGATTGAGGATAAGAATTCATCTTCTTTATAGCGTGTTGTAATGCGAACGTCACTTGATATACCGCCACAAAATGGATGATGGCTTACATCTAACCGACCATGGTGAAAATCAAAGCCCAAACGGCTCATTATTTCCATCCCAAGCTGTTTTTGCTTGTCTACAGGAAACTCCCCGAATATTTTTTTTATCTCCCTGTTTTTTTGTTGTGCCATAATCCTGGGAATAAGTTTTGGCAGTTCGTGTTTCAAGGAGTTAAAAACAGGGGTAATTGTGGCGCAGTCCAAGTCCGGAGAATATTCATCAATCAAAACATCGAGAGCAGACTTGTTAAATAGTTGGGATTTGATCTCGGCAATCGTTTTTACTTTTTTAAATAATTTTTCCAGGTAAGGTTTAAATGATTTCCAATCATTGTTTGCGCGTAATTCTCGCCATGCCTGGCAGCATATTAAAGATTCATTAGTAAATTCTGCGACCAAATTTACAGGAATACAGGTGGCTTGCAGGTATTCCTTTTCCATCCAGTAAAGATTTTTTTGCTGCCATACAGATAAACCTTCCATGTCTTTGGCTTGTTTCAGCAAGTCGCCTACTTTTTTATGGGTTAACCAATCATGTTGTACAGCACTTAATGTGGCCAATGCCTCTGCTCGGGCTTTGCCCCCGCCAGCGGGCATCATCGTCGCCTCATCCCAGGAAACTATGGCGGTCAAATTTTCAAAATCATAATATTTTTTAAAATGCTGCTCTAATTGTTGGTATGCGTTCATGAAAGATTCTCATAATTTATTTAGTCTTGGGCCTGTTAACTATCTTTCGATAATCAAGGAATCCCATATTATTTGTGCCAGAGTAATTGAGGGTAGATTCTAAAATATAAATGGGATTATTTTTTTCTTCACCTTTAATTTATATAGTTCATATTCAGGAAATTTTTTACTCAATAAGCTTTCTTCTTTGTTTATTTTGCAATTAAAAAAAAGAAGCAATACTAATGAAGCGATGAAAGAGGATACGGAGCCCCAGTAGAAAGACCAGCCGATAGCCATAATAATTACTCCGGTGTAGATTGGGTGACGGACTATGCCATAGAGTCCTGAGGTAACAAGCTGAGCGTTTTTTTTAGGCGTCACAACAGGTGTAAGCGCTGTCCCCAATTGTTTTATGGCAATGACAAGAATTAAAAGGCCGATAAGGAGAAACCCCAAACCCAAGAGATTGATTATGAGATTATGGAAATGCATCAAGGGGGTAAGCAAGAGTATTGCCAGTAGTATAATAATTTGTGCGGCTACATATTTATCCAGGTATTGATTATCCATAATGGTTTATCAGAGCAGGTTATTATCTTTCATCTATTACATAAGCTATAACCCAAATTATTCATAAAATCAAAAATTTAAACAATTAAATTGTTCAATAACTCTACCCAATTATGTAAGTTAATTGTAAACTTGCTCCCCGAAAAGGCAAAGTTATAATAAAACGAGCTTCTTTTCGAGAGGTACTTTTATCGGATTTAATTATTAATTTTTTAAGGAGCAATGATATGCCTCATACACCACCAGGATCCCCCCGAGCTGAAAGAAAGTCTGAAGAAGAAAAAAATTTGAAGAGTTCGCAGGAAAGTGTAGAGCAAGAAAATTTAGAGGAAAGCCAGGAGCAGCCCTCACCTCAAGTTGACGATCATCTTCCGGAAGAAGCCCAGCAAGAAGTTCCTCAACAACAAATCCCCCAGCAAAATGCGCAACCAAGAAACGCCAATACTTTTTTTGGTTTTACCCCCAGAGTTATTATGTGCCCACAACATGGAGTGCACATTTTAGACAGGGTAGATGAGAACGTACTCGTTATGCTCACCTTACATGCTGACCCTGAGTTGATGCGGGATATTGCATTCCTGTCATTAATAGGAGCTTTAAATGGAATGGGTGCCCATGCGAATCCAAACTCACAACCCGAACAGGAAGAGGAAGTAGAGCCAACAATGCAAGAAGATTTACTTCATGAGCGGAATCAACAAGATTCAGAAGAAGATGAAGAGCTCAACGAAAGTGTCTCTCGTTGCCTTATGATGTAACTGGAATCCCGCAGCTTAAGGCTGCGGGTTCGCTGCTGAACAACCAAGATTGATAACCCACCTCAAAATCTTATATTATCGCATTTCGCATCTTCTCTAAAATCAAAGGAAATCACTATGGGACGTTTTAAATGGATGTTCGTTGGCTTACTTGCCTCAATTGCACATGCCAATTTACCTTATTATCCCCTGGAGTTTCCTCGAGATGAAGCAGCTCATCATCAAAACATACCTTATTCATTTGAGCATCTGATTGAATGGTGGTATTTCAATGGAAAGCTAACAACCGATGATGGCGAGCATTTAAGTTTTGATGTAGCTGTGTTTAATTCGGCTATTAATGTAAAAGGTCGTGTTTATACCAAACCTATGGTGCACATGCAGCTTGCCGATTTGGACCACAAAAAAGGGTATGGAGCAGCCAAAGAGTATTTTTTGAATGAAGGAAAGTTTTCTACAGAGACGTTAAACATTATCCTGAAAAAAGAGTACGTTTTAGAAAAGAAAACTCAGCAAGGGAAAGAGGTTTATTTATTGAAAGCAGATGTTCGGGAAAACAATACGGAATTAAAATTTAATTTAATCCTGGAACCCCGTGCCCCCTTTTTCTTGATTAATGAGAACGGTCTCATGCCTATGGCTGAGGCTACCAATTCATATTATTATTCTATTCCCCATTTTAATACGACAGGGACTCTTACACTAAATAAAAAGACTTATAAAATAGAGCAAAATCCCGGGGATTCCTGGATGGATCATCAATGGGGGGATTTTACTCTCGATTCAAATGGTTGGGAATGGTTCGGCGTGCGTCTGGATAATGGCATTGATGCCAATATCTTCCTTATTTTTAACTTTAAAGACAATACAGTTATTGGGGGCTTGGCAAATGTCATTCTTCCTTCGGGTGAAAAGCGATTTATTTCCTATCAAGATATGGAAGTATTGCGTGAGAATTACTGGCTCGATCCGGAACTATCTATTCTTTACCCCACCACATACCGAATTAATATCCCCAGCCTCAATTTGTCATTTACTAATGTGGCTGCTTTCCCTGAACAGGAAAAACATGGTTATTGGGAGGGGTATTGCGATGTATCTGGAACTTATGATCAACAAGAGGTCGCGGGCTTTTCCTATACAGAAATTGTCTACCAAAATCCGGCCTTCACTTTTGCCCATCCTTAGGGGTGGTGAATTTGAAGAAAGGGATTGTAGTGGGATGCAGCCTTTTGGCCTTCTTATGGGGCGATAAACATTAAAGCGGGATGACATGAGGTATTTGATAAAAGTGGTTAAAAAACTATTTCTTTTATTCCCCCTGATGATGATGGTGTTTTTTCTCAAAGCCATCACAGTCAATAGCGCCCCTGAATCAGGGAAAATTCAAACAGAGCTCTCTAAATTGGCTGAAATAAATAAAAGAGGTAAAAAAGTTAACTCAGCTCAGTTGCCAAGCCCTTACGATAAGTTATTAACTCAACCTTTAATGACAAAAAGTCTGGAAAAATATTATGGCCGGCGAGCAATTATAAAAACAATTTTTGCGAGTCAGGATCCTGAGCACCATACTTATCATCGGTCAATTGTCATGCTCGTTGATGGCAATAAGGAAAGAAACGATCCTGATTTTGCACAAATAAAAAAAGAAGCATTAGTAGTCGAGATAGCGTTTATTACTATAAATTTTAAAGAACTACCGAAAAGCCTTATAGAAAAGGTACTCCATACGAATATTCCTTTTGGCAAATTGCTGATGCACTATCAGATACGAACTTTAAGCAGGGATCGAACTTATTATAAAATCCAGTGTGATAGTACATTGGCGGCATTAATTAATTGTCCCCTTAATACTCCTATTTATGGACGTACAAATACCCTGATTAGCGCAGATAATAAAAAATGGCTCGCGCATGTTGTTGAGATTTTACCCAATCCACTGGAAATAAAGTAGCATCCAATTCAAAACAGGTTTTGATGTGTATTAAATGCTTATTATGATATTATCTCGGCCAGTTAAATATAAAGCATAGAGAACCTGATGAAAGTGCGTCAGGATTCACGGCGAATTCCGAATGGGAATTTCATTCATTTTCAAATTGGAGCAAAAGGAATTTGGTGATTTATGTGGAATGAAAAAACAACAAAAACCTTCCTTGTTTTTTATGTGGGATTCCTGTTTTTAGCAACATTTTTCTTAGTTCCTACTATTACCAGCTTTTATTATTATGCCTGGGGGAAACACCTGGCGTGGTCTTATTTTGATGGGCCGCCGATGATTGCCTATCTTTTCCACATCTCCCAAGCAATTTTTGGGAATACCTTTTTTTCCATAAATGTTATTGGTTTTTTATGTCTGGTTGTAGGCGCTTATTATATATATAAGATCGGGTGTCTCTTGCAGGACCGGGAAACGGGATTGCTTAGTGCTTTAATCTGGGTTGCTTTACCCACGACTACGGAAAGTATTTTTGTTCGTGTTTTATATGATGCTCCCTTAAATTTATTTACGATTCTTTCTTTTTATACCTTTGCTCGCTACATTTGCTTTAAACGGCTTGCCGATCTTTACCTGTGCGCTTTATTTATAGGTGCGATGCTTTTATCCAAATATACAGCGGTTGTCAGTGTCATGGCGCTGTTGATTTATCTTGTATTTTCAAAACAACGACAACTGTTTAAAAGCATCCACTTTTACCTCGGTAGTTTAATTATTGTTCTCCTGGTTTCTCCAGTTATTTACTGGAATATCAATCATAATTGGATATCGATTACTTATTTATTAAATTTTCATAGTCAAACCCAGAATCATACCACAATAACCCATTGCCTTTTTGAGCTTGTAGGGGCGCTCGTTCTTAATTATTCCGTATTACTGCCGTTAACTGTTTTCGGGTGGTTTAAGTATCGCAAAACAAGAGTATCTAATAATAATTCGGTACTGGAGTTAATTTACACTGTACTACTTTCAGGACTGCTATTTTGGTTGGCAGCGACTATATCAGGTGGAGATGTACGGGTAGTTTATCTTGCTCCCTTGGGAATGAATTTCGCTTTGGTCACCGGATACCTCATTGCTCGATATCAATACCAAAGATTTTTTAAAATGGCATATCCATTTGCTTTATCCTTTAGCATCGTCATGATTATTATCAATGCATGGCCCATGGCTAATTATTTGAAAAAAGGAAGGGCCTATACGGTACTCAACCGAGCAATTCAGGAACCCAAAATTATTATAAAAGGCCAACCATTGGTTACCGGATATTTCAGTAATGCTGCAGCATTAAACTTCTTTATGCCGAATGACTCCGTGTATGCAATTCCTTGTGGGGATATTAATCAATACCAATATTGGGGGGAGGCCTTTTTAAATGCCTTGAACCAGGGAAAAATAAAGAAAATCACTTATGTGGACTTTAGAGATACCAAACACTGCGCGGAACGGTTTTTTAACCAGTGCCAATCATTGGCAACATTATCTCACCAAAAAATCATCCCGGTAATCCATAAACGAACAAAGCCAATTTATTTGTATGTATACGAATGCTCATCACCTCGCACCCAAGTTGCCTAGGATTGTCAATGAGGGATGGCCAGTTGGAACACCTTAGAGTGACGGGGATTATTTTTTGCCCGTATTTTTTTGATTGCACTTGCCATTCTATAACGTAATAATAAGTTTCGAATTTAACCAGTCGTATACATTTTGTATTGGTATCAGGCTATTCGTTAAGGAAAAAAAATGAAACTAAAATTGCTTATTGGATTTACAGCTGCTGCATTGGCTTTGGCACACGTTGCCCATGCTGATTTTACTTTTTATTCTGGCGCAAATACATGCGAAAATGTTCCCGGAAACTGGTCGGGCTCAGGGAAGGCTACCAATTGGTTGATTGGTGAATGTGTTTATAATGGAGCAGGAACTATCAGTGCTTTGGACATGGACGGTAATTTTAGTATAGAAGTCAATTCGGATAAACGTTCTGGAAGTCTTGTATGTCCCGAGCACAACACAACAAAACTGAAGGGAGTCTGTGTTAACGGAGTTGTTACTATAAAGACAGAATACGGTAACCTGAATGGAATTTTTTCAAAAGATTCGGGCAGTGCGAAGGGGAAATTAAACGTTTCCCCGGGTATGGATGTCGAGGTGTCCATCCAATTTAATCGTGTTGGCTAAATAGTTTTAATTGCGGACAAGCTAAGCTTGAATCCGGAATCTGGATTTCCGGGTTTCAGCTGCGCTGTCCCTGGCTACCAAACACTTAATCACGCAATGATTTTTTTAATTCCATTATATGTTGATAGGCTTCATTTATTCGTTCCTGAGTAATTTCGCCTGATTTGACCTTTGCTTCGATTATATCAATGACCTGGGTAGGATTTTGTTGCGGTACAGACAAATTGTTCCCAAACATCAGCATGTCCGCGCCGGCATTGATCGCAAGTGCTAAAGCTTGCCCAAGCTCATAATTGTCGCTAATCGCTTTCATTTGCATGTCATCAGTAATAATCACGCCTTTAAAATGCAGTTGATTGCGTAGAAGCCCAGTCAATATTTTGTGGGACAGGGTTGCGGGAAGACCTGAGGGATCGAGTTGACGATTCACAATATGCGCTGTCATAACCACTCCGCATACTTCCTGTGATTGAAACAGGCGCTCAAAAGGCTCCAGTTCATAAGCATGCCAGGTATCAGTGACGTCTACAAAGCCCTGGTGCGAGTCTTTTGTGGAACTACCATGGCCTGGGAAGTGTTTATAAGCACACTGAATTTTTTTATTTAAAAAATGATGGGTATAAATAGCTGCATAATGGGTGACTTTTTGGGGATCGCTGGAAAAACTTCGATCTTTTTTACCAATTACAGGATTATCTGGGTTAACGTTTACATCCAGTTCTGGAGCGAAATCCAGATTAAATTCAGCTTTTTTTAATGTTTGAGCCATAGATTCAGCAGAGGATTCAGCTTTTTTAAAGCCTCTTTTGCCGATTTCGGCAGCAGACAGGGTCGATGGAAATCCATATTGTTTGCCTAAACGATTTACCTGACCTCCTTCGTAATCAACCGAAATTAATAGGGGCAACTGCATTCGATGATGCTGCAAATTGCTCTGTTTGGCAAAAGAGTGCAGATCATGATTCAATTTTCTTACTTGCTCCGGACTCTCAATATTTTTATCAAAAGTATTTGTATGATAATTGTAGTCAAATAGAATAACCCCCCCAATATTATCCTTATCAATCATTTGTACTATGGATGATTTTGAATTGATTGTTTTTCCGTTAAAACCAATAAGGAGCATTTGACCAATTTTGTCGCGCAAACTCACTTCCGAAGTAGTTCCGGCAAGGCAGTTTGCGGAGAAAAGAAAAGAGAGTAATAGTGAAAAAAAATAGTTCATCTTGGGTCCGTATACTTACTAAATGTCGCAAATTTTATCATTTTGCTCACTTTTGTTCAATCCGGGTGATCTTTTTTTAAAGTATACCTGAAAGTTGAGACTTGCTATTATTTCTTTAATTGAATGTGAAAGGTAAGCTATGACTAAAGCGAGTGAATACTTTAATGAAAATTGGCAACGTTACCGAAATGCTGTGAAAAATAATACCTTATTTCATCGTGAGATGGGCCAGGCATTAAAAAAATTTCTTTCCACCCATCTCGGAAACCGTCCTTTTTCATTCGTGGATGTGGGTTGTGGAGACAGCAGTACCGTTGCTCCCCTATTGTCTGAAACCTCCATTAAAAAATATATAGGGATAGATGCAGCACCAGATGTTTTAAAAATGGCGGAAAACACAATGGCTTCGCTCCATTGTGAAAAAGAGTTTATCGTGGATAACATGACTTCAGCACTCCCGAAATTACCTGCTACGGTTGATGTAATTTATACCAGTTATGCAGTCCACCATTTATCTTTGCAAGATAAAATGAGTTTTATCGATACTTGCAAACAGAAATTAAACCCTAACGGTTTTTTGCTCATGGTGGATGGGGTACTTAAACAGAGGCAGACACGTGAGGAATGGCTGGACGCTTTGGAGTCGCGAATGTTGGAAAGTAATCCTGAAATCACTGGCGAGGAGATTATTGCACGCATGGAGCATCCTCGTGCAGATGATCATCCTGAAGAAATTGACACTTTTGCTCAAATTGCTCGTCGTCAATCCTGGAAAAATTTTCAAGTTCTTGTGGACAAGGGTATATTTGCGTTTATGGCCTTTGAAAAGTAGTTTTGGTTTAATTTGTTTCCATATTGGTTCCAAATTAACACAATGTACACAAGGATTTACCTGAGTACCTGTGCTAATCCGCCTTATCACTAGGTGAAAAGTTGGGCTTTGGTTGCATTAATATAAATGTTGTCGATAATTCCAATAATCAAGGATGCCGGTCCCGAAGCACTGGAGGATATTGGGCCAACACATTCGGCATAAAAGTGGGTTGCATTTTTCGCTGCCAAAAATGGATCTTTAACTACAGAATTAAATACACTAATAATTGCAGAGAGTAAATTTCCTATTCCAGCAACTTTTTGTACCATGGCAGAGTCAAAATTAAACTGACCCATTTGAGCAGAATCTACGACTATATGTCTTTTTCCACTTACCACTACAGCCAGATTGTGTTTAGTTGATAAAGACCTGGCATTTTCAACAATTAATTTATCTTCCTGTAAATGATTATTACCTTGGATTACAAGTTCGCCAGTCAGCAAACTTGCAATTTCATTAGGATACCCACGGATAATTGAAATCTGATGTTTGTTGATCAAATGTGTTGCGATATCGGTTCGATATCGGCTTGCACCAGCCCCTACCGGATCGAGGATAATGGGAATATTCATTTTATTTGCCAGTTTGCAGATGGCGTTGCTCAATTTAACAAAAGGGTTATCCAGTTTACCCAAATTGATTACAACCGCTTTGGAAATTCTGAGTAATTCTTCAACTTCCTCTTCGGCACTGCACATAATGGGAAATCCCCCAATACTTCGTATACCACTGGCCACATAGCCCATGGGGAAATAATTGGTAATAGTTAATACAAATGGTTTTTGTTGTTTTATTGTCCTTAAAATTTCATTCATTTCTTCAGTCATAAAAATCCATTTGAATTTATTTTATTGAAATACTTTAACTCAGTTTTAAAATTGCGACCACTAAATGATTAATCAGCGGGGAAAGGTGCAGATGAATAATTTGTATACGTCATAATTTGCTTTTTCAAGAAGGGCAAACTAAGTTTAAATTTTAGGGATGGAATTTAACTTCAAGGAGATAGTAAATGTCAAAACATGATAAATTTAAAAATGAGTCACAAGATGCACGTCGTCATGACCAGCAACATACTGCTCATCCTGATAAAGCAAAACATACCCATGAGAAGTCCAAGCTCGCCCCTCATGCAAATAAAAAGAAATAAAATATCTGAATGCCTTGGGAAGGTTTAAAAACCTTAACCCAAGGTAAAATTGTTCGCAGGAATATAAATCTTTGCTTGGTATGACGAATGTCAGTACTCGTTTATCGGCAACGTAATTGTCCCCATCTATTGCGCCAGCAGTTGTTGCTAACTGGTGTAGCCCATTTCCCTGGGTTATTTTTTACACAAAAGCCGTTTGTTCTATGGAATCCATATCCGCAACCTTGAGCAGCACTAGCTACAGGAGTATAACTTAAGGCAACTAACGAACCTAATAAAAGACTGGTGCGTAACACTTTTGAAATACATGAACTTGTATTCATTACATTCTCCTTTGTTTTTACTTTTTTTTCACCCAGCTTAAGTATAGAATTTATTTTTTAGTTTGCCCAAAATAAGATCAAAAAAATTTAATATAGACTTAGATGATTGAAATATATCCATAAATTACAAGAGAATTTATTTGCACCTGTTTACCATTCATCTTGCCATAAGCTGAGTTGTTTATAGGGAGGATTTCCTTTTTTACAGAACTTGCCAGTTTCCAGGGCAGGACTGGGTTCAACATTAAGTCTGTATCGCTTACACGCCAGCAGAAATCGGGTTTTCAAGAGATTGGCGTACTCTCCTTCACCACGCATTCGAGTGCCAAATTTCGCATCATATTCTTTTCCCCCACGCATTTGTCGAATGAGGCTCATTACATGTTCAGCTCTTTCAGGGAAATGTGTCGAAAGCCATTCTTTAAATAAATCCTTTACTTCATGAGGCAGCCGGATTAAAACATAATTTGCATATTTTGCCCCAGATTGGGCAGCGGCTTGCATAATTTTTTCCAGCTCAATGTCATTGATCATGGGGATTACAGGCGCAACCATAACCCGAACTGGGATATGGTTTTCTGTTAGATTTTTTATAACTCTCAATCTCCCTGAGGGGGCTGTAGTTCGGGGCTCCATAATTCGTTTCAGATCAGTTGAAAGAGAGGTAATGCTTATTGCTACTTTGGCCAGATTGTGTGTTGCCATGCCTGATAAAATATCCAAATCGCGCTCTATAAGGGAATTTTTAGTAATAATGATTACAGGGTGTTGATGGTCTGCTAATACTTTTAAAAGGCTACGCGTAATTTCAAGTTTTGCTTCAGCTGGTTGGTAGGGATCGGTATTTGCTCCCAAAACAATAGGCTTGCATACATAGTTTTTCTTATTGATCTCCTTTTCCAAAAGCTTTGCTGCATCTACTTTATAGAAAATTTTGGTTTCAAAATCGATTCCAGGAGACAAATTCACATAAGAATGGCTTGGGCGTGCATAGCAATAAATACACCCATGTTCACATCCTCGATAGGGATTAATCGACTGTTCAAAACCGATATCAGGTGAATCATTACGACTGATCACTGATTTGGAATGTTCAGGTAGTAAAAAAGTTTCCAGAGGAGGGAGAATATCTTCCTCGATATCCCAGCCATCAGCAAAATGTTCGCGAGTTTGTGATTCAAATCGTCCATCAGGATTGCTAAGGGCACCACGATTTTTGAGGGTTTGATTGGGTTTCATTACGAAATAGAATAAATAATAGGCAGTTTATTCTATCATATACTTTGTCAAAATGTGGACTTACTCACCCGCGTTCCTTGGGGTGATTAATTACCGAAGCCGTCATTCGCGAAATACAAGTCAGTTTTTTTTCTTCATTGAAAATCCTTACTTCCCAAACGTGGGTAGACCGCCCAATATGAAGGGGGGAGGTTATGGCAGTAACAACTCCTTTGTTCACAGAGCGAATATGATTGGCATTGATTTCTAAACCAACACAAAAGAATTGGCTCAGATCAATAACTGCGTTTGCTGCTGTACTCGCTACTGTCTCGGCCAGGGCGACATTGGCACCTCCATGGAGAATACCTATTGGCTGTTGGGTACGCGCGTTGACCGGCATGGTTGCTCTTAAATAATCATTCCCTATTTCAATAAATTCAATCCCCAGAAATTCAGCCATGGTATTCTTTCCAAACTGATTGAGATATTCCAGGGAAATTTCTTTAAACCATATAGACATTTTTTATCTCCTTTTTCTTAAAATAAGATAAACTTTATTGATCCAAAACACCAATAAAAATTATTATGACAAACCAAGCATGCATGAGATGTTATGTCTCGGGAAAAGTTCAGGGAGTATGGTATCGCGCTTCAGCGCAAAGAGAAGCGCGAAAATTGGGTATTACAGGGTGGGCTAGAAATTTGGATGATGGGCGTGTCGAAGTTTTTGCTTGTGGTGAACTGCAAAGCCTTGAGCTCTTTTTTGAATGGCTAAAGGAAGGACCGCAATTAGCTGTTGTAGAAGAATGTACTTATGAACAACTTATTTGGCAGGAATATGAAGGATTTGATACTTGGTAGTGAGGAGAGTGAAGTCACGTCTTCCCCCCCTGGACTAGCCTGTGGGGGAATGGGTTTTTATAAAATATTCTATTGAGTTCATTAATTGGAAAACCTGATCAGGAACAAATATTTCCAGTTGTGCAAACACATGTATCATTCCCTTAAATTCTTCCAGGGTTACGGAAACCCCTTTATCTTTTATTTTTTTTGCGAAAGCTAAAGCTTCATCACATAGAGGATCATATTCAGCCACAGCGATATAGCAAGGCGGTAATAATTCCAAATGATGAAAATACATTGGGGAGGCCAGGAAGCGATCGCCGCCCTGGATAAAATAATTGTCAAAATACCATTGCACCTTGTCTCGGGTCAGTAAAAAACCTGTACCATTACGCTGATAAGAATCATAGTTCATCGAAAAATCAACTGAAGGATAAATTAACACTAATCCTTTAATCGTCTCATCCCCATGCTCTTTTATCTGGTGGCAAACGGAAAGAGCTAAATTTCCTCCCGCACTATCACTTGCCAGGAACACATGTTCAGTATTGACTTGAAATTCTTTAAGTATCTCATTTTTATGCTGGAAAACCGCAATACAATCTTGTAAACCGGCGGGATACGGAAACTCGGGGGCCAAACGATAACCAACAGAAAGCACTGCCGATTGACCGGTTGCTGCTATCCGTCGACAAAGTGCGTCATGGGTATCGATACTTCCCGACAAATGTCCCCCCCCATGAAAATAAATCATCAAAGGTAATTTTTTTTGAGGGGCAGGGTGATAGATTCGGACTGGGATTTCCCGATCAGGCAGGTGCAGTTTCAGATTACTGGTTAGAGGCAAAAAAACTTTGGGTAGTGCAAAAGCCTCAGCTGTTTTTTCTGCAAGATCGCGCACCTCCTCGGGTATGAGGGGGATGGCAGGTCTTGTATTAGTCATATCCAAGAAATTTTGCAACGATTGGGGTATATCGTCACGTGACATGAAGTGTCTCCGAATCTTTGTTAAGAGTTAGATATTTAATCCATGCCTCCAGATAGCAGCAACGCGCTTTTCACCTTTAGAACTTGCAACAAAAAAAGTCCAATAACAAGTAACCAGACACTGCCTAAAATAATAATAAAACTTAATAAGGGAGTAACCATCAGATAACCCATAACTATAACACTTAGTGTAGCAAAACACATGTTAACAAAGCTCATCATGGCAGCTGCACTGGCTTTATCCTTTAGTGCGTTAGACGCAATAAATGAACCCCCTGAAAAAAGAAAACTGCTAAATAAATACAGGCTGCATGTGATGAGGAAAAACCATAATGAGGATTGGCTCCCTAATTGCCACATCATGAATAAATTCAATATTCCGAAAGCAACCCCAAAAAAACCAGTTGCAATTAGTTGATTTGCTGAAAAACGAGCGAGTAAGCGTTTGGCTGACAGACCGCCCAGCAGCATACCCACGATGTTGAGTATATTCCAATAACCATATTCAGCAGCTGAAAGTTTCAGCAGTTCCTCTGCGATTTGAGGCCCCGCAGCAGAAAAACAGTAGGAGATTACAGAACAACAGCCCACAACCAATGAAAAAATAACCAGCTTTGCAGAAGCCAGGGCGGCAGAATAATCCCGAATAATTGCCATAACATGAATCGATTTGGGATGAACTAATGTTTCGCTAAATACACAAGTTCCCCAAAGCATAATGAAACCATGCACAAGCAAGATCCAAAAACAGACTTGCCAGTGCAAATATTCTGTAATTAGTCCGCCAATTACTACAGCAATCCCAATTCCCAATGCAAAGGATAAAACCGAGTAGGCCATAGCCGTTTTGCGTTGGTTTTCAGGTAACCATTCATTGATCAACATGAATGTACAGGCAAGTCCGCTGGCTGCACCCAGGGCGGTAATCAACCGTCCCCCTACAAGCAACCAATAGCTTCCCTGTAACAAGGCCAGCAAACAAAGGGCAATGCCAAACAAGTTAATTATAAGTCCGGTACGCAGTGCTTTTAAACGACCGAATCGATTAGCAAGTGGGGCATAGATCAGTTGGCCAACTACATATCCTATTAAAAATGCAGAGACTATCCATTCAATAACTCCTGGCCTTAATGCGTACTCATTTTGAATTTTTGGCAAAGCAGGGGTGATAATCGCAGCGGAAACCGATGCAATGGAAATGTAGTTCAGTAACCAAAACAAATTAAAGGAAGATGATTTTTCGCTTGCACCCATGATTGTCCTTAATTCAGGAGAAAAGGGGTTTATTTTAAGTACTTTCTTATCTTAGTCAACAATTCTTTACCGATTCATGCTATTTTTGTTCAAGTTCGAATGCAAAAAAGCAGATAGGTTGATTTATTCTATAGGTGCTTTGCGAAATGTCCGGACAATTTTATTGGTTTTATTATCAACAATTTCACCACGAATTTCATTAAAGTTGTCGTTGACTTGAATTAACATCCAAGCGTAAAGCTTATCGATATCATTTCCGGTTTGGGTCGCGATTCTTTCTTCTTTGCAGTAAACATTTGCGGTAAATTGCGTGCTCATTTGAGAATCCTTTGATCCAAACATCATATATATAAGTTTAGCTATTTTTAGCCAATTCACCACGTTAGAGAGGGGTAAATTGAACTATAATTTAAATGGGGGAGGTTATTTGAGGAGATTGTCATGTATACCAATTTTTTAGCTGCGGTCTTAGGTTGGTATTTGGTAATAGTGAGTCTGCTTTTGCTGACACGACGTGAAATTATAGTCAATGCCACAAAAGAATTAATGGGACAACGCGCTGTCATGTTTGTTGTGGGTGTTATCACATTAATAATCGGATTATTAATGGTTATTAGTCATAACATATGGGTCATGGATTGGCCTGTTATTGTTACTCTATTTGCCTGGCTTACCCTGATTGGGGGCTTGTTCAGGCTCTATTTTCCGGATACTGTCTATAAAATTTGGAATAATATAATGGATAAAACGGGAGTATTGATCACTACGGGAGTAATCTCATTAGTCATCGGCCTGTTCTTGTTGTATCAAGTTTATTTCCACTGATAGAAGATCATAAACTTCAACACCCGGCTAATTTGAATCCGGGTTCTTTTTACCCGAAATTAAAATGGTTGTAACAGTTTTAAATTTGAAATCCCCAGAGTTAATCTAGCACTAGTTGTTATGTAGTGGTGCGGTAATGGCGAATCTTGAAATTAAACCGCCAATAGAGCAGTAACACACTTATAAAAGCAGCCAATGACATGCCCCACCAAAGACCAACTCCTCCCCATCCCATAGGGATTGCAAACAGATAGCCTAAAGGTAAAGCAATTCCCCAAAAACTGAGAATGGAAATGAATAAGGTGTAACGCGTATCTTTTAAAGCCCGTAAAGCCCCAAATAGCGATATGCGTGCTGATTCGAATATTTGAAAAATGGCACTTACTGCCAAAAGTTGAATGGCAAAATGCAATACCATTTGATTACCTGGTTCCTGGATGTCAAAATCAATTCCAATAAGTATTTTAGGGAAAAACCAGTAAACTAGTGCCGCACAAAACATAAAAATAACTGAAGTAAATGTCCCAATAAGACCCGCATGCTTCGCGGTAACCAGATCACCTTCTCCTAGTAAATGCCCCACGCGAACCGTGATGGCCTGGGCTATGGAGAAAATAATGGATATTAAAATACACAAATATTGTAATGCAATTTGATTGGCCGCTAACATTTGGCTTCCGAGTGATCCCATTACTAAAATCAGAGCAAAGAAAAAGCCAACTTCAACACAATACATAATCCCTAATGGGGTGCCGATTTTGAGCAGCTCAATCTGGTAAAAAGGTTTTACGTAAGTAAAGAGAAGCTGAGTGTATGGCTTATAATTTTTATTTGTAAAAATATACCAACAGAACGTAAGCCCAGTTATCCATGAACCTATAGTTGTGCCCCAACCTGCACCAGCAACTCCCAGAGCAGGAAACCCAAATTTTCCAAAAATAAGTACAAAACTGAACAAAATATTCAAGGAAACATTCAGCATACTGAAGACTAATGCCAAGCGCGTTTTACCAAGTCCTATGACAAACTCCATGAGGACCACAGAGATAAAATTGGCGAGCAGGCCCCAGGTAAGAGCATGTAAATAAGATTCAGTCAGTTTAACTAAAGCTTGATCTTGCCCAAAATATACGAGAAGGGGGGCAAAATGCCAAAAGAAATACCAGGTGGGAATGGTTAAAATGAAGGCTAACCAAAATCCATCCCTGAACACCAAACAAATCCCATGGTGGTCTTTAGCCCCATATCGGTGAGCTACCAGAATATTAATTGAATTTAAAATCCCAATAATTATGACGTTAAATGTTGCAAATAACCAAGCCACCAGGGAACCTGCCGCTAATGCATGTTGACTTACATGAGCCAGGAAAACAGTGACAAAAAAGTAAACCGAGGATTGCAATAATCCCGTCAAGACCAGTGGGACAGCCAAATTGAACAAGGATTGAAAATTACTTTTAAATGATTTCACAAAAACTCTCTACATCCGTATTTAAATGCTCTTCATTGGCAAAGATAGAGTGCAAATTGAATTGTTAAATATGTTTATTATAGTTCTAATACGTCAAACTGTATTTTATTGTCGTAATTTTTTGGAAAATTCACAACTGATTTAAGCCGAAAAGTCTATCGGCTTAAAGGTGCATGTTAATTTGTGAGGGAAATTGATTCTGGATAATAATCCTTATAAAAATGTTCGATGTCTGCATAGAGTTCATTTAATTCTTCTATATCATAAATACCTTTGTTGGCTTGTTCCGTTAAGTTTTTGTATGTTTCAATAAAATCTTCCAATTGATGTTCTAATTCTAGGTCTTTCCTGTTTTTGGGAATTTTAGCAATGAAATCATCCAATTTCGTTTTAATTTCATCATACTCTTCCTTGCTTCCCAATATCTTCACTTGAGTTTCGGATTTCTTAAAGGAGTGATACAGAAAATAAAGCGCAATAAGGCCTATGGGAATTATAATAAAAAAAGCTAAATAAAAACCTGCAGGATTGGTCTCATTTATCCGGGGGCTGCATAAAGGCATATTCTGGTTTTCTGCATAGGAAGATAGAGCTCTTGGTTGTTCTGTCGGAAGCCGGTATACAGGTGTTTCATAAGACCAGTTAGGCAGGTGATGTTCGTTAACATCAGACAATTTCCTATCGCATTGGAAAAATGTGGGGCGTAATCGCGGCTGGTGCGGCTGTTTTTCTTGGAGATTGGGTAGGGTTATTAATTCCAGTTTTTCCGGTCTTTGAGGTGGTTTCAGCCCTCTAAGCTTATATTGGAACGTGATCCAACGATGCATGGAATCCATTAATGTATTTAATTCCTGCGCTTGACCTGCAAGGGTTGCGAAATCAGATCCTTTTATTTTGGGGGTATTCAAATGTTCAATAACATAGTTTACCTGGTGTTTGAGTGCTTGATTGGTTTTTGCCAGCTCTGCTGTTGTAGAGGGAAAATGCGCTAAGGTATCTTGATTCCCTATAAACCTAGATAATAGTTCCCGCTCTGAAGTGAGCCATTTCTTTATAAGGGATAAATTTTGTTCATCCTGAATTGCTTTATGGTAAGCTTGAGTGTTTGCATGAATTATTTCTTCGATGTGGGCAGAGGATTCATCAATAAACTGTTCAATTTGTTTCAGTAATAAAGAGAGCTGCTCTTTAAATTGAAACACTGTATATACTTCTCCTGCTTGCCCTAATAATTCCATTGTCTGAGTAATGACCTTTTGAAATTGCTCGAGTTGGTTTAAATCGGTGATTGCTTTGGCATAATGCTCGAGTACTTCCTCCTGCATATTTATCAATTGAAAATCAGGGCAATCTTTAAGCTGGCTGGCTGTTAGTTGCATGACGGGCATAGGATTTTCTACTAGTTCAGTTGAACCCTTGCCGCACTCTTTTACCGCTTGCGTGGGATATGCTTTCAAATCCGAAGGTTTATCAATGGCGAAAGTATAGGGATGAGGGTTCACTGGGTTTGCATTAAGGGCAAAATGTAATATTCGGTTGCGTTCAGTGGATAATTGTTCAATGGTTTTTGAAAGATCCCCAAGACGGTCCCTCAATAACTGGGATTCAATGCGATGGGTCAGTTGAGGATGGATTTCATCATCAATCGTACTGCGGAAATTAGCCAGAAACAGTCTATCCGAACCTATAAAGGGAGAAATACCTTTTTCGATGGTACGCACGTAACGCGTGACAAATTCCAATTGCTCCCTGGTTTGTTTGGCATTTGGATTTTGGCTGATCCCTTTAAGGATATGATTGAGATCCAATAAAAAGAAATTTATAGGCTGATTTAAATGATCGGGAGGCAGTTCCTGATTTCTTAATAATAAATAATCACCCGTTTTTTGCATTAATTCATACAAAGCAGGCCATTGCAGGCGTTGGCTATCAATGGGTTGGACATGAAAGTCGTCTCGAGTTAAAGAGTGGCGCGTCTTATATGCATTCGAATAAAACCATGAGTGTTCATATACATTAATAAAAGCTTGGGAGTCATCTGCGAACCAGGAACTTGGATTGACTAAATAATCAGAATGGATTCCTGAGTTGGCGCGCGTCTTAAGTATCCATTCCCTTTGGGCTAATTCCTCTTCGGTATAACAGGATTCTGAATGGATCCAAAATCGTCTCCGTTGATGTTGGGGCTGATAGACAGTGTAATGCTCTTTCTTGTCCTTTGTCATACTTCTCACTCCTTGAGATAGAATAACCAGAAAGCTCTTGTGCGGTTGGTAACTAAATAGAATATTTTTGAACCAATTTATTTGATAACATTCTTTGGGGGAATATGCAACCCAGGAGAAATTGCCCTAGAGAAATGTGGTGTAACAATCTGTTTTTTGTTAGATTATATTTTTTAACTTAAATGAGTCGCTTTATGCCTTCTTTTGATATTGTCTCTGAAACGAATATGGTTGAATTACGTCATGCGGTTGATAATGCGATACGTGAGATGGGTACTCGCTTTGACTTTCGTGGGGTAGAATCAAGCATTGAACTTAAAGATCTTACAGTCACATTACGGGCTGAATCAGATTTTCAAGTTAGACAATTGGAGGATTTGTTCCGCAATCATTGCAGTAAACGTAATGTTGATGCTTCCGGGGTCGATATGGAAGATGAGCCGGTACACAGCGGGAAATTTTATTCCTTGAATATGACCTTTAAACAAGGCATAGATCAACCCACAGCTAAGGAAATTGTGAAATGCATTAAAGATTCCAAGGCCAAGGTCCAAGCGTCTATTCAGGGAGATAAAGTTCGTGTTACCGGTAAAAAACGGGATGATTTGCAAGAAACCATAGCCCTGTTAAAAAACTCTAATATTAAATTACCATTACAGTTTGAGAACTTTCGAGATTAATCTTTTTGAACCTGTTCTCTGACCCTTTCATTGTACGATTCATACTGTCTTTTGCCACCTTCTCTCCCTGAGGAGGAGGTAAAGTAATTTTTTTTTCACATCCATGCAGCGGATTAGTCAAGGATTGCCCACCTCCATTTATGGAAGTGGGAGGAGATGGATTTTAGTTGACAATTTCATCAATTTTGGCAGAGATTCTTGCCAATAGGTAAGGATCCTTACTTGCAAGGCTGCGAGCAACTTTAAGTTGGGCGACTGCAGCTCTTTTTTGACCTTCAAGGAGTAAACATTGGGCTTGAGTAAAATAAGCGTAACCTTTTTGATTTGATTGTGCCTGGGCTCGAGCTAATTCACGGCATAAGGGCAAATCTTGTTTGTATTTTCTGCTTCCTTTCAGCAACAGGCTTGTAGCTTTTTCATTTTGATTGGCTGCCAATAAGCCTTGAGCGTAGGACATCAGGGCTGCATAATTGTCCGGGTAGTTTTTCTGTATTTCCTCAAGCCGGGAGAGCGCCGCTTTATGTTGTGATAAACCTGTTTCAGTCTGTGCCATAGCAATTTGAAAATAAAGATTATTATTCTGACTTAATAAAGGAGCCAAAATTGCCGAAGCTTTTACAAAATTATTCGTATTGATTAAAGCAAGAGCATGACCATATTGGCACGCCTCGACCGGGGTTTTTTTGTTGCAGTGATGTTCATAAAATTCGAGTAAGGTTTTAGGCTCTCGCGCCACCGAAGTGCGAATCAATTCCTTGACTAACGCATAATCCATAGAGTCTGTATAGTGTTTTCGAGAAAATTGGGAGGTGCGGTTCTCTGCTTCGGCTATCCTGTCTCCGTCCAAAGGGTGGGTCCGCAAAATGGCCGGAACATTTGCAGTATAATAATAACGTGAATTTTCCTGCATTTTTTTAAAGAAAGCAGCCATACCATGGGGATTAAATCCTGCCTTGGTTAGCATGTCGATTCCAATCCTATCGGCCTCTTTTTCTTTGGAGCGGGTAAAATTAATATTATCTTGGGAAAATCCGGATAGGGATCCCATCATTCCCGCCATTCCAACTGTAGGGTTAATAACCCCTAAAGCCGCAGATGCCAGCAAGGATGCCAGCATGGGAATGCGCATTTGTTTTTGATGTTCGATTGCCCGGTAAAGGTGGTGTAAACGCACGTGTGCGATCTCATGGGCCATTACTCCAGCCAATTCGCTTTCGCTCTCAGTAGTTAAGATAAGTTGCGAATTTATCCCGATATGACCGCCTGGACCGGCAAAAGCGTTGATTTCATTTGATTTTACTATAAAGAAATCAGGTGACTTAATATGACCCGCATGAGCAAGATTTTTTCCAATACGATTAATATATTGACTTGCCAAGGGATTGCGCTCCACACTTTCTGATTGATTGATCTGCTGCACGAATTCTTTTTCCAATTGTTCCAGCTCATTCGTGGTGTATGGAGACAGGGCTTCAGCAAATGAATGTTGGGCAAAAAGGCTGGCTAATATGAGCCAACAGATGTTTTTCTTAATTTTCAATTTAATCATTAGGCTACTCAAAAATTGAATAATTTGTTATCATTCACGCATCGTAACTACTCATCCTCTCACGTTATCCTGCGGCTTGTCCTCGGAGGACGTCCATTTAATGCGAGAGCAGTTACCATGCATCTTTAGAAAGGTACTAAAACAATGCACAAAAAGTTTTTGCTCGCAGCTCTTGAACAGGCCCGTCTTGGACAAGGCCATTGTGCCCCTAATCCTTGTGTTGGCGCTGTTGCTGTGCAAAATGGAGCTATTATAGCACAAGCATGCCACAGAGGTGCAGGGACACCGCATGCAGAACAATTATTGTTAACACAGATCCCTCCTAAAACGCCAGGGGTTAGCCTATATATTTCTCTTGAACCCTGTAATCATTGGGGGAGAACACCTCCTTGCGTTGATGCAATTATCCAACATGGTGTAGAAGAAGTTATTTTTGCTTATTTAGATCCTAATCCGGTTGTTGCTAAAAACAATTCCACAGAAAAATTACGGGCTCATGGGATAAAGGTGACGCATTATCCTGTTGACGAAATTAATGAATTTTATAAAAGTTACGCCTATTGGACTTTAACAAAAAAGCCCAGGGTAACAGTGAAGATAGCACAAACCTTAAACGGTAAAATTGGTCGCGAAGTAGGGGAGCGGGTTATTTTATCAAACGCCTTATGTGGGGAATTTACCCACCAAAAGCGTGCTGCGGCTGATGTAATTCTTACAACAGCCAAAACAGTACGTCTGGATAATCCTAAAATGAATGTACGTTTAGGCCAGAAGGAGCAGCAAAAGCCTGTAGCAATTATTGACAGGAAATTGAGCCTGAATAAAGAATATAGTATTTTTTCAACGGCTGCTCATTGTCATGTATATCATTCCCACAATCAGGAAGTTTCCTATCCCAATAGTACCTTGCATTTCATTCCGATGGTGAATGGGATGATGAACTTGGGTGCGGTAATCAGCCACCTGGGGGAATTAGGTTATCATGATGTTTGGGTAGAGGCAGGGGGGGCTCTTTTTAGTGCACTGCATCAAGAAGGGTTAGTTCATCGAACGTATTTATACATTGTTCCAAATATTTTGGAACACAATGCAGTTTCAGCATATCAGCAAGGTGGGATATTTGACCGACCGCATTCTGTTTCTTGGCATACTATGGGCGACAATATGGTAGCATGTCTGGATTGGCGGGAAAATTAAATGAACACCGGATCAAATGAGGTCGCGTTATGAAGTATTCATTAGCAACAATAGAACACGCAGTGGAAACACTCAAAGCCGGTAAAATGGTTATTTTAATGGATGACGAAGATAGGGAAAATGAGGGGGATCTGGTGGTCGCGGCAGAATACGCAACACCGGAAGTAATCAACTTCATGTCGCGTCATGGTTGTGGTTTGATCTGCTTGTCTATGGCTGATGAACTCATTGATAAATTACAATTGCCCATGATGGCGCAAAATAATAAATCGCCTTATGGTACGGCATTTACTGTATCCATAGAGGCGGCTGAGGGCGTATCAACAGGTATTTCGGCAAAAGACCGAGCTCAAACGATTAAAGTGGCAATTCATCCTGAGAGCGGCCCTGCAGACATTATCTCCCCTGGGCATGTTTTTCCCTTACGGGCCAGGAAGAAAGGAGTATTGGAGCGATCTGGCCAAACGGAAGGGAGTGTTGATTTGGCAAAACTTGCTGGTTTGACACCTGCTGCTGTGATTTGTGAAATCATCAATGAAGATGGTACTATGAGCAGACGCGACGAGCTGGTTTTATTTTCGAAAAAACACAATATCCCTCTGGTAACCATCAAAGATTTGATAGAATACCGAATCCGTCATGAAGAGCTGGTCACAGTTGCTGCTTCCACGCGTATTCCTTTACAGAACAAAGGTGATTTTAATATGACGGTGTTTGCAAACGAGCTTGATGACGCTGAACATTTTGCTTTGGTGAAGCCACCTGTATTGGCCAATCAAGTACCTTTGGTACGAATTCATTCAGAATGCATTACAGGCGATGTTTTTGGTTCTTGCAAGTGCGATTGCGGCAAACAATTGGAACAATCTCTCTCCCTGATTGCGGCGGAGGGAGGAGTTTTAATTTATTTACGTCAAGAAGGACGAGGAATTGGTTTAGCGAATAAACTAAAAGCTTATGCCTTGCAGGAGCAAGGTTGGGATACCGTTGATGCCAACCATCAATTAGGTCTTCCTGTGGACAGCAGGGATTATGCGATTGCCTATCAAATGTTGAAATATTTTGGTATCAATGCAATAAGGTTATTAACCAATAATCCATCAAAGATTGCTGCTGTTGATCATTACGGAATAAAGGTAATGGAGAGAGTACCTTTAGAAATAGAACCTACTAAGGAAAGTCACAAATATTTAAAAACTAAAAAAGAGAAGATGGGCCATTTACTGGCAATAAACTAGTGGTCTTTTGATTGATTGCAGTCTGAGTGAGCGAGACAGAGCCGGAAATCTACTGAATGGCAAACCCTGAATATGGCTTACGCCTTCACCCAGGCAGCAATTTTCTTTTTCTCTACTGAACAGTACTAAATTAGCAGGATACAAGGTCAATTATGACAAATTTTATTTTTATTACAGGTGGTGTGGTCTCTTCCTTAGGTAAGGGTATTGCAGCTGCGTCTCTGGCGGCTGTTCTCGAAGCACGTGGACTTAAAGTAACACTAATCAAGCTTGATCCCTATATTAACGTTGATCCTGGAACCATGAGTCCTTTCCAGCATGGTGAAGTTTTTGTAACAAATGATGGCGCAGAAACAGATCTGGATTTGGGTCACTATGAACGTTTTGTAAATACAACCATGACAAAACGTAATAATTTTACTTCCGGAAAAATCTATGAAAACGTCATAAAAAAAGAACGAAGAGGCGATTATCTAGGGGGTACGGTTCAGGTTATTCCCCATATAACTAATGAGATAAAAAGATGCATTAAGTTAGGGGCCGATGGTTTTGATGTGGCAATGGTTGAAATTGGTGGAACTGTCGGCGATATTGAATCATTGCCATTTCTTGAAGCAATTCGTCAAATGCGGATTGAATTAGGTTCGCAAAGAACGTTATTTCTACATCTGACTTTAGTTCCTTATATTGCAACATCAGGTGAAACGAAAACCAAACCAACGCAACATTCAGTAAAGGAACTGCGTTCTATAGGTATCCAGCCTGATATTTTGATTTGCCGTTCAGAAAAAGCATTACCTATGTCTGATCGAGCTAAAATTGCCTTGTTTACCAATGTGGAGAAAGAGGGAGTTATTCCCCTTGAAGATGCGCCCAGTATTTATCAAATTCCGAGAATATTACATGAGCATGGGCTTGATGACATCGTCGTTAGGAAATTAGGGCTGGATGCCAAGCCCGCGGATTTAAGTGAATGGGATCGTGTGGTGGCGATGGCTGCCATGCAAAACATGACAGTAAAAATTGCTATGGTAGGCAAGTATATTGAATTAAATGATGCCTATAAATCAATTAATGAAGCGTTACTGCATGCAGGGCTCCATACTCAAACTAAAGTTGAAATTTCCTATTTGGATGCAGAATTGCTCGAAAAACATGGGGATTCGCTTTTGGAAGGAATTGATGCCATTCTTGTTCCTGGCGGCTTTGGAGAGCGTGGGGTGGAAGGTAAAATTAAAGCAATCCAATATGCTCGCGAGCATAAAATTCCTTTCCTGGGAATTTGCTTGGGAATGCAGACAGCAGTTATAGAATTTGCCCGAAACGTTGTGGGTTTAAAAGAAGCAAATTCTACCGAGTTTAATAAAAATACACCTTATCCTGTACTTGGACTAATCAATGAGTGGATGGACGTGGATGGCTCCAAACAGTTGCGCGATGAACATGGCGATTTAGGCGGCACAATGCGTCTTGGAGCTCAGTTATGTCAATTGGCAGAAGGTACATTGGCACGAAAAGTCTATGGGAAACCCCAGATTATTGAGCGTCATCGCCATCGTTATGAAGTAAATAATAAATATATTGAAAGCCTGGTTGAGCATGGATTAATTATCTCCGGGCGCTCAGCAGATAATTCTTTAGTTGAAATGGTGGAATTAGCAGACCATCCCTGGTTTTTAGCGTGTCAATTTCATCCAGAATTTACATCAACTCCGAGAGCAAGTCATCCTCTCTTTAAACAGTTTGTACTTGCTGCTCGCGAAAAACATCAAGGAAAAAATTAAAAATGAAATTATGTGGATTTGAAGTAGGTATCGATAAACCCTTGTTTTTAATTGCTGGACCTTGTGTTATCGAGAGTGAAGAGTTGGCATTGGAAACAGCTGGATATTTAAAGGAACTATGCAGCCAGTTGCAAATTCCTTTTATATATAAATCTTCCTTTGATAAAGCAAACCGTTCTTCCATTTCCAGTTATAGGGGACCTGGCTTTGAAAAAGGGTTGGCCATTCTGGAAAAGGTGAAAAACCAGGTTGGCGTTCCTGTCTTAACCGACGTCCATGAAGATACACCTTTATTGGAAGTGTCCAGTGTGGTTGATGTGTTACAAACCCCTGCTTTTTTGTGCAGACAAACCAATTTTATTCAAAAAGTAGCATCGATGAATAAACCGGTTAATATTAAAAAAGGCCAATTTCTGGCTCCTTGGGAAATGAAACATGTCATTGCAAAAGCAAAAGCATGCGGCAATGAACAAATAATGGCTTGTGAGCGTGGCGTAAGTTTTGGGTATAATAATTTGGTTTCAGATATGCGTTCATTAGCTATCATGCGCGAAACAGGATGTCCTGTGGTTTATGATGCAACGCATTCAGTACAATTACCCGGCGGAAATAATGGGGTTTCTGGAGGACAACGCGAGTTTGTTCCTGTACTTGCCCGGGCTGCAGTCGCAGCAGGTATTTCAGGCTTGTTTATGGAAACCCATCCAGATCCAGATAAAGCCTTAAGTGATGGCCCAAATAGTTGGCCTTTAGCTAAAATGAAAGTTTTGCTTGAGTCTTTAAAAGCTCTGGATGCTGTATATAAAAATACAGGGGAAATTGAATAATTCCGCTTTTTTCTATTATTCCTCCACTGGCGATTGATAGATGAGCTAAACTATACTTATAGAAGTTTTTGAGAATTATTATGAAAAAGTCCAAATGGCATCAGATTGCGGAAGCAAACAATTTAAAGATTGATCCTATTGATACGCTCGAAGAATTGCGTGATATTGAGAATATTAAGCATGATCCCAATGATACTGGACGTGAAATGGACGTTCTTACTAATACCAGGGTTGGCCCTGTACATTTACCAGCACAAATAAAGAGTATGCAAAATACAGTAGATCCAAATGATACACCTGCCGAGTCTGAAGATTATAAGCCAGAAGCTCCGAAAGCCCGCTAATGCCTGTTTATACAGGCTTTAGTTTCTCACTCTTTTTCAAATTGTGCAGACATTTATCTCTATTGGTTTTTCCTATATCTTCTTTTTTGATTACATAATGCAATAGATAAATCCCTTCATCATCTTTGGAAAATATTCGAGTGATTTTATGCATGATGAATTTTATTAGAGATTTTTATAAGAATAGCTTAGAAAAATGAAATAGTTAAAAATAATTCAAAAATAAAAGTTGAGGGAGTGGAGCACCTCCCCATAAAGGAGAGGTGGGTAATGCATCAAACTAACTTATTTCGCTCATGGTGGATACGGCATGATAGCCAGCATCTACATGCACTACTTCACCGGTAATGCCAGAGGCAAGCTTGGAACATAAGAATGCTGCAGTATTACCAACTTCTTCAATAGTCACATTTCTTTTTAAGGGGGTGATGTTTGCATAAGCACTTTGGATTTTACGAAAATCTTTAATCCCCGCAGCAGCAAGCGTTTTAATTGGTCCTGCGGAAATGGCATTAATTCGAATACCTTTTTGGCCCAAACTTGCAGCTAAATAACGTACAGAAGCTTCGAGGCTTGCCTTCGCAACGCCCATCACATTATAGTTTGGAACTGCTTTTTCTGCGCCATAATAAGATAGAGTTAAAAGAGAACCTTCAGTACCTTCCATCATAGGCAAAGCAGCTTGAGCGAGGCCTATCAAACTGTAAGCACTGATATCATGAGCGATTCTAAATCCCTCGCGAGTGCAGGATTCTACAAAGTCGCCACTAATTTGATCTGCGGGGGCATAAGCCACGGAATGAATTAAAATATCCAAATGATCCCAGTGTTTGCGAAGATTGGTAAAAAGGGTTTTGATTTCTTCATCGTGGGCTACATCACAAGGAAAGGTTAATGAAGAATTGAATTCAGCCGCCATTGATTCAACCCGCTCTTGCAATCGTTCATTTTGATAAGTAAATGCCAATTCAGCACCTTGCTCATGGAATGCTTTGGCAATGCCATAAGCAATTGAGCGATTGCTGGCCAGACCAATAATAAGTGCTTTTTTACCTGCTAAAAATCCCATCATGTTCTCCTCAATAATTAACATGAGTTCGACATAAAAGGAGTTTGGAGTCTTTTATGTCGTTAAACGAATGTTATCCCTAAAAATGCATCGCATTTATACGGGATCCAGCTTAAATAAATAAGCTCGACATGAAAAATGGTAAAATTCTTGTCGAACCGATATTAATTAGTGTGTAATGCTAATAATTCGCGCATTTTGGCTTGAATCATCTCAATAGCAATCCGGTTTTCTCCCCCGCGAGGAACAATGATATCTGCATAACGACTGGAAGGCTCAATAAACTGTAAGTACATCGGACGTACAGTGGTTTCATATTGATGGACTACCGATTCAAAAGTTCGATGCCGTTCAACTACATCTCTTTTTAAACGGCGGGTTAAACACACATCTAGAGGAGTAGACATAAAAATTCGAATATCCATTATTTCTCTTAATTCTTTATCGCTGAAAAGCAATATACCTTCAAGAATAATAATGGCATGTTGGCCGACAGTTCGGGTTTCAGGTAAGCGCATATGCTTGGAATGAGAATAAATTGGAATCTCTACAGATCTGCCGTCTCTTAATTGTCTTAAATGCTCGCAAAGCAAGGCATGATCAAAAGAATCGGGATGATCGTAATTAATTTTCTCTCGTTCAGGAAATGGCAAATGGCCATTGTCTTTATAGTAAGCATCTTCAGAAATTACTACTACTTGTTCTGAGCCAAGCTCATTAACAATAGTATTTGCCAAAAGACTTTTACCTGATGCAGAAGGGCCTGAAATCCCAATAATAATCGCTTGTTTGTTCATGATGATATCGCTAGAAATTTCGTGCAAATAGTAAAGGTTTTTTGAGTTAAATTCAATCTTTAATTAGGATTTGCGTCTTTAACTGCCTGGTTTTTAGGGGGCGAGACACCTAATTTCATTTAATATAAGTTTAGTTGATTTCACAGTTCATTATGGAAATAAATAAGCAGGAGGAAAAAGCGAAACCCTTAGTTTTATTACTAGACGGTTTCGCATCAAGCAGGTTTTTTAATTAAAGGAAGATACCACCTCTTTCAAGGGCTGACCAACAGCTGCAGCCGGATTTTTTATCCCCAGCACTGCGGACAAAGTGGGTGCAATATCCGTTGTATAAGTCGGCCGAAAAATGCGCTGGGCTTTAAAAGCAGGATGAACAAAGAGCAGGGGAACATAGCTGTCATATTGCCATGGACTGCCATGGGCAACCCGCTCCTTACCCTTTAACCCATAGGATTGGTTTGGCGGTTGTATAAGATAAATATCTCCGGAGCGCTCGGGAAAAAACATCATGTTGACTTTGGTGCTAAGCCAATCTTTTTCAATTCCTGTAAGGGGTAGGGCATAGGCTTTGAAGATACCAGGCTTTAGGGTTAAAGCCTGTACCAAAGATAGTTTCACCTGCTCTGCCTCCAGATGATGTTCATTAATTATTTTATGATCAAGATAGATGTAGGGTGGTATGAGGGACACTAAGGCTTGTTCTGGGAGTTTATGTTGTTTTTTAAGTACCGTGCGCAGGTATTGCTCCATTTGCGGAATATCCATGGGGGTAACTTCGTCCATATGGAGCGCATTGAGATAGTTTTGACCATCATGTACCCCATGATCTGCAGTGAGTACGATGAGGGTATTATTTAGACCTACTTGTTTGTCAATTGCAGCAAAAAGATGTGTCAGTGTTTTGTCCAATTCCAATAAGTTATCTTCTGCTTCGAGGCTATGGGGACCGAATTGATGGCCAATGGCATCAACAGCGGAGAAACTGATGCCCAGATAATCTGTTTTTCCAGCCGTTTGCCCTAAATGTTCTTCAACCAAAAGTTGTTCTGCAAAATCTGCAGTTAATTGATCTGCCTTGGGAGTTCGAGACAGCGATTTAAAATACTCAGGTGTTGGAGATTGCGTAATATGATGAGGGAAGGTTTGTCCAAAAAATTCATCTTGATGGGAAAAAACTGGTGACTGGGCATTTTGATACTCAACTTGGGGACGGCCAAGTTTCCATTCGTAGTCTTTTGGATGGTAATTTTTATTCCAGTTTTCAACCCATTGCGGGTATTTAGAATAGTAATAGGTACTGGTAATAAAACCACCATTAGTCGTATCAAACCAAAAGGCTTTACCTGCATGGCCCGCCAGGGTAATGGCGGAGCGATCTTTTAGGGATACTCCAAATACCCGTCCTTTTCGGGCAATTATAATTTCATCGCTTAAGGTCGTGGCATACAAATTTTTAGGGGAACGCCCTGGAATATCGACATGACTATGAGGTGTTTTTAGTATTTTGGTTTCCAAATCTTCCATGCAATAAACTATTTGATGAGTTTTCCGGTCGTACCACTCATTATTTACCACTCCATGCAAGGCTGGAAAACTGCCAGTGGCAACCGTTGCATGCCCGGCACAGGTGGTGGTATTGGCATGGGGATGATGGGTATTGTGATAATCAATCGCATGGTTTAAAACATAATTAAACCCTCCGTTGCCAAATTGTTGCTGATGTTGGAAAATTAAATCACCACGTAACTGATCGATTACCAATTGCACAACCAATTTAGGTTGATTGATCTGCGCATGGGCATTTAAAAAGCACAGAGCAAGAAGAGTGGAGTAGATGTATTTTTTCATAACTTACCTTTTGCCGCCGAAAGGTTTAACTTAATCAACAGTACTTAAAAATGCAATCAAAAAGGTGATCTGTTACCTAATTCATTCATTTAATGCGGCAAAGTTTTTAATTAATTGAAAAATTCATTGCCAGAATCTTGAAATAATTTTCTTACTTTTCCTTGGATCGTCGCGACAAAATATTGCTATCTTATTGACTTTTCGAGATAAAAATTAATTAAGGAGTAAAAAGAAAATGCATGACTGGTATTATGAATTAGTTTAAACTCCGCTTGGAGAACATTTTACTAATCCCGATTCATGGAGTTTAAGGAGAACAGAAATGGGTTTTAAGTATGTGGAATATGATACATTATCAAAATACATCAGGGAAAGTATTGCAACTGAACTAAAAAGTCACGATTTGGATGAGAAAAATTTACCAAAGGCTTTAAAAGATCTTTCTGTTAGTCATCCTAAACGTGCAATTCAATGTAAATACCTACTTAAAGTACTGGCTTGCCTTGATAAATATGGTGATCAAAAAAAAGCAGAAAAAGAATGTGTACTCAATGCGGCAGCTTTCTATATTAGGGCGGAAATTTTCCAAAGTTATCAAGGAACAATCACTTCATTCTTTTTATCTCCCGAGAACAGTACTTTATATAATGCATTAACTACATCCCTTAATCTTAATATGGATAATTTTCCCGACTCTAAAGATTTATTCGAAATGTATAAGGCATTAAGCGTTTTTATGAATGCACATGTTTTTGTAGATGCAAATCCCGTTAAAGGTTATTTGGATTCTGAGAAACAAGCGTTCTCCACTAAAAGAATAAGGGGTTATAAGGTAGAAGTAGTCCTGCAGGATTTAGTTGGAAAGATAGCCAAACTTGAGCTGGAACAGATTGAAAAAGCAAAAGAACAACAACTTAAGAATACAAATCGCCTGGGCTTATTTTCATCAGCTCCCATTATTCCAACAACCGAATCTCCTGCTGAGAGCAATGTTAATGAGTCAATTTCAATCCAATGCATCTAGCAGTGTATTGAGTAAATTAGCGCAGCAGAACCAAGAGGTTCCCAACCTTTGTTTTGCTGCGCTCTATTACAAATAGATTGATTATATTTGCGGTTCCGATATTTTTTGGGCTTGTTCTATGGGATAACCAGAAACAGCCCAATCCATAATCCCGCCATTTACCGAATAAACCTCCTGGTACCCTAAATCCAACAAGACTTGGGCCGCAAACAAGGATCTTACTCCTCCCTTGCAATGTAAATAGATAGGAAGATTTTTATTGGGAATTCGGGTTTCAATAGATGAACCGATGAAGTCTTTAGGTATATGCAATGCTCCAGATATATGAAACTCTTGCCACTCCTCCAATTCTCTCACATCAATTAGGCAAAGATTTGGATTAGTCTCCATCAATTTTTTTAGTTGATGTACATCAATGGTTTTAATATTAGGGTTGATCATAACGAATTTCTCTCACTATGGGTCGTGTCAATGTAGAGTGGTGCAGCAGCCAATAAATTGTAGCTGTGAAAACACCTCCGATTAAGGTGGCAAATGCCCAGGTAGCTGCAGAAACCAAAACAGTTTTTTGTCCGGTTTGGTTCATATTGCCGGCATCATGGGCTACAGCACCAGCAAAAATCAAATGGAGGATGCCATTAATAAGGGTCATGATAAGTAAAAAAGTTTGTATCTGTGTGGAAAATTGTTTTACTAACTCATTGATCATGAAGAAATTCCTTTAATTGGTTAATCAATCTTTTGTTAACTTTAACGCCTAGTACCCTCACTTCTTGGTAACAACACGTGTAATATATAGGATGTCTCAAAAAGATAAAATCTGACGTGCAAATATAATAACAGAAAATTGCCAAGATCTTTTATTTCTGTGTTAACCTCGGTAACATCATCGAAAAAAAATAAAAAGAGAATTAGCATGAATGTTCATGAAATACCTGTTCCGCATTTGACCACAGCACATTCTGGACCATTGTTTCATGTGGAGAAAATTGTTTTAAACCAAATTGCTGCTATTGAAGCCTGGTTTAGACATCAATGGAAAGAAACACCGCCGCCACTGACTTCTTCGGTTGATTTACGACATGCGGGATTTAAATTGGCCCCCGTAGACACTAATCTGTTTCCAGCCGGGTTCAATAACTTGAATCCAGAGTTTCTTCCGTTGTGTATTCAGGCAGCGCAATCAGTATTGATTGACTATGTTCCCGACTGTACCCGAATTTTACTTGTTCCTGAAAGCCATACCCGTAACAAATTCTACTTACAAAGTCTCAGTGTATTGCGAACTATTTTTGTAAAAGCTGGATTTGTCGTGCGTATTGGGAGTTTGGACCCTGAGATTAAAGAACCCACAGAGGTTATTCTTGAAGACGGGGACAGCCTATTGTTAGAACCCATTGAGCGTCAGGGGGATCGGGTAGGATTGATGAACTTTAATCCCTGTTTCCTCATGTTGAATAATGATTTGTCCCAGGGAATTCCCGAGATTTTGCAAGGCATAAAACAAAAAATCAGGCCCACAGCACAATTAGGTTGGTTTTCACGATTAAAATCCAGCCATTTTAATTTCTATGAAGAAGTTGCTACAGAGTTTGCTGAATTTGTTGGTATGGATTCCTGGTTGATCAATCCTTATTTCAGTGCATTGGAAGGTATCGATTTTATGGCACAGGAGGGGATCGATCGGCTCGCCATCGAAGTTGATAAAATTCTCACCTTAATGAGCGACAAATATGCGACTTATGGGATAAAAGAGAAACCCTTTGTGGTAATTAAAGCAGATAATGGTACCTATGGCATGAGTGTTATGATGGTACATGAGGCAGAAGAAGTGCGCCAATTAAATAGGAAACAACGAACAAGAATGTCTACCAGCAAGGGGGGGCGTAAAGTAGACAGGGTAATTATCCAGGAAGGGGTATACACCTTTGAAACCATGCCCAATGGTTCTGTTGCCGAGCCTGTTGTTTATATGATTGGCCAATTTGTAGTGGGAGGATTTTACAGAGTTCATAAAGAGCGGGGCATAGATGAGAATCTAAACTCACCCGGAATGCACTTTGAGCCCCTGGCTTTTGCTCAAGCCTGTAATATGCCCTGTGACGACTTAACCGAGGAAGATGAACCAAACCGCTTTTATGTTTATGGGGTCATTGCTCGATTGGCTGCTCTTGCGGCAGCAAGGGAAATCGCAGCTATTGGAGGTGAGTAATGAAACTTGGGGTGTTACTCGATCCGTTATCCCAACTTATCCCTTATAAAGACACATCACTTGCCCTAATCAAAAGGGCGCAGGAAATGGGGTGGTCCTGTTTTGTGTTTACCCAGGATGATTTATTTTGTAAAGAAGGTCGCGCTTTCGCCCAGGTTTATGATTTACGTATTGGCGATTTACACAGTAAAGATTGGGCGACAATTAAAATGCTGGAAGAACAACCTTTGAGCGAATTGGATATCATTCTGATGCGCAAAGATCCTCCTTTTAATATTGAATACATTTATACCACTTATATCCTGGAACTTGCAGAACGGGAAGGGGTTCTTGTTGCGAATAAACCGCAAAGTTTACGTGATGCCAATGAGAAATTTTTTACCCTAAATTTCCCTCAATGTTGCCCAACTACTCTTGTCTCCCGCAATATGAAACGGTTGAAATCATTTTGGATGGAGCATCAACAAGTCATTTTTAAGCCGTTGGAAGGAATGGGCGGAAACTCTGTGTTTCATGTTGAGGAGCACGGTGAAAATTTGGCAGTTATTTTGGAAGTTTTAACTAAAAATCAAACTCAAACAATTATCGCCCAACGTTATATTCCGGAAATTAAAAAAACCGGGGACAAACGCATTATATTAATTAATGGCGAGCCCGTTCCCTATGCTTTGGCCCGAATTCCTGCAGAAGGAGACTTACGGGGTAATTTGGCTGCAGGTGCGCGGGGTGAAGTAGTCCCTATTACTGAGAGAGATCGTTGGATATGTCAACAAATAAAACCTACATTGATAGCTAAAGGCTTGTATTTTGTCGGCATTGATGTCATTGGAGATTATTTAACGGAAATCAATGTAACTAGTCCAACCTGTTTGCGGGAAATAGAAGCTGCAACAAAACTCGATATTGCAGGTGACTATTTACGTTGTCTTGAGAAGATATGCCGTGCTTGAAATTATTGAAAAGCAGTCTGGTAAGTGAACCTGGGATTCCCAAGTTCACTTATGATCTAACAACTGGGTTACGATTTTGCATTCACCCAGGTATTTCTTATTCATCTACGTAATCACCACCTACTTCGGCTGCAGCCTCTTGATCTGCTTTCGTATCATCAATATAAAGGGAACCCAGATCGGATTGGTCGCCTGCAATAAGATGATTACGATATTGCAGGTAGGCATCCCTCATGAAAGCATACTTATCCAAAGCTTCATCCATGATGCGATCAGTGTCTAACAGTTGCGAGCGTAAATCAACATATCGCAGTGCGAGCAAACTGTAGACTACGGCATCATCCTTGATGTAAACATAAGGACTGTATAATGCAAACTGGAATAACCAACCTGCACCATCCCTGAGTGTGCTTGGTCCCAGGAAGGGGATAACCAGATAAGGGGAGTTTTTATCCCCCCATTTAGCCAAGGTCAGGCCTAAATCATTGGAATGCGGGGGTAAACCAAATGTTTTAGCGACATCAAATAGCCCCCCCACACCCAAAGAAGAGTTTATTATAAAACGCCAAGTATCTTTTATGGCCCATTTACCTTCAGCCTGCAGGATATCATTGCCGACAGTTGGAATGAGATCCAGATTATTATAAAAATTATTAACGCTTTTACGAACAGGCGCGGGTAAAACGGCTCGATACACCTTTGCTGGAGGTTTTAAAAATACGTTATCAAAGGCGGTATTAAATTTATATACCTTTCGGTTAAATGGTTCGAAAGGATCGGCGGGATTAGTTCCCTTACTGACACAACCAGTTAAAACGAGACTGCCGGTAAAACTGATAACTAGTGAAATTAAGCGCATGATTTTTTTTATTATTTAATTTTATAAGATGTTACACGAGTTTGTTGTTCTTGCAAACCAGACTGTTTGTCAGAATTTTAATAAAAAAGTTACCGGGCCATCATTGCACAAGTGAACCTGCATGTCGGCGCCAAAGGCTCCGCTTTGGGTATGGGGATATAACTGAGCTGCTCGGGTCAATAAAGTATCAAATAATTGTCGCCCAAGCTCAGGGGAAGCTGCATTGGAAAAACTTGGACGCAGCCCTTTTTGAGTTTCGGCCATCAAAGTAAATTGAGGCACTAACAATAGCCCTCCCTCAATTTCTTTAATACTTAAATTCATTTTGCCTTGATTATCACTAAAAATGCGATAGTTAAGGCATTTTTCTAACATTTTATTGATGTTTTGCTCTGTATCATCAGGTTCAAACCCACAAAGAATCATTAAGCCCTGAGCAATTTTTCCAACTGTTTCCCCACCAATATCAACTCGGGCGTGAGTTACTCTTTGAATTACAATCAACATGCATCAGGTCCTTGCTTGGAAATTTCTTTACTTGCATAAATTAAAGCATCAATGATACCTGATTCCCTATCGGAATGCCCCGCATCACGTACTATTCTTAAATTGGACGCCGGTATGGCTCGATGAAGCTCATAGGCTCCAGCCAAGGGAGAGATTAAATCAAAACGACCATGCACGATATAGGTGGGAATATGTCTTATTTTATGCACATTATCCAAGACCTGATTGTCTTCAATGAAGAAATGGTTGTTGATGTAATGGGATTCAAGTGTTGCGAGAGCGAGGGCGAAATGAGGGTCACTGAATTGATCAATGACATATAAATGGGGTTGTAAACTGCTGCAACGAGCCTCCCACAAGGCCCAGGCTTTTGCTGCGCTCATGCGTGCTAAATCGTTGAGTCCCTGCAAGCAATTGGTATAATACTCCGGGATATGGTCCAACATATTTTCAGGTACATTAGTGATAAATTCCTGCCAATAATCAGGATAAACGAGGTTGGCACCATGTTTATAAAACCAGTCAATATCGTGTTGCCTTCCCAGGAATACTTGATGAAGCTGCAATGCCCTGATCTGTTGTGGGAATTTTTGGGCATAAAGCAACGCCAATAAAGAACCCCAACCTCCCCCAGACAATACAAATTCGGTTAACCCTAAATAATCCCGGATGGCATCGATGTCATCCAGCAATAAGCTGGTTGTATTTTCCCTAATTTCCAAATGAGGTGTAGAGCGTCCGCAGCCGCGTTGATCAAAAATAATGATTCGATAATGTTGGGGATCAAAAAAACGTCTCAAATAACCATCCCCGCAAGAGGCTCCCGGACCCGGGTGTAACACTACAACAGGCAATCCTTCAGGATTTCCGGTTTCTTCAATGTAAAGTGTATGTAGTGCACTAACTTTTAATTCATGTTGCGCATAAGGTTTAATTGATGGATAGAGCGAGTGCATTTTGATCCTTGAGGAAGTTTCATTTTAATCCTATTGCTTTATTTTGCGCTGGGAATCGCCTGAAAGCAACAGGTATTCACTGTAAAACAAGTTTATACTTAAGTTAGTATAGCTTCTATTTTCTTTTTCTTGCGAGATAGTAGGATCTATTAATAAAATACACCATCTTTTTTTCCTGGAATTTATTTATGACCCTTGCCGCACTTCTTAAAGGACTCAATGAGAGACAACGCGAAGCAGTTACTTCTCCACTTGGTAATACGCTGGTCCTGGCTGGGGCAGGCAGCGGCAAAACGAAAGTTTTAGTTAGCCGCATTGCCTGGCTCATTGAAGAGGAGCATATTTCACCCCATGGGATTTTGGCAGTAACCTTTACCAACAAGGCTGCAGGTGAGATGCGGGCAAGGTTAAATGGTATGATGAATGCCCCGGTACTGGGATTATGGGTTGGTACTTTTCATGGATTGTGCCACCGATTACTCCGCCGGCATTATAAAGAAGCCAATTTACCGGAATTGTTTCATATTCTGGATTCAGAAGATCAAGCACGGATGATTAAGCGCGTACTTGCTTCATTAAACCTTGATCCAGAACAATGGCCAGTTAAACAGGCACAGGCGTTTATTAACGGACGCAAGGATGAAGGAATACGGCCGCAACATGTACATACCTTGCCTTATGGACCGGGTAAGACGCTACTTAATATTTATAGTGCATACGAACAAGCATGTCAGACCGCAGGGGTTATTGATTTTGCAGAATTGTTACTGCGCACTCATGAGTTGTTGCGTGATAATCCTGAGATTCTTAATCATTACCGCCAACGCTTTCAAGCAATCCTGGTTGATGAGTTCCAGGATACGAATACCATACAGTATGCATGGATACGACTTCTGGCGGGAGAACATACCGCTGTTTTGGCAGTGGGCGATGACGATCAATCTATTTACGGTTGGCGCGGTGCCAAAGTCGAAAACATTCAGCAATTTTCTCAGGATTTCAAAAACACGCAGATTATCCGTTTGGAGCAAAATTATCGCTCCACAGCTACCATACTTGATGCTGCAAACGCCCTAATTACGCATAATAACTCACGGATGGGAAAAGATTTATGGACAGATGGGGAAACTGGAGAAAAAATTCTTGTCTACGGGGCATTTAATGAGCTGGAAGAAGCCCGTTTTGTCTGCGAACGTATTATGATGGAAATAAACCAGGGAGTCAGTGCGGATGAAATCGCTATTTTATACCGATCCAATGCGCAATCCCGGGTTTTAGAAGAAGCATTATTACGAGCAGGGATTGCCTACCGTATTTATGGTGGGGTACGTTTCTTTGACAGGGCGGAAGTAAAGGATACTCTGGCTTATCTGCGTTTATTGGTTAATCCCAATGATGATACCGCTTTTGAGCGGGTAGTGAATTTCCCAACACGAGGTATAGGTGAAAAAACCCTTGACGATTTGCGTCATTATGCCAAATCAGAGCAATGTTCGTTATGGCAGGCGGCCAAGACTTTGCTTCAATCAGGTGAAATGGCACAACGGGCGGGCTCTGCATTATCCAAGTTCATCGAATTGATTGAACAATTGCAGCAGAATACCGCGTCAATGGAACTGGATGAACAATTATCTGTGGTCATTCAGGTGAGTGGGTTATATGCTCATTTCAGCAAAATAAAAGGGGATAAATCAGAGTCGCGCCTTGATAACATTCAGGAGTTAATCAATGCGGCAAAACAATTCCGATACGAGCAAGAGGAAGAGGAAGAAATTCCTTTAATTAATGCGTTCCTGGCACATGCTTCTTTGGAAGCGGGAGAAATGCAGGCGGAAGAACATGAGCGTTATGTCCATTTAATGACTCTACACGCTGCTAAAGGTCTCGAATTTCCCATAGTATTTTTAGTTGGAATGGAAGAAGGGGTATTTCCAGGGAAACAATCTTTAGATGAACCTGGTCGTCTGGAGGAAGAGCGCCGTTTATGTTATGTGGGCATGACGCGCGCCATGCGTAAACTGATCCTTTCTTATGCTGAAATAAGACGTCAATATGGGCGGGAGGAATATCATCGCTCTTCACGATTCTTAAGGGAATTGCCTCAGGATTTACTTGACGAAGTTCGTGTCAAAGCGAAATTTCAATCACCCGCTGTTCCCCGGAAACCCTCTATTGTCCAGGAAACATGCGGGATGTCTTTGGGGCAAAATGTCTCCCACGCTAAATTTGGGCAGGGTGTTGTTTTAGCGATTGAAGGAAGTGGTGCGCATACCCGGGTGCAAGTAAAATTTAGAGAACATGGGGTTAAATGGTTGGTCTTGGCCTATGCTAATTTAGCGGTTGAAGCACAATAGTTCGGCGTAAAAGAATGTAGGCAAGCTGATGTCAACCCGATATAATTCCTGGGCTGTGCTTAGTTGCACCCAGGCTATGAGAAGTCCATTGTTTAACCTGTATCATTCTGTGACACAAAAAATAAGGCAATAACACACGAACTATTGAATTTTCTTCAAGCGGATGCTAGGGTGCCGTTTGGAAAAGTTGTTGGTATATGTTAACTATTAAATAAGGGGAACTGTGTGAAATTTACAAATTTATTAACAGTAGGAGCGCTGACAGCATCTTTAGTATCACCTGCAATTATGGCAGCAGATACCAATAATAATACAACTCCTATGTCTGATGCACAAAAAAAAGAAATCGAGAAAGTGGTGCATGACTATTTAGTAACTAATCCTGAAGTACTTTTGGAAGCCTCACAAGCATTGCAACAAAAGCAGCAACAAAACATGCAGCAGCAGGCACAATCTGCAATTAAAGAAAATACAGATCAACTATTTCAGGGTAAAACTACCGTCGTGGGTAACCCAAAAGGTAATGTGACCATAGTTGAATTTTTTGATTATCAGTGCATTCATTGCAAAAAAATGTCGCCTATTATTGAAAATTTGATTAAGAAAGACAGTGACTTACGTGTTGTTTATAAAGAATTCCCAATTTTTGGCAAGAGCTCTGAATTGGCCTCACGGGCTGCTTTGGCTGCAGGCATGCAAGGAAAATATCAAGCAATGCATAATGCATTGATTGCTATAGACAAACGTTTAAATGATCAAATCGTTATGTCTACTGCCAAGTCTTTGGGTCTGGATATGAAGAAATTAAAGACTGACATGCAAAGCAAGGAAGTTACTGATGCTTTAGATGCAAACCGTGAATTAGCTGAAAAACTACATTTGATGGGAACTCCTGCATTTATCATTGCTTCAACACCAAATGGACAATTTAAAGCAGGTTCTGAACCATCATTTATACCAGGTGCTGCCAGTGAAGAGTCACTGCAAGAGTTAATCAAGAAAGCAGCAGGTAATTCATAAGTTGTTGTAGTAAGTACAAACCTCCGGGGGATGCGAAGCAGAACCCGGAGCTTTGCGTAGTACAAATTTCCCGGGTTCTGCTTCGTTTTACCCAGAAAAAATAGAGATCTTCATGACAAAGCCATCTACATTCCAGGACATTATTCTCACTTTGCAGCAATACTGGGCTGCCCAAGGATGTGTCATTTTGCAACCTTTTGATATGGAGGTTGGTGCAGGTACTTTTCATCCTGCTACTTTTTTACGTGCAATAGGCCCTGAGCCTTGGTCGGCTGCCTATGTACAGCCCTCCCGAAGACCCACAGATGGTCGTTATGGCGACAATCCAAATCGGGTACAACATTATTATCAATTTCAAGTGGTACTTAAGCCTTCTCCTTTAGACATACAGGATAAGTATCTGGACTCCTTACGCGCATTGGGTGTTGATCCTTTGGCTGATGACATTCGTTTTGTTGAGGACAACTGGGAATCGCCCACTCTAGGTGCTTGGGGTCTTGGTTGGGAAGTTTGGCAAAACGGGATGGAAGTTTCCCAGTTTACCTACTTCCAACAAGCGGGCGGTCTTGCATGTAAGCCGGTGACCGGAGAATTAACTTACGGTTTGGAGCGTTTGGCGATGTACATACTCGGTGTGGATAATTTATTTGATCTGCCCTGGAGTAACACTGCAAATGGCATAATCACTTATGGGAATGTATTCCATCAAAATGAAGTGGAAATGTCTGCTTACAATTTCGAACATGCTAATGTCGAAGAGTTATTCAAGCAATTTGATTATTATGAAAGTGAGGCGCAAAAGCTAATCTCATTACAACTACCACTTCCTGCTTATGAAATGGTAATCAAGGCATCGCATTCATTCAATCTACTTGATGCCCGCAAAGCAATATCCGTTACTGAAAGACAACGCTATATTTTACGTGTGCGCCATTTATCAAGAGCAGTAGCGCAAGCTTATTATCAAGCGCGCGAGGCTTTGGGCTTTCCTATGCTTAACCAAAAGGTGTGTGATGGTCAATGATTTTATTTTTGAATTAGGTTGTGAAGAATTACCTTCTGGTTCTGTTTGGCCTTTAGCAGATGAATTTGCAAATCAATTATTGGCTCTATTGGACAAAGCACAATTGGCCTATGGTGAGGTAAGGCGTTTTGCCACACCAAGGCGCATTGCAATCACTATTTTTGATTTGCAAGAAGAACAAAAAAGTCAAAGTGTTACTCGCCGGGGCCCCGCATTTGCTGCAGCTTATGACAAGGAAGGTAAACCTACACCTGCTTTACTTGGATTTGCAAAATCTTGTGGTGTGGAAGTGGAGCAACTTTCCCGGATAGCAACGGAAAAAGGGGATTGGATAGTGTATGAAACACAAAGCGAAGGGAATAAAACCAAAGATTTGTTACCTGCTTTAATCAGCCAGTCACTGGCGGCTTTACCTATTGCCAAACCCATGCGCTGGGGTGATGGTGATGAGGAATTTGCACGACCGGTCCATTGGGCAGTAATGCTTTATGGTGAGAGGGTACTTGAACATTCTCTTTTGGGAATTAATAGTAATCGGTACAGCAGAGGGCACCGCTTCCATTACCCGCAACCAATTTCAATTAATTCAGCTCAAAGCTATGAAGCACAAATGAGAGAGGCTTTTGTTATTGCTGATTTCTCAACCAGAAAACAAATGATTAAAAACCAGGTGGAAGAGTTAGCAGCCTCGATTCAGGCTACAGCGATTATGCCGGAAGATTTGCTTGAAGAGGTGGCTTCTATTGTAGAATGGCCGCAAGCTTTGATGGCCAATTTCGAAAAAGAGTTTCTCGAAGTCCCCGCTGAATCATTAATTGCCTCCATGCAATCACATCAAAAATGTTTTGCTTTAAAGGATAAGCAAGGGAAATTGCTTCCACACTTTATAACCGTGTCAAATATTGCCAGTTCCAATCCGAAACAAGTGATATTGGGAAATGAAAAAGTGATGCGGGCACGGTTGAGTGATGCTGCCTTCTTTTTCAGACAAGATAAAAAGCTGCCTTTAAGTCATCATATTGCCGCTACAGAGCATGTAGTTTTCCAGGCTAAATTGGGCAGCTTGCAAGATAAAGCATTAAGGATTAGAGCTTTAATGACTTATTTAAGCCCTGCCTTGCAATTGAAATTAGATCAGGCGCAACGAGCAGCAGAATTAAGTAAATGTGATTTATTGACGGGAATGGTTGGTGAGTTTCCTGAACTGCAAGGGTTAATGGGGTATTATTATGCGCTAAATGATGGTGAAGACCCAATTGTTGCCCAAGCGTTAAACGAGCAATATATGCCGCGTTTTGCTGCAGATAAATTACCCGAGTCGGATTTGGGCCTAGCTTTATCTTTGGCAGACAGAATCGATACTCTGGTAGGGATATTTGCTATAGGGCAAAAGCCCTCAGGAGTAAAAGATCCATTTAAATTGCGACGTCATGCCTTGGCTGTTGTTCGTTTACTTGTTGCAACACCCGCCCAACTTAATTTAAGCACATTAATCGAACAGGCAATTGTTCATTATGGAACACAAATTACAGTTGAACCTGGTATACCCAAGGAGTTGAAATCTTTTATACTGGAACGGTTGCAATCACATTATCAAATTCAGGGATTGGGTATTGATTTGGTACATGCGGTTCGGGCTCGTCAGGATGAATGGTTGTATGATCTGGATAAGCGATTGGCTGCTTTACAATTATTTGTAACTTTACCTGAGGCCGCTTCTCTTTCTGCTGCATGCAAAAGGGTGAATAATTTGCTTTCGCAAGCAGGAAAGAAAACCTTGTCTTCTATCAATGAACAACTTCTGGAAGAGGGTCCGGAGAAATTTTTATATAATCACATCAGTCAAGTAGCACGCGCGGTTGAGCCTTTATACCGCGCTGCTGATTATGGGCCATTGTTGAAACTCCTGGCTAGCCTTAAGGAACCAGTGGATCTCTTCTTTGATAAAGTTATGGTCATGGTTGACGACGACAATATCAAAAATAACCGTTTAGCACTGCTTGCGCGCTTGCAGGATTTATTGCAAGGTGTTGCTGATATTTCACTGTTACAATTGGGGTAGTGGAAAGCGATGTCGCTAGGGCGGTGAGACCTGCTTAGCGCAGAAATCTCCTTTGAGAGTAAAGGGCTGATTTCTGCGTTAAGCAAGTTGACAAGCCTAACCTTCAAACGCATCGGCCAAGAGTTGTGTACGTTTTATAAGGAGTCGTTATGATCCATATTTCAGCTGTTGGCTATGAGCATCAAGGTGTGCACGACAAAGCAAAGGCCCTTGCTGAACAATTGAATTTTGTTGTGGATAAAGATGCTGCTCTTTGTCTTTATGTTACTGAAGACAGACTGTCATTGAAAATACCTGGTTTTTCACCCATTTTTGCTGAATTCAGTCCTGCTTTTTGGAGTAAAAGAAAAGCGGAGGGAAAAAAGCAGGGTTTAGTAAGGGCATGTAAACCCTCTGCGGGTTTAAAAATTATTGATGCCACTGCAGGTTGGGGGCGTGATTCAGCCATCTTAGCCAGCTTTAATGCTGAGGTATTGATGCTCGAACGCAATCCGATAATGGGAGCCTTGTTATATGATGGTTTATCCCGCCTAAATGAGACTGAACGACACCAGTTGCATTTGAACTTTCAAGCTGAAGATGCTTATTCTTTTTTGAAATCACTGGATGTGCAGAATTATCCTGATGTTATTTACATTGATCCCATGCATCCTGAACGAAGCAAGTCAGCATTGGTAAAAAAGGACATGCAGGCATTACAACAAATAATTGGTCCTGATTATGATGCATTGGAATTAATTCAATTGGCAATAACTCGTGTGAAACAACGGGTCGTTGTAAAATGGCCGCAAAAAACAAAGTCCTTGTTGCCGGCAAATGCTGCCATAGAGGGTAAAACAGTGCGGTTTGATATTTATTTTCCTAAAATTAAAGAGTATTAGGAGTTTAAGGTGCGGCACAAGCTCCGGATCAAAGAGATTTTATCTCTGGAAATCCGGTTGACTCGTGCTGCACAGTCTAACCGAATTCAGAGAGTTCTTCGCGAAGGCGTTTTTCTTCAAACAAATCCTCTATACGTCGTCGCCTTTCCAATTTAGTTGAAGGATTAGTTTCCTGGGGTAATAGGGTATCGACACCAAAATCTTCTGTATCGGTTACATCCTCATCAAACACACGAGCATTCATAGCCATCTCCTTAGCCTAACCCGTTGACAATTTTATAAAATAACAGAAATTAAGTTTGAGGAATAGTGATATTTTTTGAGCATTATACCCAGAGCGAATGCTAAGCTAAGAAAATTCTGGTTTTTAAGAAAATAAAAACCAGAATTTTATTTTAATTAGGTTTGTCCTAGAGTTGTTTTTATTTCTTCGTGGTATTCTTTTTCTTTTTCCTCGTCAATTGCTGCTTTTCCTGCTTTAGCTCTTAGGTCATTTCTACCATCATCGATTTCTTTTCGAAATCGCTCTGTAGCTTCTTTTGTAAATTGTTGACGGGGCGGCTCATCCACCAGTTTTTTAAGTTTATCGCGGCGTTCACTTGCACTCGCGTGTAGTTCCCTTAACTCACCTGGTGTGAAAATTGTAGCAGGATCAATTTCATTGCCGGCACCATCCCTAAGTACAATACCCTTTAATGGTTTGTCCCCTTTTTGTCCAGGTAAGGGGCCAGGTTCAAAACCGCATTCAAGAGCAGCTTCATAGGCTTGTCTGGCTCTATCCTTTTTGGTTTTAGGATCATCAAAATTTATGGTCATTGTGATGGAGTCGAAACCTGAGGCCCGTACAGCTTGTGCCATGGTCAACATATCGACCTTGGGATTTTGCTTATTGCTTAAGTAGTAAAATGGAGAAAGGATACGAGGAGGCATAGACACAGACCAAAGGCCTGGCTCACCTTCTTTCGCAGCCTGTTTATGCTGTATTTTGGATCCTGATAATGAAATAATAAAATTTAAATCATTTGGATTGATAGTGGAGATGGTATGATCCCGGACATCTACTGAAGCACTTACAAACTCATCCTCGGCTATACCCCTCTTTTTACGATTCTCAGCCCTTGCGCGTTCCATTTCAAGCAGCATTTCGTCTTTTTGTTTCTTGCTCAATTGAGAGGCCCAGTTTTCTAATTGGCCAGAAAAGATAATGCGTTTTCTTTCAAGAGCAGAAGCTTTATCTATTGCGGTCAAGTTTTCTGAAGCAGTTTTATTAAATTCTGAGAGTTGGTCTTCATGGGATTTTTTCAAATCCCCAATCAAGTTATCTTCTATTTTTTTTAATTGTTCCGGATCCGTGGTGCCTGAAAGGGTTCCAATTTTAGCTGCTAAATCCTTAGCGTTTGTTTTTAAAGCTTCCATCTCGACTTTTTGTTGCGCCTCTAGGGCATTTCTCGCTTGGGTGGTAATTTGTTCATGAAATCCGCGCATTGATTCTATCGAAAGTTCTGGAACTTCTTTAATGCGCTTTTGGAAAACTTCCATGGATTCGTTGTAGGTCTCTTGTGCATGAGTAAAGAAATCTTTGGGAGTTAATAAATTTTTCAGCTCATCCCTAATTTCCTGCTTGGCAGGGGGGGTATCGCCTTTAAGCAATTTTTCAAGGGTATCTTCTTTCTCAGGGCCGATTGCTGTTTTAAACCCTGTATGATCTTTAATTCGGTGTTGGACGTGGGTATCAAATGCTTTCGAACCAAAATTTATGTCTTGAGTTAATCCAACGGAATTGCGGTATTCTTGATAAATTTTTTCCTGTTCTTCAGGGGAAAACTGACGTACCCTTTGTTGGGAATTAAATATGTTGAAAAAAGCTTTTCGAAACGAAGGCATATAACGGACCTCAAGAACTGTCTTTTTATAGAGTATAACACTTTTTTGTTAAGTTAGAATTAAGCTCTTTTAAAACCAAAGTGTAGTCTTGGGCGACATATGATGAACGTGTAATTCGTCAGGTGGATGCCAAGCAGTACTTCCTGGAAGGGTATGAGTCCAACCACGGTACTGCGAAGCATTACCTGACTACAGAATCTTGCTATTACCAGGCAGGAATTGCTGAATCTCCAAATAAAGCGTGCGCTTTTTCTTTGACTTCTTCGGAGTTCAAAGCTTTTACAAAAAGCTCCAATTGCGCTTTCTTGGGCGAATCGCTGCGAATGACAATAATATTGGCATAAGGAGATGTTTTATCCTCAGTAAATAGAGCATCATGAGATGGATTTAAACCCGCGGGAAGGGCAAAGGTGGTATTGATTACAGCAGCATCCACATCAGGCAAAACCCTGGGTAATTGCGCAGCATCCATTTCTTTAAATTGCAAATCATGTGGATTTGATGCGATATCTTTTAAACCGGTATTTTCCTGACTTGGTTTTAATGTGATCAGTTTGGCTTTTTCCAATAATTGCAATGCGCGCATTTCATTACTGGGATCATTAGGCAGGGCAATTACTGCCTTTTCTGGTAGTTGATTTAAAGATGTGTACTTTTTAGAGTAGATTCCCATCGGGTAAACAAAAGTTCTGCCTATTGCTTCCAGAGTATAGCCATGCGCTTTGACGGCTGCATTAAGATAGGGTAAATGCTGGTAAACATTTGCATCCAGACTTCCATCTTGCAACGCTTCATTGGGTAAGTTATAGTCATTGAAGGTGACGATTTTTATATCGAGATTGTACTTGTTCTTGGCGACTTCCTTTGCTGTTTCAACCAGTTCGGTCTCTGGGCCAGCAATCGTTCCTATCACCAGAGTATTAGTCGGTGAGGGCTTGTTGCAGGCGACAAGACTCAATAATAAAACACAAAAAGCTAAAATCCGCATTGATCACTCCCAAAAAAATCAATTATGTAAAAAACGTTTTGCCAAATAATCTCCGATCATTTGAGTCAATTGCACCATCACGATTAAAATAATGACTGTTGAAATCATTACTCCGGCATCAAAACGCTGATAGCCGTAGTTAATCGCCAGAGTACCCAATCCTCCTGCGCCCACAGTTCCTGCCATTGCAGAATAATTGACTAAAGTAATGGCTGTTACCGTAATGGCGTGGATTAAAGCGGGCTTTGCTTCTGGCAATAAGATATGCAAAATAATTTGGCGGGTGTTTGCACCCATTGCATAACCTGTTTCAATGAGTCCCGAAGGTAAGCTTCGATAAACATTATCTACCAAGCGGGCAAAAAAAGGGGTTGCGCCCAGGGTAAGGGGCACGATGGCGGCATTCATTCCAATTGAAGTTCCAACTATAAGGCGGGTAAAAGGAATAATGGCCACCAATAAAATAATAAAAGGAATGGAACGGGCCATGTTAATAAAGGCGGATAATGTTTTGTGAACTTTAGGCCTTGGTTTGATTTGGCTGGACGAATAAAGCCAGGTCCCCAAAGGTAAACCGAGGATTACTGCAAATACGGTACTTGTCACTACCATATACAGTGTTTCGCCTGTCGCGATCAATAAATCATATGCCATCGGGAAGGACATAACCTAAAACCTCCACAGTTAATTTGGCTTGTTCACAGCGCTCAATGAATGCCTCGAGTAAAAATTGATGGGCGGTTAATTCTACAACCAAAACGCCGCAAGTTACTGTATCATAACGGTCTATATTAGCGAGCAGGATATTGATATCCAGATTTAATTCACGGCTTGTCTGGCTAATAAAGGGCACTGTTGCCTCTTCACCCTGAAAAAATAAACGCAGTAAGGGTTTATCAGTCACATAATCTGCAAGCCTTTTGGTAAGACATTCAGGTAATTGAGGACTAAGTTGGGCATAGAGCATACTGCGGGCAATACTGTCTTTATTATTGAATACGTTAGCCAAGGCAGTTGTTTCGGCCAATTCCCCATCAACTATTACTGCTAACCGGTTACAAATACGCTTCACCACATCCATTTCATGGGTAATTAGCACGATAGTAATACCATAAAGGGCATTAATTTTCTTAAGCAAGGCTAAAATAGAATCTGTTGTTTCCGGATCCAAAGCTGATGTCGCTTCATCGCAAAGTAATATTTTTGGGGAACAACTTAAGGCACGGGCTATAGCGACTCTTTGTTTTTGGCCGCCACTGAGTTGGGCGGGATAGGCCAACTTTTTATCCGTTAATTCAACTATCGGGAGTAATTCTTCTATTTTATTACGAATAGACTCCTCATCTATCCCTTGAATACGCATAGGGAGTGCAATATTGTCGTAAACGTTTTTTGAATTGAGCAAGTTAAATTGCTGGAAAATCATTGCCATTTTATGACGAGCCAAAGCCAGATCGTTCCTTGAAAGATGTGTCAAATCCTGGCCGTCAATCAAGACTTCGCCTTTATCCGGTCGTTCGAGGAGATTAATGCATCTCAATAGGGTGGATTTTCCTGCACCACTTTTACCTATAATTCCAAAAATTTCTCCCTCTTGGATAAATAAGTTGATGTCACGCAAGACTTGTTTGCCCGAAAAGGATTTGGATAATCCAATTAATTCAATCATTGTTTATAACCTGAGATTATGCGTGCGGGCAGAAGACTAGAGGAAATGCAAATCATATCCGCTTTAGCCGTATTTTCAAAAAAGAGACTTTTTTGAGCGTCCGCAAGCTGAATTTCAAATCGACGCCAGTACAATATTATACACAAATTGTTATTTTAAACAACGTCGAGTTTCAAGATTTAGTTGATGATGCTGGTAAAATAATCCCTAAGTCAGAGTTTCAATTCCTCACGGTTTTTAAAATACTCGAGTGCTTGGGGATTTGCCAGGGATTGCAAGTTGTTAACCGGCAAACCGTGAACCACCTGTCGGACAGCCACTTCAACTATTTTACCACTAATTGTTCGTGGAATATCTGCAACTTGCAGTATCTTTGCAGGTACATGCCTTGGGGAGGCATTTTGCCGAATTGTTAGGCGTATCTTATTGATTAGTTCTTCAGTAAGTTCGGTGTTCTCACGCAATTTAACAAATAATACGATGCGTACATCGTCTTGCCAGTCTTGGGCAATTACAATACTGTCAATGACCTCATTAATTTTTTCTACTTGTCTGTAGATTTCAGCAGTACCAATGCGTACTCCCCCCGGATTTAAAACAGCATCCGAGCGCCCATATATGATTAAACCATGATGGGCTGTAATTTCCGCAAAATCCCCATGCGCCCATATTCCACTGAAACGTTCAAAATAAGCATGTTGATAGGCTTTTTTGTCCGGATCATTCCAGAATCCTATGGGCATTGAGGGGAAAGGGGCGGTACAGACCAATTCGCCACGTTCTTTACGGATTGAATGTCCTTGCTCATCAAACACATCAACAGCCATACCTAGGCCAATGCATTGTAATTCGCCTCTATAGATAGGAAGGATGGGATTACCCAATGCGAAACAGGAAATAATATCTGTTCCCCCTGAGATGGAGCAAAGTTGCACATCATCTTTGATTTGCTCATAAACGTAATCGTAATTTTTAGGTAACAGTGGTGAACCCGTAGAAAGTATGCACCGTAAATGGGACATATCGAATTCATCTTTGGGATTTACTCCTGCTTTTTCTATAGAAGAGATGAATTTGGCGCTGGTCCCAAAAACAGTAACTTGCTCCTCTTCGAGTAATTTGAATAAACGATCGCTCTTAGGATAAGTAGGGGACCCTTCATATAAAGTCAGGGTAGCTCCCAATGCCAATGCAGAAACAGTCCAATTCCACATCATCCAGCCGCAAGTAGTATAAAAACATAAATTGTCCTTATCGCGCAGATCGGTATGAAGTCCTAATTCTTTAATATGCTGCAACAGGGTTCCACCTGCACCATGGATAATACATTTGGGTTTGCCTGTGGTACCTGATGAAAACATAATATAAACCGGATGATCAAAGGGCAATGAAACAAAGTCGCAATGGGTTGCTGGACGAAGAAAGTCATCCCAGTATCGGGCTTTAGGTAAATCAGAATAATCTATGGGCTCATTTATATTGGGACAAATTACAATTTGCTTGAGCGATGCAATTGATTCGTTAAGTTGTTTGATTTTTTCTGTTCCATTATGCCTTTTACCTTGGTATTGATGTCCATCACAGATAAATAAGACCTGGGGATCGATTTGTCCCAAGCGATCGATTGCGGCTTGAGCGCCAAAGTCAGGCGAACAGGAAGACCAGATGGCCCCTAATGAAGTGGTGGCAAGCATGGCAACTATTGTATGGTGAGTATTTGGCATTAAAGCGGCTACCCGATCGCCTGCACTGATACCTGCTGATTTCAAACCCGCAGCACACTGGGCGACCAGGATGTGTAATTGTTCATAACTAACCACCAGTTTGTTGTTGTCTTCATTAATACTAATCAAGGCTGGATGCTTGTCTTTGCGCGATAAAAGTTTTTCTGCAAAATTAAATTGGGCTCCAGCGAACCATCGCGCATTTATCATTTCATGTTTATGGCTTAAAATCTGATAAGGTGCAGTATCGAAGGTAAGATGAAAGAATTCACAAAGTGTTGGCCAAAATGAGTCAGGATGCTTAATGGACCAGGTATGCAAATCCTGGTAATTTTCGAAAATCTGACTGTTTTTTTGGGCAGCGAAATCCATAAAGTGCCACATCCTGCTTTCTTTTGGGTGTTTGGGCTTCCATACTGCTTCATTCATGTTTCATTCTCTCTTATTTTTAGAAACGATTGTTCGCTAAATTTTTCCAACTTTTTCTGCCAGATACTCTAGAAAGTGAATAACTCAAGAACAGTGTAGTGCAACTTAGATAAGAAATACTCTAAGTGCAGGGATTTGCTAACATGGCATTGGCAACCTTTGATTGATTTTTACGCCCTAGAATCTTACAAATCATGTCGCCTGCCGTTACAATTTTAAAAATATCTACACCGGTATTTATTCCCAACCCATGCATTAAGTATAAAACATCCTCGGTAGCTACATTGCCGCTTGCCCCACGCGCATAAGGACAACCTCCCAAGCCGGCAACGGAACTGTCAAAACGATGTACTCCATATAATAAGGAGGTAAAAATATTGGCTATGGCCTGGCCGTAAGTATCATGGAAATGCATTGCTAATTGATTTAACGGCAGTATCTTGAGTATTTGTTCAAGTAATAAACGGGTTTGCTGGGGGGTCCCAACCCCTATGGTATCTCCTAATGAGATTTCATCCACTCCCAGCTCCATCAGTTTTTGTGTTACCTCAACTACTTTTTGAGGCGCTACGGAGCCTTCATAAGGACAACCAAGGACGCAGGAAATATAACCGCGTACCCTAATATTATTTTCTTTGGCTAAAGCAAGGACCGGTTTAAAACGCAAAAGGCTTTCGTCAATTGAGCAATTAATGTTCCGTTGATTAAATTGCTCACTAGCTGCAGTAAACACGGCAATTTCTTTAACACCCGCCTCCAATGCTTTTAGCATTCCTTGCTCATTTGGAACCAGGGCTGAATAGTGGAGGGAGGAGATTTTATTTATAGCACGAAATACTTCATTGTGGTCGGCTAATTGGGGAATGGCTTTTGCAGAGACAAAACTGGTTACCTCAATATATTGTAAGCCTGAGTCACTTAACAAATTAATTAATTCAATTTTGTGTTTACTGGACACAAAAGAAGACTCATTTTGTAAGCCATCGCGCGGGCCTACTTCGATAATGGATACGTTTTGTGGATAGTCCATAATTATCTCTTTATATTCCCAAGGGTCAATCGGGTTGAAGGGGGCTGAGAACTTCCTTCAGCCTGACCCTGAACCTGTAGTGTTAAGAATCTTCTTCACTTAATGACAGCAATTCCTCTCCTTCGTTAACCTGGGCGCCAACTGCATAAAATATTTCCAACAAAATGCCATCTGCAGGGGCATGGATTGTATGTTCCATTTTCATTGCTTCAAGCACAATTAAACGCTCACCAGCCTTAACTTTTTCACCAATATTTTTTAATACGGCAACTACAGTCGCGGGCATTGGTGCGGTAAGTTGCCCTTTATGCGTAGTGGCTTGTGCACCTATTGTTCCCCAGTCAAACCGTTCAATAGTAATTTGCCATTGGTTAGTATACAAGGTTAAAAATTGTTTTTTCTTTTCAATGGTAGCGTGATAGGTTTGTTTGTTGGTTTCAATGCGAAGTTGATTGCTATGTAAATGACCTGAAATCAAATGTTCCTGATTATTTATCCTGACTTTAAATTGATTTTTATTAATAGGAGTAATAAATGCCTCAATCACATCTTCTTTGTCCTTGTACCGCCATATCCAATGACTCGAGATTTGTGATTGCCAAGCGAAGGCTTCTTGTAATAAGGGATCCTGAATTGCGTTGGTATTCTTAAGATAATCAACACTTACAGCCATAAGTAAACCCATTTGTTTATCTGCTACCGGCAGGTTGATTTTTTCATTACTTAAAAAATCAGTGCTCAGCTCAGCTTTTCTGAATTTCGGGTGATGACAAATGGTTTGTAAAAATGGAATATTGGTTTTCAATCCCCCGATAAAGTAATGCGACAGGGCGTGCTCCAGTTTAAATAATGCTTCCTCCCGATTTGCTCCCCATGCTATCAGTTTGGCGATCATGGGATCATAGTACATCGTAATTTGTGATGACACTTGAACCCCTGTATCAATTCGTATGCCATCACCTGAAGGTTCTTCTAAAAAATGAATTTGTCCAATTGAGGGAATGAAATCATGATGGGGGTCTTCAGCATAGATGCGGCATTCAATGGCATGTCCATGTGCTTTAATCTCATCTTGGGACATGGGTAGTGGTTCATCAGCGGCGATTTTTAGTTGCCAGCTTACTAAATCAAGACCGGTGATCATTTCTGTTACCGGATGTTCTACCTGCAGCCGGGTATTCATTTCCATAAAGTAGAAATGTTCCGAGCCATCAACTAGAAACTCCACTGTGCCAGCACCACTGTATTTTATAGAGCGCGCTACCTCGCACCCGGCCTCTGCAAGTTTTTGTCGTAAAGAAGCAGGTAAATTGGGGGCTGGCGCTTCTTCAATAATTTTCTGGTGTCGGCGTTGAATGGAACAATCGCGTTCGAATAAGTGAACTACATTGCCATGATTATCGGCCATAATTTGCAACTCAACATGGCGTGGATTGAGCACAAGTTTTTCAAGAATTACTGTATCATCGGCAAAACTGGCCATAGACTCACGTTTTGCTCCCGCTAAAGCAGCACTGAATTCGGATTCTTGATACACAGCGCGCATCCCTTTCCCGCCGCCACCATTGGCTGCTTTAATCAAGACAGGGAATCCAATTTTTTTAGCTTCCGCAAGTAATCTGTCTTCTGTTTGTTCGCTACCATGATAGCCTGGAGTTAAAGGAACATTTGTTTTTTCCAGTAATTGTTTGGCTAACTGCTTTGAAGCCATTGCCTCCATCGCTTCAACTGACGGGCCAATAAAAATAATGCCTGCTTCATTACATGCTTTTGCAAATTCAGGATTTTCAGACAAAAAACCATAACCTGGATGAATGGCTTGTGCCCCGCATTCCTTGGCAATATGAATAATGCTCGCTATGTTTAAATAGCTTTCTTTAGCAGGTGCTTCACCCACACAATACGCACTGTCCGCACTGCGTACATGCAGGCTGTCTTTATCAACCGAGGAATAAATAGCTACTGTGTGGATCCCCATAGAGCGGGCCGTCTTTATAATTCTGCATGCAATCTCACCACGGTTGGCAACAAGAATTTTATTAAACATTAGTGCCTCATTAATTAACTTTTATAATTCCTTGTACATCATCTTTTGCTTGATACAATGAGATGATAGTTTTTCAGATTCTATTTCAGATCCATCTTGCTCCCAGGCGTAAAAGCAGGAGTACTATCCCCAGTTTGGGGTTTCCTTTTTTAAAAACGCATTTAGCCCATGTTGTCCTTCAGCCGATACCCTTTTTTGGGCAATCAGGGAAGCGGTATAATAAACAAGCTCTTCATTAATTTTTTTATCTGCTACATATCGGGTAAGCTGTTTTGAGGCCCGGACCGCTTCAGGCGCATTGTTGCTAATTTGTTTTGCATAGTTAAGGGTAAATTCCAACAGATTTTCCTCAGGAATGCAGTGTTGCACCAAATTTAATGACAATGCTTTAGCTGCATCAAAAATTTCAGCGCTTAGAAACAGAGCTTTTGCATTGCGCTCACCAATGGCTTGAACCACATAAGGACTGATTACGGCGGGTATCAAACCCAACTTTACTTCTGAAAAACAAAAGCGTGCCGATTGGGACGCTATTGTTATGTCGCATGCTGCGGCAAGACCAGCCCCGCCCCCAAATGCAGAGCCATGTACCATTGCTAGAGTAGGTTTAGGACTCATATTTAAAGTGTACATTAAATTACCGAGTACCATGGCGTCTTTTTGATTTTCTTCTTCATTATAACGAGCCATATTTTGCATCCAGGCTAAATCAGCTCCTGCAGAAAAATGTTTGCCATTCGCTTTGAGCACGATTACCCGTACCTTGGGGTCATTAATGGCAGCATCAAGCTGATTTTGCATTTCACCTAAGAGCAGATTATCAAAGGCATTATGTTTGCTCACGCGATTTAGAGTGATTAAGCATAAATGTTCATCAATTTCATACAACAAGTCGCTCACGTGCTGCTCCTTACATCCGAAATACGCCAAAGCGTGTTGATTGAATAGGGGCATTTAATGCTGCTGATAAGCCCAGCCCTAATACCTTACGTGTATCCTGGGGTGCAATAACTCCATCATCCCATAAGCGGGCGCTGGCATAATAGGGATTTCCCTGAGTCTCGTATTGGGTACGTAATTGTTCTTTGAAACGGTTTTCTTCTTCCAAAGGCCACTCACTTCCCTGTTTTGCCAATTTATCCCGATTTACTTGTGCCAGGACATTTGCAGCCTGATCGCCACCCATAACCGAAATGCGGGAGTTAGGCCATGACCATAAGAAATTAGGGTTATAGGCTCGTCCGCACATGGCATAGTTGCCTGCTCCAAAACTCCCCCCAACAATAACAGTAAATTTAGGGACATTAGCATTAGCAACTGCAGTTACCATTTTAGCCCCATGTTTGGCAATACCAGAGGCCTCATATTTTGAGCCAACCATAAAGCCGGTAATATTTTGCAGGAAAATCAATGGAATCTTGCGTTGGCAACAAAGTTCTATAAAGTGTGTTCCTTTCAGAGCACTTTCACTGAAGAGAATGCCATTATTGGCAATAATTCCCACAGGATAACCATACAGATGCGCAAAGCCGCAAACCAATGTTGTGCCGAAAAGAGCCTTGAATTCATCAAATTCTGAACCATCAACAATTCGTGCAATAACTTCGCGAATATCAAAGGGTTTTCTAGGATCAGAAGGTACTATACCGTTAAGTTCTTTACTGTCATAGAGAGGATCAACCGTTTCAATCCGCTTGAGTTGCTGTAGCTTTTTGCGGTTTAAATTGCCTATGGAGATACGTGCCAGGTGGAGGGCATGTGCATCGTGTTCTGCATAATGATCCGCAACCCCCGAGTGCCTGCAGTGGACTTCAGCACCTCCTAATTCTTCAGCACTAATGACCTCACCGGTTGCTGCCTTGACCAGAGGAGGGCCGCCGAGAAAAATTGTAGCTTGTTGTTTTACCATAATCGATTCATCGGCCATAGCGGGAACATAAGCGCCACCAGCTGTACATGAGCCCATGACTACCGCAATTTGCGGTATATTTTGTGCAGACATTTGTGCTTGATTAAAAAATATGCGTCCAAAATGGTCACGATCTGGGAAAACCTCATCCTGATGAGGTAAATACGCACCTCCTGAATCTACCAAATAGATGCAGGGTAGATGATTCATCAACGCAATTTCTTGTGCTCTCAGATGCTTTTTTACAGTTAATGGATAGTAAGTGCCCCCTTTTACAGTAGCGTCATTGACGACAATAATGCATTCTGTACCTGAGACCCAACCAATGCCTGTAATAATTCCGGCAGCAGGAACAACGTCATCATACACTTGATAGGCTGCAAGCTGGGAAAATTCAAGAAAAGGGCTTCCAGGATCCAGCAATTGCTGTAAGCGTTCTCTAGGCAGTAATTTTCCATGTTTTAAATGTCTTGTTCGGGCTTTTTCATCACCACCCAAAGCAATGTGTTGAATTCGATGGTGTAACTCATCCACCAAGGCCTGCATGGTTGCCTGGTTTGTCTTGAATTCTTGGCTGCTTGTATTAATTTGACTGTTTATTATTGCCATGCTGCATTCCTTATCGTACTAAAATATCGCTTAAAACGATGATTGTCCAAATAACCCAGGTAATTGCGATAAAGTGAGGCATGTCGCCACCCTTTATAAGACGATAAATAAGTGCTGGAATGGCGGTAATTACTATGGGTAACAAGACAAGAACTAATATTTTGCGAATAACAAGCCCCCATCCGGTTTGACTGAATATTGGGGTTAATTTCAAATTCACGTAAGTAAAAAACATATCAACATAGACAATAACGAGATGAGCGTATTTTGCAAATAGTACTACCAAAATACTAAGTAACAGGTAGATAAGACTGTGTCGTAGCATGAACATCCTTTTTATTTTTTTTATATAAAATCCCCAGTCCTAAGGGTAAGACTGGGGATAGTTTGTATCTAAAGTAACTCAATTGCCATTGCTGTTGCCTCACCCCCACCAATGCATAATGAAGCGACACCACGTTTTTTTCCTTGCTGTTTCAAGGCATGGATTAGGGTCACTAAAATTCGGGCACCGGATGCACCGATAGGGTGGCCTAACGCACAAGCACCGCCATGAATATTAACTTGTTCAGGATTTAATTCAAGTTGAGTCATGGCTGCCATGGTAACTACAGCAAATGCTTCATTAATTTCATAAAGATCCACATCATTTTGTTTCCAGGATGCTTTATTCATCACTTTACGCATGGCATCAACAGGAGCTGTGGTAAACCATTCGGGCGCCTGGGAATGGCTGGCATGGGCAACAATGCGGGCAATGGGGCTAATTCCGCGTTTTTCTGCTTGCCCAGCGCTCATTAAAATAAGGCTTGCGGCGCCATCAGAAATGGAGCTGGAGTTGGCTGCAGTTACAGTTCCATCTGCTTTAAAAGCAGGTTTTAATTGAGAAATTTTGGAAAGTTTTGCAGCATCCGGCCCTTCGTCAACAGATACTGTAACATCACCTTTGCGTGTGTTCATGGTTACGGGAGCAATTTCTTCTTTAAACGAACCATTTTCCATAGCTTGCAGTGCTTTGCTCATGGAACGGGTAGCAAATTCATCCTGCTGCTCCCGGGTAAAATGGAAATGGCTTGCGGTAGCCTCAGCGAAAACCCCCATCAACTTTCCTTTATCATAGGCATCTTCCAGCCCATCAAGAAACATATGATCTTTTAATTCGCCATGCCCTAACCGGTAACCGGAACGTGCTTTACTCAATAAATAAGGTGCATTACTCATGCTCTCTATTCCTCCGGCAAGCACGATATGTGCGCTTCCTGCCCGAATTAAGTCGTGAGCGAGCATTACCGCTTTCATTCCGGAGCCACACATTTTATTAATGGTGGTAGCCCCGGAAGAATTGGGTAATCCCGCCTTAATGGCTGCCTGACGTGCAGGAGCCTGACCAATTCCAGCGGATAAAACACAACCTGTAATAACCTCGTCTATTTCTGCTGGGCTAATGCCTGCTTGAGCTAAGGCTGCTGCATGGGCAACCGCTCCTAACTCTGGGGCTGAAAGAGCTGATAAGTTTCCTAACATGGCTCCCATAGGAGTTCTTTTTGCCGCAACGATTACTATATCATTCTGATCCATTTTCATTCTTCCTTATGCTGTTTCTTTAAAAAGTTCTCGTCCAATAAGCATTCTTCTGATTTCAGAAGTACCGGCCCCTATTTCGTATAGTTTTGCATCACGTAGTAAACGTCCTGTAGGATATTCATTGATATACCCATTACCACCAAGAATTTGAATAGCCTGTAATGCCATTTGTGTTGCTTTTTCAGCTGTATATAAAATCACACTGGCAGCATCCTTACGACTGACCATACCTTGATCACAGGCTCTGGCAATAGCGTATAGAAAAGCTCTTGAAGCGCTTAGATCAGTGTACATATCTGCTAATTTGCCCTGGATGAACTGGAATTCACCTATAGGTTGCTCAAATTGTTTGCGTTCATGTACATAGGGTAGAACTACATCCATACAAGCCTGCATAATTCCAACAGGCCCTGCAGCCAGAATGGTCCGTTCATAATCAAGACCACTCATCAACACATTAACACCTCGATTTACCTCTCCCAAAACCTGATCGGCAGGCACTTCACAGTGTTCAAACACCAATTCACAGGTATTTGAGCCGCGCATTCCTAATTTATCGAGTTTTTGAGCTGTTTTGAACCCGGGCATTCCTTTTTCAATTAGAAAGGCAGTGATTCCTTTACTGGCAGCCTGTTTGTCTGTCTTGGCATAAACTACGAGCACATCGGCATCAGGCCCATTGGTGATCCACATTTTTGTGCCGTTGAGAATATATTTATTGCCTTCTGGACGAGCATGTAACTGCATACTGACTACATCAGATCCCGAATTGGATTCACTCATAGCCAGTGCACCAACATATTCTCCACTAATAAGTTTAGGCAGGTATTTTTGTTTTTGCGAATGATTACCGTTTAAGTAGATTTGATTTACGCATAAATTGGAATGGGCTCCGTAACTAAGACCTATTGAAGCCGATGCCCTTGATATTTCTTCCATTGCAATGGCGTGGGCAAGATATCCCATATTCGCACCGCCATACTCTTCACTGACTGTTATACCCAATAGGCCCATTTTACCTAATTGGCGCCATAAATGATTGGGGAAGGTATTGGTTTCGTCTATTTGGGCAGCGAGAGGAGCAATTTCAGCACGAGCAAATTGATAAACACTGTCGCGCAACATGTCGTAAGTTTCACCGAGTTGATAATTCGGTCCTGTGTACATAGCTGACTTCCTGTGGTTGTAACTACTTATCTGATGCAAGATTTTGATTAAATGCTTTAGCGTATCCTGATAAATGAGTAGTCTGTTGATTTTTACAAATGTGTTAAACTATACCCAATCAAGTTAAAGATGCAAATAGAATTTCTCAGATCTTTTTCATATTGAAGCAGTTGGGGAATAATTTGATAAATCAACGCAAGTTATTCTTGCCACAATATGTTTTATGAGAAACAGGTGCTTGATGATTAGAGCAGGGGGCCATCAGGATGGTTTATTTAGCGTACCGGATTTGCCTGAAGTAGTGTTTTAAAATGCACCTTTACCTGATTTAAAAAATCGCCTAATCTTAAGCCAAAGGAAAACCACCGATTCTTTACAGCGTGATTAAACGTTAAGTTTCGGTTTCGATTTATCTACTTAGGAGAGTCTTTCATGCGTAAATTAGTACTCTGGGGACATAGCGTTGATGAGTATCGTGAAATGTTTGATTTGTCTCAAGAGGACATGAATTCCAGAATTTTAGAATATGGATGTGGTCCGAGTGCAGTAAACGCCGAACAATTCAAGGAAGCGCATCAAGCAGTAAGCTGTGATCCTTTATTTGTTTTGGACAAAGATACCCTGGCCTCCAAGGCAATTATGATTTTTGCACAAATGGCAGATGAAGTGCACAAGCAACAAGACCAGTTCGATTTCAGCCGCAGCGGGGGGTTGGAGCAATTGCTTGAACATCGACGCAACGGAATGAAGAAATTTTTTGCTGATTACGAGCAAGGTAAAGCTGAAGGCCGATATTATGGGGCTGCAGATTATCATTTACCCTTTGCAGATTTCTCCTTTGATTTTGCATTAAGCACCAACTATCTATTTGCTGATTTGGAAGATCAAAGCGTTGAATTTCATTTAAATGTAATTCGTGAATTAGCCCGAGTAGCTAAAGAAGTAAGAATCTTTCCCTTAAATGATATGGAAGGGAAGACCTCAGAATTTCTGGGCCCGGTATTGCTGGAGCTGCAAAAAGAAGGTTATGGGGTGGAAATTAGAGAAGTAGATTATCATTTGCACAAGGCTGAAAACGCCATGTTACGCGTTTGGGCTCAGAAGTGTGATCTATAAATTATTACTCGGGTAGGCGAAGCATAACCCGGGAATCTTTTATCTGTACTCCACCGGGTTATGCTTCGCCTCACCCGGTTATAAGGTTCTTGTATGTATTCAATCTTACGTTCTTTACTTTTTAGAATGGATCCAGAAACCGCCCATTCTTTTAGTTTATCCGCTTTACATTATGTCCCGGATTTCCTTTTCAAAAAAAACCTCGCAAAACCAGTAAAAGCTTTAGGCCTGAATTTTCCGAATGTGGTGGGTTTGGCAGCAGGTTTGGATAAAAATGGGGAACATTTGGATGCTCTGGCCAAACTAGGTTTTTCCTTTATTGAATTAGGAACAGTTACCCCAAGACCCCAAAGCGGTAATCCTAAACCGCGGTTATTTCGCTTGCCGGATGCACAGGCGATTATCAATCGAATGGGATTTAATAATCAAGGAGTTGATGCATTGGTGGAGAATGTAAAAAAAGCACGCTACAAAGGGATTCTTGGCATCAATATTGGTAAAAATAAAGATACTCCGTTAGATCAGGCTGCTGGGGATTACATGCATTGCTTGCGCAAAGTATATGAACATGCCTCCTATGTAACCATCAATATTTCCTCACCGAATACACCCGATTTGCGCCAACTCCAGCAAAAAGAATACTTTGCCGGTTTATTGTCGCAAATACAGGAAGAACAAATCAGATTATCCGACAAATCCCAACGCCATGTGCCTTTAGTAGTAAAAATATCGCCTGATGAAGACCCTGAAACCTTAAAACAAATGACGGAAGTAATTTTAAACTACGGCATTGAGGGAATTATAGCCACCAATACCACATGCTCCCGTCCAGGAGTGACTCATTTACCTAATGCGATGGAAACGGGAGGGCTAAGCGGTAAACCGTTACTGGAGTTGTCGACTCAATGCTTGCGCTTGCTAAAACAGTATGTTGGTGATGAGGTAACCTTAATTGGGGTAGGGGGTATTGATGGATGCGTCAGTGCTCAGGCTAAATTGGATGCGGGTGCTTCATTAATCCAGGTGTACACCGGTTTAATTTATAAAGGCCCGGGCCTTGTTCATGAGTTAGTGCAAGGATTATAGATGAAGCATGTTACTAAAGAGTTGGCGGCTCGAATGGAGTCATGCATCAAACAAACCCATATAGAAGTGACCCGCCAGTATTCCGAAGGTAAGATCCTGGAAATTAATGGAGGGGCTGCCTGTTTTTCCGGGTTTGATTCCTATTTATCGCAGGTAGTTGGATGGGGATTTGCTACAGATCCAAAAAATTTTCTCCCTGAAATTGAGCGGATAGAACATTTTTATAAAAATTTGCATCATAACCGTGTAGATATCGAACTGTGCCCATTTGTTGGGAATGAGCTCACCGTTTTTTTAAGCCAACGCGGGTACTGTATCAGTGAATTAAACAATGTCTCCATACTGGATTTAAAGTCCTATCATCCGGTTGAGTGTAGCGAAGAGGCGTTAACCATCAGAATGATTCAGGCTGAGGAAAGGAGAAAGTGGGCGCAAATTGTAGCTTTAGGCTTTGATGCCCCTGAAGCAGAAGACCAATTTTTTCGCTATGCCCAATCTAAAGGGGTAGCTGCTTATGCCGTTTACGATAATGAGGCGATTATAGCGGGGGCTACAATTGCCATGCATGGTAATTTTTGTGATTTGGGGGTTACCAGTACTTTGCCTGGCTATCGGGGGAAGGGGTTACAAAAAAAATTATTAAACGCGCGATTAAATCATGCAAAACAAGCAGGGTTGTCTTGGGCAACGGTTACAACTGAACCCGGCAGTATTTCAGACTGTAATGTGCAGAAAATCGGTTTTCATTGTGCCTATACGCGAATCAAAATGACTCGGGAATGACATCAAACGATGCCTCTGTTGTTTAAAGTCTGCTAACTAATTATTCGAAGTACTAAAACCGGTCCCGTCCCTTATTTAAGGAAAATTAGCACTTCCAGGTAATAACAGTTACAATAACCCATTTTTCAATTGAATCACTCGCGTCATGAAAAAGCAACTCTCTGTTAAGACCAGCATTTTATACAAGCGTTTGTTAGCCTATGTAAAACCGTTTTGGCCCATCCTGGCGTTAGGCATTTTTGCCAACATTTTATATTCCTTGATTGATGCGGGTTTTACCTACATGATGCGCCCTTTTTTTGATAAAAGCTTTATCAATGTTGATATGGAATTTATCAAGAAAATTCCTTATATCGTTTTAATAGGGATTACCTTGAGAGGGCTTGTCAGTTCGTTAGGCAGTTATTGTATGACCTGGGTTGCGCGTTCCGTGGTCAAGGTATTAAGGGAAAAGGTATTTAACCATATTCTTCGTTTACCTGCGGATTTTTATGATGAGGCAACCTCAGGACAAATGCTTTCTAAAATTCTTTATGACGTAGAGCAGGTAGCCCAGGTTAGTGCGGATGCCTTAACCGATATTGTTCAAAACGTCTGTTTAATTATAGGTTTCCTCACTGTAATGATGGTGATTTGCTGGCAATTATCCCTGATGTTCTTGTTAACAATCCCTTTTGTCGGTTTTATTGTGAATTTTACAAATAAACGCGTACGACGAATCAGTCATAAAGTCCAAAAAACTATGGGCGAGGTGACTGAAATTGCCAGTGAAGCAATTGAAGGATACAAAGTAGTACGTATTTTCGGGGGCACTGCTTATGAATCTGGAAAATTTAGTCAGGCCATAGAGCATTCGCGTCAAAATGACATGAAAGTTGCTGCAAGTAAGGCACTTAATGTATCTGGTGTACAGATAGTTATTGCAATAGGGATTGCCGCAATAATTGCCGCTGCGATTCAATTGTCTACGGTAGTGATTATTTCAGCAGGTTCTTTTTTAGCAATTATTGCTGCGATGATACAGTTGATTAAACCAATGAAAACGCTAACAACATTGAATGCGGTAATACAGAAAGGATTGGCTGGTGCAGAAAGCGTGTTCAACATGTTGGATATGCCCATAGAACAAGAACAAGGTAAGGTGTTACCACAAAGAGCTCGCGGCGATCTTGAGTTTAAAAACGTTTCTTATGCATACAGAAAAGGCGCTAATGTATTACATGATGTCAGTTTTTCTGTAGAGGCCGGAAAAACAGTTGCACTTGTAGGCCATTCAGGTAGTGGTAAAACTACTATAGCCAGTTTATTACCCCGTTTCTATGAAGTGACGCAAGGTGTTATCACTTTAGATAACATTCCGATTAATCAAATAAGCTTATCCAGTCTGCGGGAACAAATGGCTTTGGTAAGTCAAAACGTAACACTTTTTAACGATACATTGGCAAATAATATTGCATATGGCCGTTCCGATATTACTCGTCAACAAATCATACATGCAGCTAAAATGGCTTTTGCTGATGAATTTATCAGTCGCTTGCCGGAGGGTTATGACACCCGTGTAGGGGAAAATGGTGTATTACTTTCGGGGGGGCAGCGACAACGAATAGCGATTGCACGAGCTATATTGAAAGATGCACCTATTTTAATTCTTGATGAAGCCACCTCGGCTTTGGATAGTGAGTCAGAACGCTACATCCAAATTGCCTTGGAAGAGGTGATGAAAAACCGCACCACCTTGGTCATTGCGCATCGTTTATCGACTATTAAACATGCGGACAAAATTATCGTCATGCAACATGGATGCATCGTCGAACAAGGAACTCATCATGAGTTGCTTGATTTACAAGGCTATTATGCTCAACTTCAGGGAATTCAAAGCCCAGGCACTATGTATGAGGAAGCAATAATCTAATGGCGTTATCCCTGGATAAAATATGGTATGGTGAGCATCCGCTGCAATGGGTATTGCGGCCATTGTCCTGGGGATATTCTGCTTTAACCTCCGCAAGGCGTTATCTATTGGAGCGATTCCTACAGGTAGAAAGTCCAGTTCCCATTATTGTTGTTGGAAATATAACGGTAGGAGGAGTAGGCAAAACCCCTTTAGTTATTGAGTTAGCCAAAAGACTAAAACAAAAAGGATTACGGGTTGGTATAGTAAGCCGCGGTTATGGTGCAAAAACGAAAAATTTTCCTTATGAGGTACAGGTTAATGACCCCCCGCTGAAGGTTGGGGATGAACCATTGCTGTTAGCACAAAAAACAAAATGTCCGGTGGTGATCGCCCCAAGACGACCGGAGGCAGTACGTTATCTTATAGAAAAACATCAAAGCCAAATTATTATTAGCGATGATGGGCTACAACATTATCGCATGGGACGGGCTATTGAAATTGCTGTCGTGGATGGAACACGAGGAGTGGGTAATGGCCTGTGTTTGCCTGCAGGACCCTTAAGAGAATCGGTCAGGCGTTTGGAAGAAGTTGATTTTATAGTTGTCAATGAAGGTGAATGGAAGAATGCCTACTCCATGGTACTAAAACCGGGGAAAATTAAAAAATTAAGTACCGATGAAGAAATTGATCCGCATGCCTTAAATGGAAAATGGGAAGCTATTGCTGCAATTGGTAATCCTCAACGTTTTTATTCCACTTTGCTGCAATTAGGGATAGAATTCGACTCGTGTTCTTATCCTGATCATTATCAGTTTAAGCCAGAAGATTTGAATTATTGCAAATCACTTATTATTATGACGGAAAAAGATGCAGTGAAGTGCCGATCGTTTAGCTCGGACATGATGCATTATTTACCCGTAGACGCTGTATTGGATGATGCATTTTGGGACGCATTGTGGTTACATCAACAGTTAAAAGGTTATTGCTGATTATGTTTGCTTGGATTCGCTGTTTTTTATTCTTATTCGTATTCCACATAAGTACAGGAGTGTCTGCAGCTGAAATAAAATCAATAGCGCAGCAACCGGTACAGGTACAATCCATAGACTCCACTGTAGGAAGTTGGACTTTTACCGGTATGGTAACAAATGAGAGTGGTGACAAATATGGATATTTTTTTGAAATGCAGCGTCAGGGTGCAGACTTTCATACTAAAGCAGCTTTGATTGATGAAGAAACAAATAAATTGGTGTTCTTTTACGAAAATAAAGAAAAGATAGAACAACCAACTCCGCTTGACTGGCAAATTGGTTATTCTTTTATCCGTTATAACCCTATTAATGACAGCTGGATTTTTGGGGTGAAGACGGCGGATAAAAAAGGATTTAATTTTAAAGTAGACATGTTAAAGCAAGCAAACAACAACAATGAAAACCTGGTTTTGCGGCCAGGAATAAAATTTCAGGTATTACAAACAAGCCAGCTTAATGGTCATGTGCGTATTGATGATAAAGAGCAGTTTGTTACAGGAAATAAAGCCTGGTTTGGCAAACTGGTATTAAATAATGGTCAAAAAGATTCCCATGAAATAAATACCACCTTTTGCCGTTTAAATGATGACAATGGGTTTTACTCTGCAAATCTCAAAGAAAAGGATGCAAGCAGTGCCGCTGTTGCTGGTTGGCTTGATCCTTCAGGGAATAAAGTAAAAATGTCGCAGTTCATTTCACTGAAACCTCTGGATAATGATCAGTGTATGCTGAGTGTTGGCCTTCCCAAGCTGCATTTAAAATTGCTCAATACCTTAAAGGATAACGACTCCTTATCCCATAGTATTGCGGGGTTCTCCAAGGAAAGTCGGGGTGGCTTTTGTTTTGTTACCCAACAATCTTTTATAAAAGATAAAACTACTGAATCGGGTGCGCAGGAAGTGAAACTCCATGCATGATTGAAGTTGCCCGAGTAAAGCAAAACATGAAAACTTATTCAAATAAAAAAGATAAAAAATGAAACTGCCCGGATGTTGTTCATAAGAAAGATTGAACTATTTCTCCAGATCTCATATAGCAGGATAAACGCCCCTACAGCAGGATAGAGGAGCGGTGACGGAGGGCTAACGAACCCTCCGGAGGTCATAACATTTATATAGTCAGAGGATTAATAATCGGTGGTGTTGAGGGCTCATGTTTTAAATTTGAATCCGTATGTATGATTTTTTTCAATCTTTCCTCGACTACAGGATCCAGTTGTGGATGAACTCTTTTAGGCTGAGGTTTTTGCCCAACAATTTCTCCACCCAGGGCTCCAAGCATCATCTTATGCGAGTTAGGTTCTGCTAAATGAGGATCTAATTGCGCTTCCAATTTTTGTGCATAACCAGGATTCAATACCCACATAGCATCTGCTAGGGCCGGAATGCTCATATTAGGTTTATCATTCACCCACCATCCTAAATCGCTCATTGCTTCACGCAGACAATCACAGTCCTCGTTTTGCTCATCGAGCGCATAACGTAAAATAGAAATTAAGGCTTTTTGCGATACGTTATAATCTATGGGAAGCTCGTCATAAAGACTTAAAGACCCCAATGAATACTCTTTTAGTTTTTCATGGTATTTGCGATTAAAGATTTTACATAAATGTTCTTCACTGAGTTCTGCTGGTGCTGTTACTCTAAATTTCGCCAGGCCTTGCTGGCTTTTGTAAAATTCCGACATCAGTAATGCATGCATCGTCGCAGTTGGATGAACATCATCCCAAAACATGTGTTTGTAACCCGGAGCAACTCCGCCTGGGGTTACCTTTATATTATGTTCTTTCGCATAATCCAGATAAGGTTGTCTTAGTTCCTTTTTGTCAAAATATTCGTGGTACTCTGAATTTTCACCCTTTGTATCCACATCTTCATAAATTTTGGTAAAGACGCTGCTGATATCAAAAAGTTCCAACGAACAACCAGGATATCTTTCTTTTAAGAATTGCAGTTTGTCATTTAATTTTTGATTGTATAGGTTTGATATTCTTTTAGCAGTGTTACGCTCATCATCAGACTTACGTTGATAGCGTGGAGTCAATGATAAATCAGGTAGATTACATAAAACAAAATTGCTATAGCCCTGCTTAATTAATTTCTCAATATTATCTATATTACTTTGGGCAGCCAATTCTGCTGCTTCCTCTGTGGGCTCTGAATTAACGGTAATTAAATCATTTGCACCTGAAAATACAGTGATAAGCGTTTTCTCCATTTGTTCTGGTGATATTTCCTCTTTTTCACAATCTTCAAGGTATTGCTCTACTTGCTTGGATACGTTAGATACCATTAGGCGAGTAAAGAATAACTTAATTGCTTGTAAGGGGGAAAAAAGCGAAAGGAAAATAGCTTTCCAGCTGTAATCATAAGATGTTGAACCACCCTGGCTGTAGTTTCTAAAAAAATTCTGCCCATTATATTGAGCTACCCGTCCATTATCGAGGGAATAATATTCTTGAACGTATTCCTGATAGCGCTTATCTGTTATTAATTGGTCAGAGATATCATCAGAAGATCCTTGAAGCGCCGCTCCTTTTAGAATCCCTATTCTTTTTTGAAGTTGAGTACGTTCGGCCTTCGGTTTATGACTATGAGCAAGAGCGATATCAGCTATATCAGCATTATCCCGGGCAGTTACCGGTTTCCCAATCGTGTTCTCTTTGTCGGTTGTAAATAGATGGCCCTCTTCTCTGGCGTCTACGCGTTTTTTTCTCCTTACTTTTCTTATTTCGGCTTTTAATGCATCTCTGGAGTAATGTTTTCCGGATGGATGAGAAATAACATCATCGCTTATGTCAGCATTATTTAAATTAAACTTCCCAAAGGGGTCTTTTTTTAATTGCTCGTCGTTAAGGAATTTACTGACGAGAGTTGATTTCAGGGAGTCAGCCCAAGTATAACCATTAGTGAACCGTTCTTTAGGTGAATTATTTAGGCCGGTGATTTTTAGCCATAATTTTTTCGCCAGCGGCCCCAGGAAAGAAGCCTTTTCACCCATATTTTTTCCATCAGAAAGGCTATCACCAAATATTACAAAATGGGTTATTTCCTTTTGAGGTTGTGACAGAGGGTTCGAGTCTTTAGGTTGTTTTGAAGCTGCCATACAAAATACTTACACACACTGAACAATATTTGATATTTTATAGGTAAATTATTAAGGTTTTATTAATCTGCAACAGCATCTTAGGAGGATTTCACTGATTTGCTAAAAAATTGAGGTCTTTTAATAATTACATCTCTTTTTCTGGAAGAAATTGAGATAGAGCACTGGCGATAACCAGTGCCGCAGGAATAATTAAAAGGGTATGTTGATAATCAGTAAGAGTATGTAGGGTGGTACTGCCTTTAGAGTAATCCAGCAAATAACCAATGAAGGGTTGTAATAGAGGCGCGGTAGCCATGGCCAAAGTATTGGTGAATCCTGTACATGCAGAGAGTGATTCTTCTGGAGCCAGCTCATTGGCAATGGTAAAGGCAAGCATGTAGGCGCCGCAACACAGTCCAATCGCAAACAATAAAGAGCCGGTCAGGAGCAGATGATTATTAGGTGAATAAAGAACAAGGATGAATAAAATGGCGGTTGAAAAGCAGGAAATATGAATTAGGGGTTTGCGTTTTGGGAGATTGATAGACAGCCAGCCGTAGATAGGGCAGCTTAACCCTGCTCCCAGTAAAATCATCGAGGTGAGAATACTCGCCGTTTCTATTGAGCACTCCAGTTTTAACTGGAGAAAAGGAACAGCCCACATTGCCGCAAAAACAGTAATCACTGAAAATTCCAAGCCTACAAACAATCCGTTCATCCATACCAATTTATTTTTCAGCATGAGTAGTAAATGTTTTTTGTATTGATGATGGTCACTGATTACTGGCCTGTTGTTGGGAATACAATTTGCGCAAAGAAAGGCGATTAAAAGCCCAATGACCCCGGCACCGGCAAGGAAATAATGCCAACTGATGCGGGTTATTTGTGAACCCATGCCAATCATGCTAATTACAGTTACAGTAAATCCCAGGGTTTCTGTAAGCCCAATCATAAAAGCATATTGTTTCAGGGGAAAATGTTGGCGTAATACCCGGGTCATACCAACGAAAGCAAAAGCAGAGCCACCGCCAATTATTAAACGCCCAAGAAATAGTAAAAATAAGTTATATCCAGTAGCAAAGATAAAACATCCCACTGCACACAATAAGGCGTTTAAGGACAGCAGTGTTCGCGTATTGTACCTGTCAAAGAGAAGGCCGACGGGAATTTGCATCGTAGTATAGACATAATAAAAGGCACTGCTTAATAGGCCAGCTGTAAATGCAGTGAGTTTTTGCTCATGCATTATCGCGCCAATAATAATTCCTGAGGATAATTGCAAAAAAAATTGAAATAATAGAAAGAATACGCTGACCAACCATATGATTGTTCTTTTGGAATTATTGGCAGATGTTTCAGTGGATAAATTCATTAATTCAGTTTTCGACAAAAAGGCGGAATATATAGCATCATGGGCAAAGTGTAAATTTATTTTATAAATTGGTTTTAATCTGTTTCAGTATAAAACCAGGGAGTCTGCAAATTTCTGCAAACGTTCAATAACAGATTGCATAATTTCCGCAATATTTTCAAGTTTTCTTGCAAGTGATTCAGTAGTAGCGATTTAAAATTGATTAGATCCCCAATCTTATTAATAAAGCCAGGTTTTGATCGTATCTAGTGAAAATGAATGATAGTCGCACCAACGTTGAAGCAAATTTCGATCCACAGATGAGGGGATTCCATGGACACCGGCCGTTATTTTTTCTTTAAGAAGAGTTAACCCAGCAAGATTGTGGAGGTAAAACTCGGGATCAATATATTTCATCGGTGTAGGGTCATTCAGGATAAAATTAATGGGCATTTTATGATTTAAAACTTCATCATCGCTAAATTGAGGGCCAAATTCATCATAAACCCCTAAATTAGCAAGAATTTTACCACTGAACCAGGAGTGTGGGTAATCATTCATTATCGCTTTTTTTCCCGTTGCCGTAATAACTATATTGGCATCCATCAAGACACGTTCAAGCTGAGTAAAATCATGGGGATCTATTGCTTTAATGCCCAGGTTGCGCGCAAGATTTCTTTGATGTGCATCGGGATCAACGATAACTACGGGAACTTTATTTTGAACACAAAAATAGGCAAGTCCTCGACCAATTTTTCCAAAACCAAAAATCACCCATGAGGTCTCAATTGGATTAATTCCTGTTAATTGACTAAGAGCCATTTGGCTACTTTCGGCGCATCCAAAAACTGTTTCCAGTTGTTTTGTCAGAGTACGGTCAACGCTTATCACTGGAAAATCAAGAGTTTGTTGGCTATAAAATCGATCCCCTGAACCGGTTAGTTCGATTGCCCCAACTTTGGGTTTTCCCAGAAATTGATATAGCTGTGCTCCGCAATCAAAATAAAGATCAAAAGATTCGCCGTGAAGTGAGCGCGTATTTTCCACATAGCGAATTTTTGCTTCTTTTAAAGAGGAAACTGCCTGTGGGTGTGCATAACAAAAATCCGAAGGATTGGTTACTGTAATTTCAGCTCCTGCCTCCAGCAGGCATGCTATTTTTAGTAAAGTATTTGTCACTAAAGGAACATGGTGGATGATCCGCAATCCTGCCAAGGGGCGGGTGTTTCTCCACTCGGCTAATTGTTCATGCATAAAAGGGGCTTCTGTTTTGGGATATTTTTGAAAAAAATGGTTAAGTACGCTCTGCATTTGCCATAACAATGAAAGAGAAAATATACCCATCCTAGCATAATTCCAACCTGAATATTAAGTCTGGACCCAGCATTAGCGCAGTGTACTTCAATTAAACAGATCGATTGCCCGGATTATGCATGGCTAATCCGGGTTAAGATAAAAAAACCCCAGGTTGGGGGTTATAAAGACATAACGTTTTCTTGCTCTTCGGAAGAGGAATGACCATAATCAAACCAGCTTGTTATCCATTGTAAAAAACGGGATATTGAACTCTGTTTATCGGGCTTGAAAAAAGAAAAAGATTCCCGGTTACTTGGCGGTTTAGCTAATTTTTCTAAGCCGGCCAATTCTTCCCCAAATAAATATTCCGTTGCAGACTGGTCATTTTGATTCACTTTTTCGTTGATCGAATTAATAAGCTCATATAATTGGTTATTCCAGTCAAATAAGCCATCTGACTGAATGAGTCCATTTCGTGTAAAGTAGGCTTGGATATTCTCCATGAGCTGATCTTGAGCTGTGTCTAAATCTTTAAATTGCAGTTGTTCTGCGAAATCTTTTTTTAATTGTGCTCCATCATGGTTTATTAATATAGCGAATTCTAAAATATTTAATTCGTGTTCTGTTTGAGCGGAATTAATTAAATTTTTATAATGCTGCGCCCGAGTTTGTCCTCGATAATAATCAAAGAAATAAGAAAAATAACTTAAATGCTCCTCCCGATGTATCAGGTAATAATCCAGAGCTTTAATGCATTTCTTTTTCAATCTATCCAGATCGGAGGGGGTACCATCTGACGGAGTCAGTAGTCGCTCGCTACTCTTTGGCGGCGAGTTTGAAAAAATTTGGGGCAAGGTTATGTTTTGCTGAGTTGTTTCCTTTTGCCCAGGGTATTTCTCTTCGGGTTCTGGGGCTTTAACCGCCGCCCCCTCCAGGGTTTGCGGCGGAACTGAATAATCCTCATCTTTATGAGTTATAGCCGGTGAGGGAGGTTGGGATTTTCCCTTGTCCTCAGCTAATTCGGCCGAAATTAAAAAGCGTAGAATATCAGGTAAAACGAAATTCCTGGGTAATTTGGCTTCTTCCAAAGCTTCATTGAGTAATTCTATTGTGGTATGGAATTCTTTTTGAATTACTTCACTTTGTGCTGAAAGGGGTTTTTGAAATTGTCTTAGCAAGCTGTAAAGCTTGAACTCCAATTGGCATACTTGTTTAAATCGCGGATTTTCTATTAATTTCTCCAGGAGATCATAATGGTTTTCTTGCAGATAATCAGGAGAAATGTCCTGGCCCGCCAGGATAATTTTTATTTGGGCCAAATGATTAATCAGTTCATGATTTTCAATGGATTCCTCAAGATTAATATCTTGTTCACTTACGATTCGCTGGCATTCTTCAACTATTTTACCAAGTTCCTCAAGCGCTTTCATGAATGGCAAAATACTAAACGTATAACGGTAGATTTGATTATTTAAATCAAGCTGGTTTTTCACCATATTTAGCTCAATCTCTTCGAGTGTTTTTTGAATTTCTTCTCGATAGGGGATTGCAAGTTGGGCCAGGATGTAGGGATTTTTGCTTTCCAGGAGCTTAAACAACTGAGGACGAACATCAATTTTATCATAATGTGCTTTTAGGTTCTCAAGATAAGCCTTGACGATGACCATAGCATGCTCTTGTACCGAATGGTGGAGACTGGGATCCAAATTTTCCCACTGCGTTTTTTCGAGAAGATTGGCCAAAGTTTCCCAGTCAGTATGTTTAAAAATTTCATTCAACAGTTTTTGCAGACTGTATTTTTTCTTCAGGAGTGGGAAAACACTATCAAAGAGAATGGGATCCTTTAGAAAATCCAAAATACTTTTACTGGGTTCAGCTGGAAGATCGCTTTGGGCAAATAAAGCATTAAAAACCGCTTCGTTTTTTTCTTTGAGTGCTCGTTTTAACTGCGACGATAAATACAACTCTGTATTCTGGAATGCGTGATCTTGCTCAGGGTTTTTTATTGAATCCAGCAAAAAGGCGCGGGGATTTTGGATATTTGCCCTCAATAATAATTGGTATAGCCGACCATACCCATGGAAATAGACTTTTTCAAACAGGCTGGATGGAGACTGCTCCCCAAAGAGCTGCTTAACCCCATCTTTTCTTTCATTAGGACTTAAAGTAAATGCTCTGGCAAGCAGCAGGTTGGCTATTTTTTCTTGTTTTTGGGTACAACTAAAAAGAAATAATTCTTTAAAATCCAAACCGAAATCATGGGTGGATTCAACAAATGGTTCTAAAACAGAAGCATTGCCTTTTTCTATGGCTTGTTTAAGTAAATCTGCAAGTGATTCCTTAAGTTGGGTTTTAGGAGTTACCCGCTCTTGTTGTAAAAATCGTGCAACCAGATTTTTATTATTACTGCCTAAAGCACAAATGAACATTTGCTCAGTTAAATCGGGATCAATCACAACGCTCTCTTTCTCCAGAATATAATCAATTGCGATGAGTAGATTATTTTGTGCCAGCAAAGGAATAAGTTTTTGATTTTGTTTTAAAACGGGAAATAGTTGCAGCAATAATTTGATTCCATTTTCATTTTTATCCTGGATGAGTTCATTAAGGAATTCATCAAGCTCTTCTTTCTCCCAAGTTATCTTAGGACATAAGGTTCTTGCCAGGAATGGAAGTTTTTGCTTAAAACTATCTTTGACCAGTTTTTTTTGCTCTGTGGGACTTAATTGTTCCATCGAAAGCATGATAGGGGAAATCTTGGGAATGGCTCTATTGAGTTTTACCAGGTTTCCTGGGGCTGTGGTTGAACTACAGAGGTACTTGCTGAACAGTTGAGGTTCTTGTTTTGCACAAGTCATCAGCACAGGCGTAGTGCCTTTGTTTAAACTGGTTTCTAAAATGAGCTGTTTTATTTTAGGACTTGCTTTTGCAAAACATTTTTCAAAAATTGAGTAGTCCTCATAATCAGAACACAACAAGAACAGTTTACGCAGATCCTTGGTGTTATGCAGTACATTGTAATTTAGATGCACAAGGGTGGATAAAATGGATAAATCTTCTTCTTCGAGTGCTTTTTGATAAAGAAAATCCAATGTTTCTGGCTCAAGAGCACTTTTCTTATCAATCAGTTTTCCCTGCAAGAACAGGCTCATTTCTTTATTGCCGTTAAGAATTGCGAGAACCAGTGCATTTTTAATTGTTTCTTCGGAAATATTATCTTTCCATGCATTTTTTACCTGATCGTATTTTCTCAGAAAAACCAGCACATTAAGTAAAGTTGATGAACCTAGAAGTGTATTTAAATCTATTAATTGATAGTCACGAGTATCGATGTGCTGCCAAAGCGACGGATGAAGGGTTTGTTCTGCCCAGGCCCGAGCATAAACTTCGCAAATCTTCCTATCATGACGCTGCATGCATAGAGTAAGCAAATCCGGATCGTGGGTTGCTACATTAAAACCTTTTTCAAGCAGTTTTTTCAAAGTAATCGCATTTATATTTTCGACTACTTCTTTATTGAAAATACAGGGAAATAATTTGGGATTAATGCTGTTCTTGTTTAAATGAGTGAGTAATAAATTTAAAATATGATGTTGGTTAACTATGGCAGCACATTGAATTTGTTTAATTAGTTGTTCAGGAGTTAGCTTATTTAAAAATTGCTCGATAAGATATGGATTTACTTCCTGTGTAACAAAAGTCAGTAATTGCAGGTGGTTGCAAGTAGTTTGATTTTTGGGCTCTTGCGAAAAATTTAATTCCTCGCACCAGGTTAATAACTTACTGAAATCGGCTTCTTTTTTCATTAACAACCCGTAGGTTTGTACGGGTTCGTCAAAAAAAAGTTGCAGTTGTTTTTTTAGATCACTGAGATCCTCAGTTGCAGTAAAGGTCTGCAGGTAATGTTCAAACAGCTTTTCCCCTTCCTTGTGATTTCCAGCAAGCAAAGTGACAAAAATGCCTTTTAATATCGCATTTTTTAAAGTTAAGGATTTAGGCTGTTGCAGTAAGAGGTCATTAAATTCAGAACGAAAATATTCTTTTGCTAAAATGGTGTAATCTATTTTATTTTGCTTAAATAAGAGCCTCAGCATATCGATATCGTTTGCCATGGCAGCAAAAAAACTTGATTGGGAATCGGGTGCGCTGGAAAAGGCAATTTGATGTAACTCTTCGTGAGAGGGGTAGTTCTCGGGGACTGCTTTAGGATGAGAGAATGCGCGGACAACTAATCCAAAAGAATCCTCCTTATAATCAAAACAATCTTTAATCTCTTTAACTAATTCCTCAACTCCATCGAACTCTTTTAATCTTCTATTGTAGTTCGGATCATAAACAATATATTTTCCATTTTCGAAAGATACAGAGATTGCATGGTTATGACTGCAAACTAAATAGGATCGATTATTGCGGGTAATTTTCTTGAAGAGTTCTTTCCAGTTCGACTCACTTGTTATGAGACCTAAATTGAGTTCATTTTTTAGTGGCTTATTTCCAATATCCAGGAGTTTTTCAACATCACATTGCAGGATTTCATAATGGCTGTATTCATCAGCACGGAAAGTCTTTTCGATTTTTATAATGAAATTATCAATGGCATGATTATCGCCTATACGATAAGTGCTGGGCAGAGCGGCCAATTGTTCAAGCAAATTAAAAAATACGTCCCTTTTATTTTCTGCAGTGTATTTAAGATGTAACGCCGCTAGGGCGGCACATATTCCCTTTTTGTTCAGAACAAAATCAATATTCTTTTTTTGTTTTAGACAAACGTTAACTGCGCTTATAATTTTGCCTTGATTAGGCATAGCCGAACCCCTCGTTATTTTGATTTTTGTGATTATAAGGGGCATACTAATTTGATTCAATTCACAATGATTTAAAAATGTCCATGCCAAAAATGCTTGTTAACTGGAGTACCATCGTCTTTTGCAGCAGTGAACTACTTGGAAAATAAAACTTTGGAAGTTTGATTTTATTTTTCACTAATGGTGTATTTAAATTTAGACTTGCAATTTTATTAGCACTCAAATAGTCTGTATTAAACTAACTATCAGAAGGAACTTGATATGTCACAAGCTAAAATAAATACTGACGATGCTGGAAAAACGACTGCACTACTTGCCTTGGGAAATATGATTTTAGCTCCATTTTACTGGATCGACTCTAAGTTAGGTTTGTCCATAGCGATTGCCGGGACGGGGGTATTTTTATATGGTGCCCATGAAATTGGTAAAAATCGAAGAGCAGTTGAGAATGGCATAAATAATATGAATACTTTTTTTGGTAGGGCTACCGGCGATAAAAGTACAGAAATTCAAAATGCTTTAGCCAATATCGCCGTTGGTGGAGCTGCGATATTTGACGAAATCATGCCTAATGATTCCAATAACCGCCCTAAATGATTTTTTAAATAGTTTCAAGGAAGTAAAAATGCCTAAAGAACGCCTCAATCCAGAAAAAGCGCTCAAAACTGGTGCATTACTCAGTTTTGGAAATTTATTCATGTCTCCTTTTTATTCAAGATTAGGGCCATTTGCTACATTAACCCTTACTGCAGCGGCATTATTCGGATTACATGAGACAGGCAGAAAACAATCAGGTAATGGAGTTTGGGGCTTCTTTTCCAATAAGAGCAGCCCTAAAGTCACCGATGTGAACACTACGGTGAACCATATTATAGAGGGGGGCGCAATGGTATTTGACCAGATTTTTCCTCCGGTCAAAAAATAAATTTGGGGATAGTGGTTAAGGTAAAGAAACGACATGTAAGATCCGGATTACAAAACTAATCCAGACTGGAAAAAGTATCATTTTACCCTTGTTTATGAATTTTAACTAACATGCCAATTTGGGCATTATCCAGATAATAAACCACCTCACCCTTGAGGCGTTGTTTTTGCGATACAGTGAACGACGATTGTGGATTCCCAGGTGGAGAGACCTGCACTTCAGCATCAAAAGAATAATAGTTGCTTTGCTTGACGTTTATAGTACTTTGCATTTGCCAACCGTTATGTTCTGCCAGAGGAAGAACAACATTGCTTTGGTTATTTGCAGGTTGCCTCCAGGAATAATGTCCAAGAACCTGATAGCGTGATTTTCGAGTCAACAGATAATACTCATCCCGAAGACTTGATGAAGAAGGAGGCAACAATCGATAAGGTTTTCCTGATTTATCGGTCTCCATTTTCAAGGGTATAGCGTTTGTGTTCATTGGGATAAGCGGCGTATCGACAGCCAATCCTGTAATTTGATTTGGGTGTGCAAAAATAATCAAATCAATTTGATAGGATGCTTGGGCTAAGGCGAGGGCGGAATACAGAAAGCTAATTGTTAATATTATTAATCGTTCCATGGCTAATTTATTTATTGTTATTTTTTATGAATCTTACTTTTAATCAAAAGTGTATCTCATTTCTGTTAAGTAAACGGCAGGTAACGATTCGATTAAAGTATCTTTAACCAATTATACCTGCCTCTAAAGAATTCACTCAACAACAATTTTGGGAAATTTATCTGCATAATTAATAGGCCTTTTCGCTAACTCAATTGCGCTCATCAGGGCTGCTTTTGTTATTGTATCCGTCAACCCATCATAGGGTTTCGTTGCGGTGGGACAACCCTCATCACAGTTTTGTCTTATGCGTCCGTCCAAAGGAAGTTGTCCGAGTAAGGTAACATGATGGGTAGCGCAAAGATGCTCCGCTCCACCTGCACCAAAAATTGTTTCCTGATGTCCACATTGGCTGCAAATATGCGTGGCCATATTTTCTATAATACCTAATACATCAATCCCTGTTTTGGAAAACATATTTATTGCTTTTTGTGCATCCAGTGTTGCTACATTTTGCGGTGTGGTTACTACTATGGCTGCAGTCAAGGGAATTTTTTGCACTAAAGTCAGTTGAATGTCGCCCGTTCCTGGCGGTAAGTCAATGAATAAATAATCCAGGTTATCCCAAAGAGTAATATCCAGCATTTGGATTAAAGATTTGGCAAGCATAGGACCGCGCCAGATTATTGCTTGCTCATTGTTTGTCAGGTAGCCAATAGACATGCTTTGCAATCCATGAGCTTTGGCGGGGAGATACTGGTCGCCACTGATTTGTACTGGCTCGGTTGAGCCAAGCATTAAAGGGATACTTGGACCATAGATGTCTGCATCTAAAATACCCACCCGAGCTCCTAATCGAGCTAAGGCCGTAGCTAAATTGACTGTGACCGTGGATTTTCCCACGCCTCCTTTACCTGATGCTACAGCGATTGTATTTTTTACTCCCCGCAATCCCTTGCCATAAAGTTGTGTCTTGTGGGGTTTAATTACTTCATTGAGGTGAATTATCACCTCCTGATTAGGAAATGTGGAGCGTAAGGCTGCATGTAATTCAGGTTTATACTGTTTTTCCAGTGAACTGCAGGGAAATCCGGCAGTGAGATTGAGGAGTAAGTGATTCTCCGTCATTTCAAGGCTGCATTGTAAATTCATTTCTTTAGCGGTAAGGCCCAGGAATGGATCTTTTAGCGAGTTCAGCAAGCGAATTACAGTTTCTTCAGTGGTCATGGATTAGCCTTGAAAATAAAAAAAGAATGATAACGCAGAGATTTATTATTTCATAGAATTATTGGCCCGGATCAAACGAGCATTTCAGGGAGTTCATAATGCCAATTAACCCAGTGATTGCTCGGAAGGTAATAAATACCGCAATAAATAGGCAGGGAGGTGTGCCTGGCCAGATAAGAACCGTATTCATTTAATTGCTGTCTATGCTGGATCAGGGAAGACTCATCCTCTCTTCCTGTTTTGAAATCAATAATCCAGCGTTTTCCGTGCTCCTCAAAAGTTCGGTCAATTATACGGGTAATTGGCTTACTTTGATGTTCTACCAGTAACTCATATTCGTTCTGTTCTGCGGAATGTTTTTTGATAATCCATATTCCCGTGGGATCTTCAAACATTCGGGTGATTTGTTCTTGGATCCCTGAAAGTGCTTCATGTTGCATTGTTTCGTTGAAACCCAGTTTTCGAAGTTCGTAACGAGCCAACCCCCAGGGGATTTCGGTTACAGTTTGTGGATGATTATCACAGATCCATTGCAATAATTTATGGGTTACGATCCCGATTAATCGAGGAACACTCGTTATTAAAGATGTTGTTTTTAGGTGTGGACGGAGATCAATAACTTCTGAGGGGATGTTTTGGTAATACCCGAGAGGTAAGCGTCCAAGCCCGGGTAATAAGTTATGTACTTCCTCAACTATGGAGCCGGGTTCCTCTTCAATAAATTCTAAATGATTTAGAAGGTTACGAAATGAGTTTTTTGAGGATCTTTCTGAATGGTCCATTAAATACAGACGTGCCTTCGCACGGGTCACTGCGACATAGAGTAATCGTTGTGCTTCATAGCGGCTTTTTACCTCATCCAACTGGCCTAAATATTCATACAAAGGGCAATGGTCCTGATGTAGCGCGTGTATCGGAGACATCAGCAACAAATTACCCTGATTTTGGGTTGGGAGATTAAGCCAGCGTAACATCGGTTTATCACCACGATTGGGCTGGGTACCGAGGCCAGGTAAAAATACCGTATCAAATTCCAGACCTTTGGATTTATGAATCGTCATTACTTGCAAGCAAGAGGGATTAGCTTGTTGTGAATAGAGTTTATTGAGTTCGGTTACAAATTCTTTCATCTCTGCAAGGCGGCCGTCTTGCTCATAACGATCAAGCAAAATCCAGAATTGTTCGAGATCATTGAGTTGATTAGCATTTAAGATCCTATCCATGTGCAGTTCTTTTAAGGTCTGGATAATCCAGGAGGAAAGCTTGCTTTCATACCTTTGGGCTAGAGATTTGTGCATGACGCGTATAAAATAATCAGCTCGAATCCGGCCTTCCTCACTGATGCCTGTGATTTTATTTAACTGTAACAAAGCGGAGTAAATTGATTTTTTCTTGTTAAATTGGGCTATAACGTGAAGGTCTTTTAAAGATAACCCACAATAAGGACTACGAAGAATTGCCAGCCACGCCATGCGGTTTGCTGGGGTCAATAAAGCCTGGGTTAATGACCATACATCGCGTAAGTGACCCAGATTTGCTAACAAAGTGATATCGCTTCCCTGATAAGGAATTTGATTTTGGCGAAGCAGACGGATGATCTCGCCTAATTGCGTTCTTGAGCGTACCAAAATGGCCATACTCTGCTGAGGGTATGTTTGCAGTTCATGTTGAATGATTTCGATGAGTTTTTTTGCCTCGTGCTCTTTATTTTTAAATTGCATGGCCTGAACAGCGCTGCCTTCATTATTTTGGATAATATGAACACTGCGATGAAACGAAACAGCACCGGACTCTATATCAACTTTCCTGGGAAATATGGTGATAAATTGATTATTTACCCACTCCACAATGGTTTGGGTAGATCGAAAATTACAACTTAACTCCAGAGACTGAAGTTGAACTGGACCTATACCTTGCTCTTTAGCTCTAAAAAATAAACCAACTTCTGCTTGCCGGAAACGATAGATCGATTGCATGGGATCGCCAACAATAAAAAGAGTTCGCCCATCCCCGTTTTCCCATCCCCAAACAAGTTTTGTTAATAATTCAAATTGGGTTATTGACGTATCCTGAAATTCATCCACCAGAATATGTTGAAGAGTATGATCCAGGTAAAGGGCCAAATCAGTCGGATTTTCTTCATTTCCTAATGCGTTTAGGGCCTGTTGGGAGATAGTAGTGAAATCAACTTCATTTTTTTCACTAAATAACACGTGCAAATGACCCACAAGAAGAGGAAGTAATACAAAAAGTGCCTGCAGTACTTCCCATTGCTCCGCATCATATTCTGGTGCTGGTAAATTGCTGACCTGAATCAATGCTTCAAGAAACTCAGGGTATTCATTAAGTTCGGCGAGTAACTCCCTGCTGGCATTTTTGATTCTTTTGTACTCAACCGGAGGACATGAGGTAGTAAAGAAACCCACATGATGATCAAAACTTTTACGAAAATTTGCATCACCAGTAAGTAACAGTTTCCTTAAAGCCAAGGCAATTTCCGGGTTGGTTTGTTGAAAGTCATACCAATCCCTGAGGGCATAATGCGGTGAATCCGGATTATTTGCTATAAGAGCAGCCAATTCACGCACACAGCGGGTCAACTCCTCTGCTAAATGTTCTGGTAAACTTTGTTTGAACTGCTGTAATTCATGTTGTTCAATCAGTTGGAGTGCTCGCTCAAAAGCTGTTTTTTCCTGAGTACGTGCTTGGAAGAGTGGGGCTAACCACTGATCTCGTTGGGAGAGTAGGGTGCTAAAGAGCTCAAGCAGTTTGTCCTGGCGATTATCGACATGCAACAAAAGTGTTTTTATAGCGAGTTGATATTCCGGGGTTGCTAGAGCAAATTGAATGCAACGACGGCCTGCATTTAAATAATAACTATCCGATTTATCGGTAATTTTCGAATAAGTAATTTGTTTTTCCAAAAGGGGAATAGCTTGATTTAAACTTTGGCATAAAGAGTCAATGGTTATGATTCTTAATCGACTGGGCTGCAGTAATAAATTCCAATGATAGTGTGCATCGCGTTGAAGTGCCTCCCAGGCAAATTCGAGAGTTTTCTGTTGATGCGGGGTATCGGCTTTTTTCTTGTTTGCTGCCTGTTGCAAAGCAAGAACAATACGCTCGCGCATTTCACTTGCCGCTTTCCGGGTGAAGGTTAGGGCAATAATTTGTTCCGGCGCAGATACTGTACCTAACAATCTTAAATAACGTTGAGTAAGGATTTCAGTTTTGCCTGAACCTGCAGGAGCTTGCACGATGAATGAAAAGGAAGGATCTGTGGCCCGGCTACGTTGATCACTGTCGACTAGCATTATCTTAATCCATATTTGTTTTATTAATGTTTTCCTGCACCTCATACCCGCAACTTACCCATGATGTTGACGTGTTCGGATCATGAGGGCAAGATGCACGCTAGAAAAAGGGAGCCTGAATTGAATCAGGCCTTTTTCCCTTGGAAAAATAGGGTCAGTCTATAACAATTTCTTGTGCTGGCGGGCGTAAATTGTAATGCGAACTCATGCAGCGGCCATATGCGCCAGTATTGGCAATTAATAGTACATCACCTTCTTCTGTCACGGGTAATAATCGGTCATAGCCGAGAGTATCCCCTGATTCACAAATTGGACCTACAATATGGGAAAATCCTGCTTTTTCTTCATATAACCTGCTTAAGTTCACAATCTCGTGATAGGCACCATATAAAGAGGGGCGGATCAGGGAATTCATACCGGTTTCAATGCCAACAAATTTCACCTTGCCCTTTTCTTTGCATTGAGTCACTTTGGCAAGAATAACTCCGCTTTCTGCTACAAAAAAACGGCCAGGTTCAAGCCAGATTTCAATTTGGGGATAACGTGACTTCACTGCCATCAGCAACGCATCCAGACCAGTAAAGTCCAGCGGTTGTTGTCCAGGTTTTTCAACTACCCCCAAGCCACCGCCCAAATTAATGGATTTGACTTGTGGGAACAGCTCCGTTAAAGAGGCAAGCATCAATGCTGTTTGTTGCCATAGTTCCGGGGTAAGAATGCCACTTCCCGAATGTGCATGCAATCCTATTACCTGAATGTTGTGTTTTTTGGTTAAGGCGACAACTTGATCCAGGTCATTTTGGGTAATTCCGAATTTTGACTCATTGCCCCCGGTTGAAACATGTTTGTGATGGCCGGCACCTGTGCCTGGATCAATCCGAATAATCACGCCGCGATTTTTAAACAATTCGGGCCAATGCTCCAGAGGATATAAACTATCGATTGTGACATAACAATCCTTGTTTAATGCATATTCATATTCAGTTTTGGGGGCAAAATTGGGGGTGAATAAAATTCGTTTACGATTGATGTCAGGGAAAAGTTCCAACACACGGTCTAATTCCTGAATAGAGACACACTCAAATCCGACACCTTCCTTTTCCATAGTTTTTAAAATTGAAGGATGGGGGTTGGCTTTAATTGCATAAAACAAGGTATCAATCGATTTTAGAGCCAATAACTGTTTAGCCCTCACAGCTTGCGTTTGACTGTGATAAACATAGCAGGGCGAATTAACCGCAGCAATGGTTAATAAACGATCACGCTCTTTTTCCCACCACGGAATGCTACGCACAGTAGGTTTGCCAAATTCTTCATGCCAGCTTTTTGAATAGTAGAAAATTTGAGGATTATTCTCGATGAGTAAATGATGAAGTTTTTGACACAGTTGATTTGCCTGGGATTCATCAACAACGAAAGTCAGGTTCAAATCGTTGGAAGCAAGTGACATTAAGTAAACTTGTTTGGCTTCAAATACTTCCAGGGCTGGGCCCAGTTGGGGCAATACCGTCCTTATATGATGACCTACTAGACTTACTGCGCTGCAAGGTTCAATCAGTTTCGCCCGTCCAAATTGATTCAATTCCGCCAATAATGCATTAATCGCCGGCCGATCATGAATTTTACTGTTAATATCGAGTGATAAAGTAACGTTAAACTCCGATGAAGAGAGTAAGTCTACTGAGAAGCCATGATGCTTAAATGCGGTAAAAACATCTGATAAAAATCCAACTTGTTGCCACATGTGCAAGGTATCTATAGAAATTAACAGAATACTGTTTTTAATCTGGATGGATTTAATGAGTGGTGCTGTTTCATCAATATCTTTAGTAATAAGCGTTCCTGAATGTTCCGGCATTTGTGTAAATTTGACGGACATTGGGATGTTGGCACGACGGACAGGGGGTATACAATTTGGGTGCAATACTTTAGCCCCCATTGTCGCAATTTCCTGCGCCTCATCGTAATTTAATTTCTTCAATAAACGTGCCTGGGGTAATTGGTGAGGATTTGCAGTATAAATTCCAGGAACATCAGTCCAGATTTCACAAGATGCTGCCTGAAGTTTCCCTGCGATTAAGGCAGCAGAAGTATCAGAACCCCCGCGTCCCAGTAACACGGTTTCTCCTTGAGGATTCGCCGCAAAAAAACCTTGAGTAATAATGGCTTGAGCCCCACTGGAGATGAATTTTTCTACTAACGCAGGATCATATTCACTCTCGCAACGAGCGGACAGGTAATTTGCAGCACCTCCGTCAGGAAATGGTGTGCTGGTTAAAAACTCCCGAGCATCATACCATTTGCAATGAATTCCCTGTTTTTCCAGAAAAGCGTGCCCCAATCGCGTCATCATGAGTTCGCCCATGCTTAGAATTTCTGCATGCGTCTTGGCAGGGGCTTGTTTTAAGAGAGAGATGCCCGTAAGCCATTGTTCTAATTGAAGCAAGTCCTGGGCAATTATATCCGGATTTACTTCAAGTTGTTCTGCAAGATTGAGATGTTCATTACGAATGTCCGTAAAAATGCCTTGATGTTCATTAATCAAGGCAGCCTCAATGGCTTTTTCAAGTTTGTTGGAAATTTGTGTGAGTGCAGAGCAAACGATAACAGGCTGGATCCCCGATTTCATATGCTTTTTAGTAATGGAAACAATATTATCCCAGGTATTACGACTTGAAACGCTGGTACCACCAAATTTGGTTACTATTTGTTGCATGATTCATTTCCGCACAAAATTAATACACATTAGCATGGACTAGAGGAAAAGCACAAGTATCCGGGACGCTAATTAAAAATTCATCGCCAATATTATTCATAAATTACCCATGGTGGATTTAAATATGTCATTGTGGATTATTATTCATTACTTATTGAATCTAAATAGAAAAAAGTATTTTCAAGGTGTTTTTAATGATTGGAAAACAGGTTACACTCGCTGTTCAGCGGACGTATTTTATTCAATATATTGAAGTATGATATTTAAGGAGTAATGAGTGAAAAAAATGCACAAACCTATAAGAACATTAGTTAACGCTGCTGTTATTAGTATTCTAGCTGCAGGCGGGGCACATGCAGCGGGATTCTCTTTATATGGCGAAGGTGCCGGATATGTAGTGGGTAACTATGCAGCTGGCTCGGCAGCAGAAGCGGCTGATGCATCAACAGGTTGGTATAACCCTGCGGGTTTAGCTTTACTTCGTGAGCAGCAAATAGTTCTGGGTGGCATTGGTATATTCCCCACTTTGAAAGTTGATGGTACAAGTACTTTTACTACTGCAACAGGACTTCCACCACCTTTTCCTCCTGTAGTTCAATACGTACAAAATTTTGATGGACTAGATGGCAGTTACAATGCTTTTGTTCCCTCATTCCATTATGCATTGCCTTTAGGTGAGCGTACTACTTTTGGTCTTAGCGTTACCGCCCCTTTCGGGTTGTCTACAGATTGGGCTCCTGACTCTCCAGTACGCTATTCAGCTACATACACTGAAATTCTGACCACTGACATTTCCCCTGAGCTTGGTACTCGACTGACTGAAAATTTCGCCTTGGGAGCTGGTCTTGATCTGCAATGGGCTCGCGCTAAATTTAATCAAATGATTGGTGCACCAACTCTTTTTCAGATTCTGCAAGAAGATCCTGCTACGGTTGACTCTTTAAGTTATAACAAAGCTAAATCCTGGGGAGTTGGCTTTCATGTTGGTGTAATGGGAATTTTTAATGATAATCACACTCGCATAGGTCTTAACTACCAATCAAAAATAAGACATGTATTCTATGGACACAGCCGTCTTTCTGGAATCCTGGCCAACAATGATTTTGAATTGGTATTCCCAGTATTACCTGCTTCAGCATCTCGTACAAATAACGACTTGTTTAGTGACCCTCAAGAATTTCCGGATGTAGTGACTTTAAGTGCTTATCAAGATATTAATGAGAAATTGGCATTATTAGGATCAGTAGTTTATACGGGCTGGCACGTTGTTAAAAACATTACATTGAATAATGTTGCTGTTCCTAACATTGGAACACCACCATTGTTCACAGTGACCCAAGCAAACATTACTTCTAATGTTCCGCAAAATTACCATGATGCATGGCGTGTTGCTCTTGGTGCCAATTATCATGTTAATCAGAAATTAATGCTTCGAGTGGGTGGTGGTTATGATCAGACACCAACCAATGATACAGATAGAAATATGCGTTTACCTGATGTGGATCGTTGGGCTATTGCTGTAGGGGCTCATTATCAATGGAGACCGAATGTCGGTGTGGATGTTGGATACACTCATTTGTTTGCTGGAGCTAAGCCAAATGTTGATTCATTCCAGCCTCTATCCCAAACATCAATCTACAATGTTGATGTAAATGACGGTCATTTTGCTGCTGATCTTGTAGGAGCTCAATTAACATGGGTTATTGATAAAGTGCCTGCAGCACCAACCAAATAATACCAGAAAAACTGATCGGTAAAAAAAGCCACTTCAAGTGGCTTTTTTTGTTTCCGGCAAGATTATGTGTTTCTTTATCTTTGCAAATTATGGATTCGACGTGCTGCCGATAGAGGAGATTCGTTTCTGACCTACCAGATTATCCTTTGGTAATAGTCGCTTCGCCAGGGCCATTTACAGTGAGGGTATATCCATTTCTTGAGAGATGTTTGGGAGTGATATCACCCGAATCAAGATCCATATGTACTTCACCCACTTCTACTGGGTTAGACGTATTAGTAGCCATTTTAATAATTGCTGTGCACTGTTTGCCGGTTGTATGTCCGTAACAGGCCAATTTTACTAAATTCCAATAAACTTTTTGTGTTGAGTTGCCAGCAGTGGGGTAAGCAGAAGGGACGCCTGCTATATAAGCATTAGATTCTTCCGGTGTTTTATTATGAGTAATTAAATATGCTGGGCTTGCAAAAGCTGTTACAGCACTTAAACTTAAAGCAATTGCTGAAAAACCTTTAAATATTAAATTCATTATATCTTTTTCTCCGTTTAATTATAATTGATTGGCAAGTGTTCATTTTCAATAAAACAAACGAAAACGCTCTGTTCTGAACCAATCGGCTTTTCTACATCTTTAAAACGCACCAAGAGTATATCGTAAAATAACTTAGTGTCTATCCTCATTGGCCTTAGCGTATGTAAAGTCTTATTAAAATCAGTTTTAAAATCTTATAATTTATTCTGATTCAATAAACGTGCAATATCCTTGGCAAAATAGGAAATAATAAAATCAGCACCGGCACGCTTTATACCAGTTAGACTTTCCATTATGGCTTGCTCTTCATTGATGAGATTGTTTTGAGCCGCAATTTTAATCATGGAATATTCACCGCTTACCTGATAAGCACAAAGGGGTACTTCAGGGAAGTTTTGTTTTAATTTTGCAATAATATCCAGGTAGAATCCGGCAGGTTTCACCATGATTACATCCGCTCCTTCTTCGAGATCTAACGCTGTTTCCCTAAGGGCTTCAGCGCCATTGGCTGGATCCATCTGATAACTTTTGCGATTGCCGAATTTTGGCGCTCCTTGTGCTGCTTCGCGAAAAGGTCCATATAGGCAGGAGCAATATTTCGCGCTGTAACTTAAAATAGGGACATGCTGGTATCCTTCGGCATCGAGCGCTTTACGGATTGCCTGCACCATACCATCGGTCATCCCGCTTGGCGCTACCCAATCAGCACCGGCTTTTGCATGGCTTACCGCTTGTTTTGCAAGCAAAGCCAAGGTCTTGTCGGTATCAATACACTCGCCATTGAGAGCACCACAATGTCCATGATCCGTGTATTCACAAAAACAAAGATCAGTAATAATCAAGATATCCTTGTTTACGGTGCGAATTTTTCTAATGGCTTGTTGGATAATTCCTTCTTGATTAAACGATTCACTGCCGTATCCGTCTTTATGCTTGGGGATACCAAATAAAAGTACGGCTGGAATACCCAAAGAACTGAGTGATTCAATTTCTCGGGGGAGGCAATCGAGACTTAATTGATATTGACCAGGCATTGCACTAATTTCTTGAGGCTCATTAATTAACTCACTAATAAATAAAGGAGCGATAAATTGCTGGGGATGGAGCCTTGTTTCTTTGACGAGGGCACGAGACATTGCACTGCTTCTTAAACGCGATAATCTTAATGGGATAGTGTAATCAGTCATGAAATGAATCCTGTTTTTTGTTGTTCCAGTGTCTCAAATTCTATTGGAATAGCCAGTTTGCATAATTAATTGAGGGGTATTTTAACATGAATCCAGTGAGCTGGGCGAATCTTCTCCATTAACCTCACGAATATACGCCTCTAAAGGGGAGAGGCGCTAGGAAATAGTTATTTTAAGTAGATTTTTTTTGTTTTTTTATTTTTTTATTGGAAGTATACAAAAAATCAATAGCACTACCGGTATCGCTGTTACTTATCTGAATACTGAAAAATCGGTTCAGCAAGTACCTTAGCGTTAACATATTGGTGTCTGTTTGAGAAAGGCCAATGTTATAGCTTAAATAAAGGCGTTTGGAAATTGATTTTCCAACTACGAAGGAAGTAGTATCACTTGAGGTGTTGGTGACTTGATTGTAGTTAGTATTTGTTTGTACATTAAAATCAATCCCTGCAGTTTGTTTCAATTGCTCTAATAGTTGCAGGCTGTTAGTGCTGCTGCCCAAATTCATAGAGGATATCGCGGCCAGCAGTAATTGTCCCCCAGCCTTACTAGCCATCTTTGCTGGACGTCCTAAAACGAGCATGGAAAGAATGTCTGCTTGGGAAAGAACTGCGGGCTCCGAAAACAACTGGATTTTGGGACGAACTAACCGGCCAGTCACTTCCACCCCTAATATCATCGTTTCTCCATAATTAATATTTTGTAGATTGGTGCTATTAAAATCTAAAAGTTGACTAGTGCTCGCCATGGTATTAGGTGTAGTACTTATTTTTTTTGCAGCACGGAGATTAATTCCCGGGTTGGAAACAGGCCCAGTAAAAATAAGTTCTCCTTGTTGGATGGCCAAATCTTGCCCATAAGCTTTATACATACCGTCTTTAACTGATAATTCCCCATATGCATTGATTGAACTTTCTCCGGATTGTTTTAAGTGGAGGCTCCCATCCAAATGACCTTTTAAACCTTTTACATCAACGGCTACTTCTTTTCCCATCTCCAGATCAATATCCATATTGTTAATGGGAGTAAAAGAAGGCGCTGGTTTCTCCTTACGCTTATACACAATGTCATCGGGTAAAGAAATGCTGTTATGGAATGATCGGGGCTTTATTTCCGCATAAGGAATTAAAATGCTGCCGGAAAGCAAGGTCTTGGGGGTTAAATTAAGTGTGAGTTTAGGGGATATATGAATTTTGTATTCACTTGTCTGAATTAATGGGAAATCATTTCCTTCCAGAGCAAATTCCCCGGAAAATTTTGGATTTAAATTCCCTTTTCCAGTAAGTGATAAATAATGTCCTGCACTTCCGATGGTACCCGATGTTTCCCAAAAGCGTCCTTTAGCGCGGCCATTCATTTCAAGAGTATCAATATTGATTCCCAGTTTAGGCATGGAAAAACTGGTTTTACTGAGGGTGATTTGACTTTCAATTATTTGTCTCTGCAAAGTCCCCCTTAGTTTTAAAGAGGCAACTAATTGTCCTTTGAGTTTGGTGATTTCCGGACTGATTTTTTCTAAAAAGTCCAATGATTTAATTTCCAATGAGACATCACTATTTATCGGCTGATTCTCTTTTAAACCGGTATCAAGTGCAAATCCAGGGAGTTTGAAATCCATGTTTAATAATTTATGCTCATCAATAGTGATAATTCCAGAGCCTTGAAGTTGTTTTGGTGAAAGAATTGCCTTGAGCGTTCCACCCCTGAATTGCAGGCGAGGTAGGGTATCATTATCTGGTACCTGGTAATAGCCAGGGGCAAGGGTAAGTAATAAATTTCCTTGATTCTTAGCTGTGATTTTACCTTGGGCTGATAAGCTGGTATATAATCGGGTTGGCTGATTTAAGGTGTTGGGAGATGGCCGTAGATTTGCATCAAATATCCATTGCCATGGCCATGTTCCCTGAATTTTGGCATCCACTAACCAATGCTCAGCGGGTTGCGTAATTACTTGAGAATGTATCGTGACTTGCATTTCAGGTAAAATCCCGCTAGCGGTGAGTGTACCTTTTTTACTGGCCATAATTTTATCTTGTTCGCTTTGCAACTGCATTCCCCGCCATTGAGCAGTCACGAATTGACTCTCCCGTAAAGAATGAGGTTGCCATTGAACGTCTAATTGTTCCATTTTTAACGTGAACGACTTATTTTGATACTCAAGGCCTCTTAAAACAAAGTGATTGAATAAGCTGCCCTCAATTTGTTGAATTTTAATGGTACCTGGAAGGTATAAACGACTGAATTGAATTAGGGTATGCAGACCAGGCTTGGTTTCTAATAGAAATAACACTATTCCGCCAAATAAAATAACAACCAAACAGCTTATATAAAGAGTTTTAACTAATAATCGAAGTGCTTTGGCCAAGAAACGTTTCATAAGTCAGGCCCCATGCTAATTACCAGGCGGGGGCCATTACTATCTCGCTGCCATCGACCATTAATTGCTTGTGCTAATCCGACTTTAATTGGACCTATAGGTGAAACCCACATTAAACCACCGCCTGCATCATAATAACTTTTTAGAGGAGAAGGGTTGTAAATTGCCCCTGCATCATAAAATGCAATTAAGTACCAATTTTTCTTCGTTTCTTTTTGAATTTCAAAACCAGCATAACTTATTATTCTGCTTGGACCTATTGAATTAAAACTAAATGCTTTTAAATTATCCGTTCCTCCTAAAAGTAATGCAAGTGATAATGGTTGTTGATTAATATCATTAATTGCGGTAAACCCTTGAATGGCATGCCCGTAAAGACGTAAACGGATTGGTTCAATTCGCATTGCTGCTTTCAAATCGAGGGAAGCCTGAGCAAAATTAATTGTAGATAGAAGGATTTGATTGGCAGCAAGGGCATTTAGTGTGATGTTATAGCCTGAAGGCGAAAAGAGGAGATCTTGTGTTTTGCTAAATGTTAAAGAAGCCTTGGGATAAAGCAGAAATTGTTTCGTATTCTCCTGAAATGCATAATGAAATCCTTCATAAAGGGTATTTAGGGATAACGTTCGCTGATAATCAGTTACCCGATGTTGTTGTGCAAGTGAGATGAGGAATGAGTTACTGTACCCTGCACTGTAATTTAAATTCGAAAAATTACCTGAGAGGGAATATTGATCATGGACAGGATCTGTTCCGGGAATAACATATTGGGCTTGCAAGGCGTTTTGCACAAAAGAACCCTGGGCCATAAGATTAAACTTGTGTCCTTGGCGATTGACAGGGACTACATGCAACGCAGCACGTCCACGAATTCCGGTATCGGTTCCATAACCTGCGCCCAGGGTATAAGAGTATTTTGATGCAGGTTCAGTATAAATTTTAATTGGGACAGTAGGGTCGTCCGTAATTTGAGGCTTTACCAGAACAGAGCTAAAATATCCGCTATTTGTCAGATCATTATTCAATTGCAGTATTTTATCACCAGAATAGACTTGTCCAGGATGAAAAGGCACAAAGCGATGCAATAACTTGGGATCAATATAAGTAGGGTTAAATTGTATTTGTCCAAAATAATAAAGAGGACCGGTTTCAAGAATCAATGTGATTTCTGCCGTATAATTCTCTTCATCAATCAAGATTTCACTTTTCGTAAAGCGTGCATGGAGGTAACCTTGAGTCTCCGCTGTATCCAGCAGTTTTAATTTGGTCTGCTCGTATTGTTCGGTAAAAAGGGGCATGCCTTGGGTTAAGGGCACATTTTTTATTGCCTTGCGCAGGAGCGCATTATGTGAGCCTTCGCCCATAATTTCGATATTTATCCGGGAAATCTTAATTTGAGGGCCGGGATGGATGCGTATAGACAATTGTTGTGCGTTTAATCTGTGTAGTTTAGCCTTTGCCTTAAAATAACCGAAGGGCTGGACTGCCTGAATTACTTGTTCTTGTAACTCCTCCAGAGTAAATTGGGCCAGAGGTTTTATTTTTTGTAATTCATCCAAACGCTTTTCGACGTTGGCCTCAACTTTTCCAGAAACACCATAAACAGTAATGGAGACCGAGTCATTATTTTTAGCAAATAATGCAAAACAGGTAATGAGAAGTATCAGATAGATTATTTTTTTCATGATAGTCTCAGTACTTGCTCCACCAAAAATATCCTCTTCCTGTTATTGATGCCTTTATGAATATACACTTAATCGAAACCCAGGGCTACACTTCCACTTGTTCCATATTTTTGAAGCGATAGATTAAATCAAGGGCCTCACGCGCACTCAATCGATCCGGATCAATTAGAGCCAGTTCGTTTAAAATAGGCGATTGAGACTGCTGCACATATTCAATTTGAGGTTTGGATATAATCGGGGGAGATTGATTTTGTATCTGCTTTAACTGGGTATGAGCAATCTTCAGTACTTCAGCCGGTATTCCTGCAAGCTCTGCCACTTCCAGGCCATAGCTTCGGTTAGCAGGACCAGGTTCTACCCGATATAAAAAGATAATACGCCCGGTATCCAATGAAGCTTGCAAATGAACATTCCTAATGCATGGCCATTGTTGGGGAAGGTGGGTCAACTCAAAGTAATGAGTCGAAAATAACGTGTATGCCTTGATGGTGGTAGCCAGATAAGTACAACTGGCATAGGCTAAAGCCATACCATCATACGTACTGGTACCGCGGCCAATTTCGTCAATTAATACAAGGCTTTCGTTAGTTGCCTGTCTTAATATTTGTGCTGTTTCCGTCATCTCCACCATGAATGTAGACCGTCCGGAAGCTAAATCATCGCTGGCGCCAATACGTGTAAAAATTCGGTCAATAGGTCCCAAGGTTACCGATTTCGCGGGTACGAAACTCCCCATATGGGCAAGGAGTACAATTAAAGCAGTTTGGCGCATGTAGGTGGATTTACCGCCCATATTGGGACCGGTAATGAGCAAAATATTTTGCGAAGGTTTGAGGTGAAGGTCATTGGCAATAAAACGTTCTTGCAGCAACTGTTCGATTACTGGATGGCGTCCGGCTTCAATGGAAATTTGTGATTCCGGGACTAGAGCGGGGCAGCACCAATTAAAATTTTGCGCTCGCTCTGCAAGAGTAACCAATACATCGAGTTTAGCCAGTTCTTGTGCTAATAATGTCAGTTCATTCAGATAATTTTGGATTTCCAGTAATAAATTTTCATACAACCACTTTTCCCGGGCCAAAGCTTTGACTTGTGCGGATAATACTTTCTCCTCGAATTGTTTCAATTCCGGGGTGATGTAGCGTTCCACATTTTTTAAGGTTTGTTTTCTGTGGTAATGAGGCGGAGCTTTTTCTGCCTGGGATTTGGAAAGTTCAATATAATAGCCTTGTACATTATTGAAGCCAAATTTCAGAGTAGACAAACCAGTCCTTTGCTTTTCTTCCAGTTCCAATTGCAAGAGCTTATCATTAGCGCGCGTGCTGAGTATTCTGAGCTCATCAAGTTCTTCATCAAAGCCAGACGCAATCACACCGCCATCACGAATCAATACGGGTGGATTTTCTATGATCGCTGATGAAAGCAATTGCTGTAATACCGGTAAGGGTTTAATGTTTTCTTTTAATTGAATTGTGAGCTCGCTCCGGTTATAGGCAAGCACTGAATTTAATTCCGGGAGTAATGCCAAAGTATGGTTTAAAGCCACCAAATCCCTTGGACGGGCTGATTTTAAGGCAATGCGAGAGGCAATTCGTTCTACATCACATACTTGTCTCAATAATTCATAGAGCGTCACCCCTTGTTGCAAATGCATAATCTCCTTTATGGCATTTTGACGGGATTTGATTTGGTTGTGTTGCTTGAGCGGTCGGCCTAACCACCGTCTGAGTAAACGGCTTCCCATGGAGCTTGCCGTTTTATCCAACAGGGATAATAAACTGTTTTCATGGCCGCCACTCATATTTTCAAATAATTCCAGATGCTTCTGAGTTGAGGCATCCAGTTGTAAGTAGTCCTGGCTTTTTTCCACAGTTAGGGTGGTTAAATGGGGGAGAGTTTGTTTTTGTGTGGTCTGTAAATAAGCCAATAGGGCGCCAGCAGCGACAAAAGCAGTAGCGTGGTCGTATTCACCAAAAGCTGTAAGATCATGTACTGAGAATTGCTCCTGTAGGAGTTTTTTCGCATGATCCATGCAAAACTCCCAACCGGGCCTTAATTTAATTGGAAAATTCACACAATACTCTTCCAGGGTGGATGCTTCTTGTAACAGTAATTCCGCAGGCTGGAGCCTTGTTAACTCTGCAGTAAGCTGGTTAATTTCCGTCAGCTCCATCAACTGGAACCTGCCGCTGCTGAGTTCAACCCACGCCAGGCCAATTTTTTGCTTTTGCTGGTGGATTGCCACTAATAAATTATCTTTTTTGGCATCTAAAAGTGCTTCGTCTGTTACTGTCCCCGGGGTAATGATCCGTGTTACCTGACGTGCAACAGGTCCCTTACTCGTGGCAGGATCTCCTACTTGTTCGCAAATAGCTATTGATTCACCTTTTTTGATTAGTCGGGCTAAATAATTTTCTACAGCATGATAGGGAACACCGGCCATGGGAATAGGTTTGTCAGCAGATTGGCCTCGATGAGTCAAAGTGAGATCCAATAATTGGGATGCTCTTTTGGCATCATCAAAAAATAGTTCGTAAAAATCACCCATACGATAGAACAAAAGCATATCAGGATATTCTGCTTTGATGCGTAAATATTGTTGCATCATTGGGGTATGGGAGGAAATTGTCATGAGGCTTGTATACTAAAGTTGAAGGTGCCGCGATTTTAGCAAAATCATTAAAAGTAGAGTAGGGCTATTTATATTCATCAAAAAGAAGGAGGTGTGTTATTCTTATCCCGGTTAAAATTGATGGATTTGCTTACATGAAGTTGATCAAAGAAAATTTATTGATTGTTTACAGGTACTTGGTAAAACAAACGGAGGATGCCAGCCATCAAATTACTTTGTTTGGTATTGTAATGATGATTAATTACCCACTCTTTGGTGTTTTTTGGAAATTGGAAAGTTTTCAAATGAGTGAGGAATTTTTTTTGCGCCTTACAGCTGTATTTCTTTGCGCCAGTTTGGCTGCAAATCGATTTTGGCCTCAGAGCCTGTTAAAATTTTTACCTGTATTCTGGTATTTGGTTTTATTATTCTGTCTACCTTATTTTTTTTGCTATTTGACCCTCATTAATCATTGCTCCACTTTATGGTTAATGAATTGTGTTTCGGCTATTTTTTTTCTTCTATTAGTAACCAGTGTTTTGGGAACGCTCATTCTTCTTTTTTTAGGATGCAGTCTGGCTTTCCTCTCTTATTTCTCGACCCATCAAATGCTGGAGTACATACCGGGAAGTATCTCCCTGTTCAGCTTATCGGCTACTTGTATCGCGGCACTCATAATAGGTGCCTTGTTTGCTCGAGATAAAGAAATTATTCATGCCGGACGACTTTCAGGTATGCGTATGCTGGCAAGCAGTATTGCCCATGATCTGCGTACCCCCTTAGCCAGTATTTATTTGCAAGCAGAGTTACAGGAGATTATCCTTAAAAAAATTAAAAATTCGGAAATTCGGAAAGATTTGCAGGAGAGCTTAAATAAAATTACCCGCGGGATAGAAACAAGTAATCGTCTCATTAGTATGCAGTTGAGTAACATCAAACATAACAAATTCAATACAAGCAATTTCACAATTCATCCCATCAAAAGTTTGATTGAAAAATCATTGGATGATTATCCTCTCAAGGAAACTCAAAAATCCCTAATCCAGGTAAGTTGTGAAAGCAACTTTTCAATATGGCTTGAGGAATTGGCATTCAAAAACCTTCTTTGGAATTTGCTAAAAAATAGTCTTGAATACATCGAAGAAATGGGTAAAGGCATCATTTCAATCTGGTTGGAGCAAGGGGAGGAGCAGGACAATTTTAATTACCTGCACGTCAAAGACACAGCCAGGGGAATGTATTCCAAGAACTTTGGAAAAGTTTTTGAAAGTTTTTATTCTGAACGTAAAGACGGAACCGGTTTGGGACTCGCTTATTGTAAATTATTGATGAAAGATGCAGGGGGGGATATTTCCTGTAAGGGGAAATTGAATGAGTTCGCGCATTTTATTGTAAAATTCCCCAAAATCGATTAGGTCCATTTACTTTCGGGTTTGAACTCCACTGTGCACAATGCATCCTCATGTAATTTGAATTAAGCGGGCAGGGCGAATACATGGGCTGACAAGTCACGCCACATTTGATTTTGATGTGTATAGATGAACTGAAATGATTGGATTATTTTCTCCGGATTGGTTTCCCATATCGGAAGGATTAATTCCAGGGCTGAATCAAAATGGGTTACGTGTGCGTGTACTTTAAAAAAAGTACAGGCATGCTGAGATAAATTAATCGACTTGGCCATTTGAACCAGGTATGAGTAATCCAGATTATCAAGGCGCTCATAAGCGGCAAAAGCAGCTATTCTTTCCTCTTCATCATGTTCTGAAAGCCAGCGCAGATGTCCTTTATTGAATTTTCTTGCAAAGGGCAGATAATTGGTTTCATTGACAATCTCATCATGAATATTTACCCCACACTCCTTGGCGAAACGTTCAAAGAGCATCTCATGGGAAAAGCGGGTTCCTATGCCCAATTCTTCATAAATATTATCCAAAATTATTTTTTTAGTGGAGTGGTTACAGGTAAAATTGGCAATGTACCAGGCAAAATCAATAAAATGACCCCTTAAATGATAAAAAATTGCAGCAAAAACTTTTTTTTGCTCAGAGTTCCAGCTCCATGTTTTTTTGGAGTCGAATAAAGGAATAGAGCTTATAGAGTGCCGGTAATCCGAATCGGCTTTATGAAGAAAATAATGCAAAGATTGGGAAACCTCGAAGCAGTTAGACATAATGTATTTTTATTTTGGGTGATGGGTTGTATAAGGGCATTGAAACCTTAGCATAGGGATAAATAAGGAGCAATTATTTTTGTAGAATTCTCTCTTTCAAGGCATGATAACTACCCCTAGCCTCAATAGTGAATCCTGGTATATTATCAATTACTTATAATTGAAATGGCAAAGGAATATGCTATGTTAACCCCAAAGGATGTCAAAACCATTGAAGATGCAAAACAAGTTGTTGAAGAGCGTCAGCTTTCTCATGTCAAAGTGGGCTTATTTGATGTAGACGGGGTCATGCTCGGCAAATATATGAGCCGTAATAAATTCTTCTCGGCCCTGGAGAATGGTTTTTCTTTTTGTGATGTGATTCTTGGATGGGATTCGAAAGATAAACTGTATGATAATGGCAAATATACGGGTTGGCATACAGGGTATCCTGATACATCCGTACGCATTCTGCCGGAAACCTGCCGTAATCTTGTTTTTGAAGAGAATCAGCTGCTATTCATGGCTGAATTTTCTGGAGAAGCAGAAAAACTATGTCCACGCGCCTTGCTTCGCCGGGTGGTTAATAAAGCAGATGCCATGGGGTTTGATGTCTATGCGGCATTGGAATACGAATTTTTTATGTTTGATGAAACGCCAGACACTATCCGTTCCAAAGGCTACCGTGATTTAAAACCGATGACACCCGATTTTTTCGGGTACTCAATAATTCGCAACACCGTGCATGCGGACTTATATCATCAAATTCTCAATATGAGCGAAAGTATGGATTTTCCTATTGAAGGTTTGCATGCGGAAACCGGTCCTGGGGTAATCGAAGCTGCTTTGGCTGTTGATAAAGCGACAGAAGCTGGAGACAAGGCAGCATTGTTTAAAACTTTTATGAAGGTTTTAGCGCAACGAAATAATAAATTAGCAACTTTCATGGCTAAATGGTCACCCGATTATCCAGGACAAAGTGGCCATATCCATCTCTCTTTACGTTTCAAAAATGGTAGGGAGAGCGCGTTTTACGATCCCACGATGAACCATAGCATGAGTAAAATTCAAAGACATTTCGTAGCTGGGCAACAAAAACTGATGCCAGAGTTTTTAGCGATGGTATCCCCGACGGTCAACAGCTTTTCCCGCCTTATCCCGGGATATTGGGCCCCAACTGATGCGACATGGGGGGTTGAGAATCGTACAACAGCATTACGTGTTATTCCAGGAAATGAAAAGTCGCAGCGGGTGGAATATCGCCTGGGCTCTGCCGATTCTAATCCTTATTTAGCTTTGGCTGCAGCCTTAGGTTCGGGGCTATATGGAATTGAACATGAACTGGAACCCTATCCTGAAATCAGAGGAAATTCATATACGCAACCGCATCAACCAGAGCTGGCATTGCCCCAAACCTTGTGGGAGGCTGCTGCTCGGCTCAGGAAATCAAAAGCTGCCCAGACTCTGTTTGGGGAGCCTTTTGTCGAGCATTTTGCAGCTTCTCGTGAATGGGAAGAGCGGGAGTTTCGACGCCATGTTACCGATTGGGAATTGGATCGTTACTTTGAAATTATTTAACCTGGATTGTTAGAAATCATGACTGATACTTTGAAAACTTACTCCCCTATAGATAATTCGCTCTACTTAGAGCGTCCCTTTGCAAAGGACAAGGAGATCGAGTTTGCTCTCGCCTGTGCATTAAAGGCAAAAAAACAGTGGGCCAATACGCCGTTGGCTGTTCGGGAACGCTATTGCAATCTTGCCGTGGATGTTCTGGTAGCGAATAAAGAAGAGATTGCCTGGGAAATTTGTTGGCAAATGGGAAGACCGATACGCTATGCTGCTGGAGAGATAAACGGCCTGGAGGAGCGTGCTCGCTATATGATTTCCGCAGCAAAAGAAGCACTTGCGCCACTTACGCTACCTGCAAAAACGGGATTTATTCGATACATTAAACGAGAACCGCTAGGGCTTGCTTTTGTAATTGCCCCCTGGAATTATCCTTATCTGACAGCAGTGAATTCAATTATTCCCGCTCTAATGGCAGGCAATGTTGTTTTACTGAAACATTCCGCACAAACACCTCTGGTTGCAGAACGCTTTGCCCAGGCATTTAAAGAAGCTAATCTCCCGGAAGGGGTTTTCCAGTATCTGGATTTAACTCACCCAGACACGGAAAAAGTGTTGAAGCATCCCGCAATAAACCACGTTGCTTTCACGGGTTCTGTGGCGGGAGGAGGGATGGTCGAACGAGCAACTGCAGGGAGTTTCTTGAGTATTGGTCTTGAGCTCGGAGGAAAAGATCCGGGTTATGTCCGGTTTGATGCAGATATTGATAAAGCGGTAGAAGCACTTATGGATGGGGCTTTCTTTAACTCGGGTCAATCTTGCTGCGGTATAGAGCGTATATATGTTCATAAAAATATATACGATCGATTTCTCGGTAAAGCAGTATCCCTAGTGATGCAATATAAGCTTGGGCGCCCAGATGATCCGGAGACCACTTTAGGACCACTTGTCCGACCCTCTGCAGCGGAATTTGTTCGTGCCCAGATCCAGGAGGCGTTAACCCAAGGTGCTGTGGCCCATATCGACCCCCAAAAATTTATATGGGACAAACCTGGCTCCGCCTATATGGCCCCCCAAATTTTAACAGAAGTAAACCATGAAATGAGAATTATGACTGAAGAAACATTCGGTCCAGTGGTTGGCATTATGCCTGTGGATAGTGATGAGGAAGCGATTTCCTTAATGAATGACAGCAAGTACGGTTTGACCGCAACCGTTTTTACTCAAGATATAGAGGCGGGAATCGCTATTGGGGAACAACTTGACACTGGCACATTTTTTATCAATCGATGCGATTATCTGGATCCGGCTTTAGCCTGGGCAGGGGTTAAACATTCTGGACGGGGATGTACGCTTTCTTCTATAGGATATGAGGTATTAACGCGACCCAAGTCTTTTCATTTAAAAACTGGCGACTAGAAAGGAATTCATGAAATGAGCACTTTATTATTAAAGGCGAACTGGAACTACCCCACTTCAATCAAAGTAGGAGCCGGGCGGGCACGAGAACTTATTGAGGCGTGTTCTAGCCTGGGAATAAAATCTCCCTTACTAGTTACAGACAATAACCTGGCAAAATTACCCATGATTGAAACGGCATTAATCCGCTGTCAGGAGGCCGGTTTACAATGTGCTTTATTTGCGGATATCAAAGCGAATCCTACAGGTGAGAACGTTTTGGCTGGTGTTGATGCTTATCGAAATGGACGCCATGATGGTGTTATCGCTTTTGGAGGAGGATCTGCTTTGGATGCGGCCAAAGCGATCGCCCTAATGGTGGGACAAAATCGCTCTTTATGGGATTTTGAGGACGTAGGTGATAATTGGCAGCGTGTGAATGTTACCCATATAGCACCTGTTATTGCCTTGCCCAGTACTGCCGGTACCGGTTCAGAGGTTGGACGGGCTTCGGTGATCACTGATACGCAACAACAACGAAAAAAGATTATTTTTCATCCCAAAATGATACCCTCTATAGTTATCCTGGACCCTGAATTAACCGTTGCTTTACCTCTACAGATTACCGCAGCAACAGGTATGGATGCATTATCTCATTGTCTGGAAGCCTATTCGGCTCCCAATTATCATCCAATGGCGGAAGGAATTGCCCTCGAAGGAATACGTTTAATTAAAAAACATCTACCACGAGTAATTCAAAATGGAAATGATTTGGACGCAAGAACTCAAATGCTTGTTGCCTCCATGATGGGCGCTACCGCTTTTCAGCGTGGCTTGGGTGCAATGCATGCTCTTGCACATCCTTTGGGAGCAATATATGACGCTCATCACGGCAGACTAAATGCCATTCTTATGCCTTATGTATTGCAAGCGAATCGGTCTGAAATTGAACAAAAAATAATTCGTTTGGCAAGTTACCTGGACATCGATAATGGATTTGATGGATTTTTAGACTGGATTTTGCAATTGCGTGAGAAATTAGGCATTGAACACAGCTTGTCAGAAATTGGAATTGATGCGCGGGATTTGGGCCGTATAGCAATTATGGCGACGGAAGACCCATCAGCTCAAAGTAATCCAATTCTTTTCACTGAGCAGCAATACAAAAATATTCTAACCGCTGCCATACATGGGGATTATAAGCATCACTTGGGAACTGTGGCAATCAGGTTGGCAGAGGGCACCTTAGGGGAATTATGAAGATCGGAATCTTGCAATGCGACCAGGTAGATACAGAATTGCTTGGGCAATTTGGCACTTATGCGGAAATGTATAACAAACTATTGCAAAAAGCGAAACCTGATTTGAGCTTTACTGTTTATGATGTTCGCCATAATGAATTCCCAACCCATATTCATAGTGCTGATGCGTACATCATCACCGGGAGCCGTTATGGGGTTAATGATGATCTTCCATGGATTACTGCACTTGAGGATTTTGTGCGGCATCTTCATGTGGCTGAGAAAAAAGCTATAGGAATCTGTTTTGGTCACCAGCTTATTGCAAAAGCGTTAGGTGGTAAGGTTGTTAAATCACCTAAAGGATGGGGAATTGGCGTAGCAACCAATAAAATGGTTCAACACAAATCATGGATGATACCCCCTCTGGAGGACCTAAGCATGACGGTTAGTCATCAGGATCAAGTTGTAGCTCTGCCTTCAGATGCAGAGGTTTTGGCGGCAAGTGATTTTTGTCCATTTTACATGTTGCAAATTGGCAATAATCTGATGACGGTACAAGGCCATCCTGAGTACAGCAAAAATTACATACAAGCGCTAATTGAAATTCGTAAACACAGACTAGGTAAAAAATTAACAGAGGAGGGATTAAAGTCATTACAGCAATCCTGTAATGACAGCGTATTTGCTCAATGGATTGTTAATTTTTTGAGCGTTTAATATTATGAAGGGCTTCCAGTCTCAAGTTTTTTATAGAAATATCAATAGGTCATGGTTGTATTTAAATTTATTTGCTAGAATCAAAGGGGATTTAAAAAAATATTAATCTTTTTAGGGAGAATGAAATGAAACGTATCGCTATAATTGCAGCAACTGGCTTTTTAGCACTTGCTTTAACGGCATGTGGCCAGGAAAACAACAAGCAACCTACTGCAGGAACAACTGATACCACTACAACAACACAACCTGCACCAAGTCAACCTGCTGAAACAAATCAAAATCAAACACAACACTAATTCTTTCACCTGGGTAAAGGCGAAAACCCTAAGCCCAGGATAAATTCTGGTGTATTTATGAGCTCCTTTGAACCTCTAATCAAAGAAATTGCTGCTATTTTAAAAAAAAATAATTGGCAACTGGTTACTGCTGAGTCATGTACTGGCGGCCTAATTGCAAGTTCCCTTACGGAAATTCCCGGGAGTTCAGTTTGGTTTGAACGAGGATATGTGACATACAGTAACCGGGCCAAAGAGGATTTATTATCCGTACCCAAGCAATTAATCGAGAAATATGGGGCAGTTAGTGAACCTGTGGCTCAAGCTATGGCAACTGGCGCCTTACACCACAGTGCGGGGCATATTGCTGTATCGGTTACAGGGATTGCAGGTCCAGATGGAGGTAGCCTTGAGAAACCTGTAGGCACTGTTTATTTAGGATGGGTAGCCCGAGACAGAAAACCTAAAGTGGTGCTAAAACAGTTCACTGGAAATCGGCAAACAATACGCTTGGCCGCATGCCAGGAAGCTTTATCAGGCATTCTTTCCTATATCAAAATGACTCAATAGGGCAGCACTGATATTAAAAATCCATTCCTTATTTATTTTAAAACCACGTATAAATCCTCAGCTACCTGTTGCATTCTTTTTTTCTCTTCCTGTTGAAAGCGGGTAGTAACATTCAATCTTGATTCTTCTTGTGTAGGAAAAAAGAGATGCTTAGAGACATTGGAAATATTCACTACTACCCGAGCTGCGTATAATGAAGTAGATAGGATATTAGTAACTGGCGACAGTAGTTCATTTTTGCTTTGCATAAGATACGTCACTTAAAAAATACAGGATTATCATATTATAACATAATGAGCAATACCCAATCAATTTGTATTTGTTTTGATTTGAAGGGCGGGAGATTTTCCCTATCAACGAATGTTAAGTGGGGATGTGTGTGCGAAATAATTTAATCTAATATTTCGACTCAATAAAGGTTGCATACTTAAAAATACAGAATCACCTTTGCTGGTTTTAATCTGTTCAAAAAAACTCTTTTAATCCGGTGAATCAGTTTGCTGCTTGTTCCTATCTGTGTGATAATTTTACCCTTGCATAACTACCTGGAAAATATTATGGAAGAAAATAAACAAAAAGCATTATCAGCTGCCCTCTCGCAAATTGAACGTCAATTTGGTAAAGGATCAGTGATGCGTATGGGTGACAGCAACGTCTCCCGAGATATAGAAGCCATTTCAACAGGCTCTTTAGGACTAGACATTGCATTAGGGATTGGTGGTTTACCTAAAGGACGTATTGTTGAAATTTATGGACCTGAATCCTCTGGTAAAACCACATTAACCTTACAAGTTATTGCCGAGTGTCAAAAAATGGGTGGTACGGCTGCATTTATTGATGCAGAACATGCATTAGATCCAAGCTATGCGCAAAAACTGGGTGTTAATGTAGATGAGTTATTGGTTTCTCAGCCAGATACTGGGGAGCAAGCTCTGGAAATTACCGATATGCTGGTACGCTCAGCGGCTGTGGATGTAATTATTGTCGACTCTGTTGCTGCGTTGACCCCAAAAGCGGAAATTGAAGGGGAAATGGGGGATTCACATGTTGGTTTACAAGCGCGGCTCATGTCACAAGCTTTGCGTAAATTGACTGCTAATATTAAACGCTCCAACACACTAGTTATTTTTATTAACCAGATCCGTATGAAAATTGGCGTTATGTTTGGTAGCCCTGAAACAACTACTGGTGGTAACGCATTAAAATTCTATGCTTCTGTTCGTTTAGATATCCGTCGTATTGGGTCGATTAAGAAAGGTGAAGAAATTCTAGGCAGTGAAACACGAGTTAAAGTAGTAAAGAACAAAGTAGCCCCACCCTTTAAAATGACGGAATTTGATATTTTATACAATGAAGGGATTTCCCGCGAGAGCGAAATTATCAATTTGGGTGTCCAACTCAACCTGATCGAAAAATCCGGAGCTTGGTACAGTTATAAAGGAGAAAAAATTGGCCAGGGCAAAGATAATGTTCGCTTGTATCTGAAAGAAAACTCTCAAATTGCAGCAGCCCTTGAGCAGCAAATTCGCATGGAGCTCTTGGAGAAAAAATTGCCTATGCTTGCGTCAGCCAGTGCGGATGAATTTGAGGCAGTTGATGACTAAAGCATTTACTAGTGCTATGCGCCTGCTCTCCAGGCGCGAACACAGTGCACTGGAGCTTTGTGATAAATTACAAAAAAAAGGATATAGTGCAGCGGAAGTAAAAAAAGCATTGGATGAATGCCAACGCCTGGATTTACAAAGTGATCGACGTTTTGTAGAAACGTACTGTCATTCACGCATCCGCCAAGGTTATGGGCCTTTAAAAATAAGCCAGGAATTAAGTAGTAAAGGGATAGATAGGGAATTAATACAACAATTCTTGCAGCAAGAAGAGGATAATTGGTTGACCTATGCTTTGGATGTTTGGCATAAAAAAAGTAAAGGGGAACTCAATCTGTCTTTCGACGAACTGCAAAAACAGCAGCGTTTTTTGCTCTATCGTGGATTTGGAATGGATACCATTGCTCAAGTTAAAAAAGAATTGAAAACATAATGAAACCGTAGCCTCAGGGAAGGCAATCGTAATGCACAACCATACTTGGAGACTGTAGTACCCAAATTAAGGTTGAAAATTTAAAATTAACTCAAATTGGTGTTGATTAAAAAAATGAAAAGTTCTGAAATTAGAAAAGCATTCTTTGATTATTTCACACAACGTGGTCATCAACTCGTGGAATCCAGCTCTTTAATCCCTGCTAACGATCCTACTTTATTATTTACCAATGCAGGGATGGTGCAATTTAAGGATTTATTTTTAGGACTTGAAACTCGTTCTTATCAGCGGGCAGTCACTGCACAACGGTGCGTGCGTGCAGGGGGAAAGCACAATGATTTGGAAAATGTGGGTTATACAGCAAGACACCATACGTTTTTTGAAATGTTGGGTAATTTTAGCTTTGGTGATTATTTCAAACGTGAAGCAATAAAATTTGCTTGGGAATTTTTAACTCAAGTATTGCGTCTTCCCGAGGAACGGTTATGGGTGACAGTTTATAAAGAAGATCAGGAAGCAGAAGATATTTGGCTAAAGGAAATGAAGGTTTCTGCAGCGCGTTTTTCCCGTTGTGGTGAAAAAGATAATTTCTGGTCTATGGGTGATACTGGCCCTTGCGGTCCCTGCACAGAAATCTTTTATGATCATGGACCTGAAATCCCGGGTGGACCTCCAGGAAGTCCTGATGAGGATGGAGACCGATACATAGAAATCTGGAATCTCGTATTCATGCAGTTTAACCGGGATAAAGATGGGAATTTGCATCCTTTACCTAAACCTTCAGTGGATACAGGAATGGGTCTTGAGCGGCTTGCTGCAGTAGTTCAGGGTGTTCACAGCAATTATGAAACGGATATTTTCCAATATTTGATTCAAGCTACGGCAAAATTGGGTAATATTACTGATTTAAACCATACTTCCTTAAAAGTAATTGCCGATCATATTCGTTCTTGCGCGTTCCTGATTGCTGATGGCGTGATTCCCGGCAATGAAGGACGAGGATATGTATTAAGAAGAATTATTAGAAGAGCAATAAGACATGGGAATAAGTTAGGTTTGCCCACACCATTTTTTTCAAGGTTAGTTGAACCTTTAATCCATGTCATGGGTGATGCTTATCCTGAGTTGATCCAATTTAAAGATCATATTGTAAAAATTCTTAATCAAGAAGAGAATCAATTTGCCCGTACCCTCGATCAGGGTTTACGTTTACTGCATGAGCAAATGCATTCTCTGGGTGGCCGGGAAATATCCGGTGAAATTGCTTTCAAGCTGTATGATACTTATGGTTTTCCAGTGGATTTAACAGCAGATATTGCTAGAGAACAGGGCCTTTATGTCGATATGGATGGCTTTAATGAATTGATGCAGCACCAACGAGAACAATCTCAGGCAGCCAGCCAATTTAGTGTGGATTACAGTACCAGTGCTCAATTGGATTACCAAAGTGATTTTCATGGATATGAAAAAAATCAAATGGAATCCCACATTATTGCCTTACTGCAAGAAGGAAAAGAAGTAAAAACCTTAACCCAGGGTATGAAAGGGGCTGTAGTTTTAGATCATACTCCTTTTTATGCAGAAAGTGGGGGGCAGGTCGGTGATAAGGGCGTCTTAATCAGTGCAGATTTTCATTTTCGCGTCGATGATACCCAAAAGAAAGGGCAAGCCATAGTGCATTATGGCGAAGTAGTTGATGGAACAGCAATTTTAGATCAACAAGTCAGAGCACAAATCGATAGTGAGCGGCGAGAGGCAATTCGTTTAAATCATACGGCAACCCACTTGCTGCACGCAGCCCTTAAAGCAGTTGTGGGAGCACAAGTCCAGCAAAAAGGCTCATTGGTTGAAGCAGAGCGCGCACGATTTGACTTCTCTCATTTTGAATCATTAACTGCAGATCACATACAAAAAATTGAAGAGTTAGTTAATGCCCAAATTAGAGACAATCATGAAGTTGTGACACGAATTATGGACATTGAGTCAGCAAAAAAAAGCGGGGCTGTTGCTCTTTTTGGAGAAAAATATGCCGATGAAGTACGAGTACTCTCTATGGGTGAATTCTCTAAGGAGCTTTGCGGGGGTACCCATGCAAGACGAACGGGTGATATAGGTTTATTTAAAATAATTGCTGAATACGGGATTGCCAGTGGGGTAAGACGTATCGAAATGGTTACTGGCCGTTATGCCTTAGCTTGGATTAATGAACAGCAAGTGTTGTTGAATGAATCTGCATCTTTATTAAAGACAACAATAAATAATTTACCCGAGAAAATTGCTCAGCTCATCTCCGAAACAAAAAATTTGGAAAAGGAAATTACCAAGTTACAAAATGAGAAAGCAAAAAAATCCGGTGCTGATTTGGCAGCGGAAGTTGAAGAAATTAATGGGATCAGTTTACTTGTGAAGCAATTGGACGGGACTGACAGTCAGACCCTGCGTAATACCCTGGATCAATTGAAATCAAGACTTGATTCAGCCGTAATTGTTTTATTTACTCTGGATCAAAATAAAATGAATGTAATTGCGGGAGTGAGTAAAAATATTTTAGACAAAGCGCCTAACGCAGCGACGTTGGTGAGACATCTCTGCGGCAAAGGTGGTGGTCGGGATGATATGGCCCAAGGAGGAGGAGCTATTCCGGATAACTTGGAGAAAAAAATAGAAGAAATAAGAGAGATGGTGCGTCAATCCTAAATTTCCCTCAGGTAGCCTGGAAAATGTTCCAGGCTACATATTGTAAATAACCATATAAGGAGAGGACATGAGTTTTTTACAAGAGTTTAAACAATTTGCCGTCAAGGGAAATGTAATAGATTTGGCTGTTGCGGTGGTAATTGGTGCTGCGTTTGGAAAAATTGTAAGCTCCCTGGTTCAAGGTATTATTATGCCTTTAATTGGTTTGTTGCTCGGCGGGATCAATGTTGCAGATAAAACCTTTACAGTCGGTGCGGCAGTTGTGAAATGGGGCGAATTTCTCCAGTCGGTTATTGATTTTACCATTATTTCATTTTGTATTTTTATAGCAGTTAAAGGCATTTCTCTATTAAGAAAAAAAGAAGAGAAGCAAGAAACACTACCAACAAGAGAAGAAATTCTATTAGCTGAAATTCGTGATCTCTTAAAAGAAAAAACAGGTCCACAAAGAGAATAATATTAGGACTTTGCAATGATTCCATGGCGTAAATTCCTAAATTTTCATTTTAGAAAAACTTATTTACATTACCGCTTAAAAGGATCAATCAATCGACTTGCACTAAAATGAAGAAGATTTGAATAATCCATTTTAAACCTTACCCATTTTTTTAAAGAGAAAAAAAGGTAATCGCGTAATGATTGCCATGATAAAACGCCAGAAATAAGGATAATAGAAGACTCTTTTTCTTTGCATTAGCGCCCGCCAACAGGCTTTCGCACAAAGATCAGGAGGAGCTGCATAAAAAATTCCAGGCTGACCATAGGTTTGCTTTGTATCAATAAAGCCCAAACGGGCAATGGTAATGTGTTGGTTTGCCTGAGCTGTTTGTTGTATCCCTTGCAGGTAAATCTCAATGCTTGCTTTACTGGCCCCATAAAGACTGTTTTTTGCACGTCCCCTGCAGCCAGCAACAGAGCTTAGAAACAGTAAATGGTATTCATTTTGGAGGCGATTAAGGTAGGTATGGATAATTAAAGTAGTGGTGAGGATATTGAGTTGAATGAGGCGCGTTATTGTTTCTCGATTTAAATGCTCATTATCGGTGAAGTCACTATGCGCGATAAACACATCCAATTCACGGGTATCTTTTTTAAGCACGGTAAGTAGCTCATCAACTTGTTCTATAAGATCAACAACCAGAGTCTCACAGCTTACTTTATAGCGGAGCTGAATATCTCGAGCAACGAGGTGGAGTTGATCTTCCTGGCGTCCCACTAAAAGCAGGTGATGTTCGGCTTGGGCAACAATATGTGCAAATTGCTCTGCAATAATGGAAGTGGCACCTAATATCATCCAGGTTCTTGACGTCATTTTTTGATCCCTAACCTTTTTGCCAGATCAGAGTGCATGGTGCATCCATAATTGTCGAGCGTCTGGGAAAACTGAGTGAAATTTTCATACATATAGTAAAATTGTTTTTCATTTAAAAGCATGTCCTTAGCTAAATAAACCCGTCCCTTCAGTTCGGTGATTAATTGATTCAATGCAGAGATTGTTTTATTTGCTGCAGAATTGTGAACAAAATCTACTGCTAAAGTAAATCCTGGTTTACAAAAGGAGAGTAACCCTTCCCCGGGCTGTGTGAATAATTTGAGCACTGCAAGGGTAGGAATTGCTTTATTAATCCGCATTAACCGGATCATCTTTTCCAATTGGGTTGGGGCATCGTCATCGGCACTGAATACAGCTTGAAACTGAATTAATCCTTTGCGGCCATAAAGTCTGTTCCAGTGCAAGAGTTTATCCAGCGGATTATTAAATTGTTCAAGACCTAACTTTTCTTGCCCTTTTTTGTTGTTAAAAAAATGCTGATTAAATAATTTCATACTCCATGAGTTGATTAAAGAAAAAGGAATTTTAGGGACAGTATGAATTTTGGGTTTTATATTATCAAATGGTTCACAATAATCGGCAACAGAGAGAATCGCTCGGGGTGTAGGATTGAGGAGATCAATCCAGGAAACCTGATAATCATGATGAATGCCCTCGGTAGTCATGTATTGGGTTAATTCCGTGAGCGATTCGAATTGTCTATGCTGCGCTTGAACAAAAGGAGGAGCCTCTTTAAGACGAAGAGCAACTCGCGTAATTATCCCTGTAAGACCCAGGCCGGCGATCGTCGCATGAAATAAGTCACTGTTTTTTTCACGGCTGCAGGTAAATTTTTCACTTCCAATCACTAATTCAAATTCGATGAGGTGATGACCAAAGCTTCCTTCTTGATGATTATTTTTTCCATGTACATCATGGGCAATTGCACCTGCCACCGTAGTATGAACTGTACCAGGCAGAACGGGAGGAATGAAATTGGGATGTACTAAAAACAAATCGTGCAATGGTACTCCCGCCTGACAGCGTACAATTCCGGTTTTTTGATCAAAATCAATAAAATGATTCAGACGGCCGCTGTCAATGATAAACCCGCCGGTATTAAAGCAACTGTCATTGTAACTTAAGCCCGAACCACGCACGAGAATGCTATCTTGTGGGTGATGAGCAAGATAATCGATAAGTTCAGTTTCATTATCAGGACGTAAGCAAAAAGATTGACTGACACGCGCACGGCTAAAATTGGTAAGCTTTGTGAATTTGCTGCGCATTTTCGATATTTAATTATTTTTATTATTTAAGACTATAATTCATTTAGAAACATAATTAAAAGGAATTATGATGAAAACTCTTTTAATCTTTTTAGGAACCTTTTTTTCTATTTCAATCTATGCGGCCGATATTCCCCAAGATTATTTAGGTGCGCAGAAATACGATAAATCTCAGTGTTATCACAATACAAGCCAAGATTGTATTAATTCTCAATGTTTGAATTCTGATCAAATTGATTGTCAGGATAATTGTCGCAAAATGGCGCAGTCAAAATGTCAGCAACAATCAAACGAGTAACATGGACAAAGTATTTTTCAAGCAAAAATTGTCAAATGATTGGCGTATGAATTTTTTGACTGTCAAAACAAATTAGCCATTACTGATTCAACTCATAAACGGATCAGGAAAGTCAATGCAATCAACTGAAATTTGAACCCGGATTGGGCGGTGTTAATCCGGGTTATGAAGATAATCCCTGTTTTATATTAAATGGCATACTGTTTGCATGAAGGAGCTATTCATAGAAAAACATTGTACTTGCTGAATTAATGAATGATTCAAATTTAAAAATTAGTATGGATTGCTTATATGGTTGATAAAAACGTTTTATCACAAGAAGAAATAGATGCTCTGCTGAAAACGGTTGGTGAAAACTCAGAAAATCAAAATTCGGAGGGTGCAGAGGGAACCAAGGAGGCAGTCCGTAATAAAAAAGCCAGCAGCCATAAAAAGCAGGTAACGGAAGCTGTATTCGAGACAATAGAAGTAAAAAAAGAAAATGAAGTAAAAACACTGAATTTTACTGCCCAAGAGCGCATTGTAAAAGGTAAACTTCCGGTATTGGACAGGATTTATGATCGCGCTGTACGCCTGTTTGCTGCGGATATTTATAATGTTACGGCCAAAGATTTTGAAATTAAGCAGGATCCATTGCTCATTGTCAAACATCGTGATTTTATGGAGAGCTTACCTAACCCAAGCTTAATGTGTATTTTTAAATTCAAACCATTACGCGGTAAAGGCATTATTCTTTTTGACAGTACTTTTGTATACGATTTGGTGGATTATTATTTTGGCGGCAGTTCTCAATTCTTTGCACAAAAGGATAAAACAGATTTTACTGCGACTGAATTGCGGGTTATGGATGTAATTACCAAGAAGCTCATTGCCAACCTGACTCAAGCTTGGAAGCCAATTATTCAACTTGATATAACGAAATTCAATGATGAAACCAACCCTCAGCTAGTGAATATAGCAGAACCTCAGGAAATGCTGATAGTAACGCGTTTTTCGATGGATTTTGGTAAAGAAATTGGAACTTTTTATTTTGTTCTGCCTTATTCCATGGTTGAACCAATCAAGGAGCAATTGGAACTAGGCGCCTCTCGTCCCGATGATGAAATAGATCCCAACTGGATTAAATCATTAAAAGAAGAATTAATGGATGTTGAATTAACTGTGAGTTCAATAATGGCTGAGACCAAAAGTACTCTTGGTGCAGTTATGTCATGGCAAATAGGTGATTTTATTCCTATGGAAATGAAAGAAGAAGTTACTTTGGATATTGAAGGGACTCCTGGTTTTACAGCAACCCAAGGCACTGCAAATGATAAGCGCGCAGTAAAAATAATAAAAAATATTAGTTATTAGGAGATAAGTAATGTCTCAAGAAGCAATGGAGCAACCTAAACCTGCAAATGCTCTCCCTCAAGAGGCAGAGAGTGAGAAAATGGATTTGATTTTAGACATTCCGGTTTCTGTAACTGTAGAAATTGGCCGTACTAAAATGACCATTCGTAACCTGCTTCAATTAAACCAGGGCGGTATTGTTGCACTGGATCGTTTAGCTGGCGATCCGCTTGATGTTTTAGTCAATGGCACCCTGGTTGCGCACGGGGAGGTTGTTGTAGTCAATGACAAATTTGGTGTGCGGTTAACTGATATTGTCAGTAAAGCAGAACGAATCAAGCGATTAAGATAATGCAAAACGTACTCAATCAGGGGGAGCTCATCCGCGTGATTATGGGCTTATCGTTGGTTTTATTGCTCATTATTGCATTATCCTGGGTAGTAAAGCGATTACATGGAATGCAAATAGGTCCAGCAAGGGGATTTCAACCTATAGCCACTATGATTTTGGGTCCCAAGGAGAAAGTCACTCTTTTAAAAGTAGGGGCCCGTTATTTATTGGTGGGTTCAGGTGCTGGAAATATCACTTTGCTTCATGATTTTGGTGAACAATTGCCACCAGGATTCGATACCCAAAATAAACCAACATTTGCAGATCTGCTTAAATCAGTTGTGAAGTCATCAAAATGAAAAAAATGAATTCAGTACAGTATGCATGCTCCATGTCCTCTAGAGGAGATAAAGCAAATTCGTTTGCCCTAGGCAACGCCAAGGGTTACCTACTGTTTTTTATATTAAGTTGTCTTCCTTTTGCGCTCCAGGCAGCCCCTTTATCACTTCCTGCGTTGACAGTACAACCTGGTGCAAATGGGGAACAAACTTATAGTGTCAACCTGCAAATTTTGATTTTTATGACTTTGCTCACAGTTTTGCCTGGCATGCTGATGGCAATGACTGCGTTTACAAGGATCATAATTGTGCTCTCCATTTTACGGCAGGCTATTGGAATGGCCCAAACCCCCACCAATCAAATCTTGATTGGCATAGCACTATTCATGACTTATTTCGTGATGTCGCCTGTTTTTACTAAAATCAATGAGAATGCGGTGCAACCTTACCTTGCTGAGAGCATCAAATTTCCCCAGGCCTTGGCGAATGCACAAGTGCCATTACGTCAATTTATGTTAAATCAAACACGTAAAAATGATTTGTCCTTGTTTGAAAAATTTGCCGAACAAAACCCGGTAAGCCTTAATGAAGTTCCAATGAGCGTTGTAATTCCTGCGTTCATCACCAGCGAGTTAAAAACCGCATTCCAGATTGGTTTTATTTTATTTTTGCCTTTTTTAATTATCGATATGGTGGTATCCAGTGTGCTGATGGCTATGGGGATGATGATGTTATCCCCTTTAATTATCTCATTACCTTTTAAAATAATGCTTTTTGTAATGGTTGATGGCTGGACGCTTGTTTTAGGATCATTGGCATCAAGTTTTGCGATGAGTTAAAAGGCAGTATTGCTTCAGTGAGCTGGGACCCAGAGGAAATAAAATTTTAGGGAAAAAAATATGACTCCAGAGTCTGTAACTTCTATATTTAGTGAGGGTGTGTATTTGATGCTGTTGTTAATTACAGTCCTCATTCTTCCTGGCCTTATTATTGGCGTGCTCGTTTCTATGTTTCAGGCGGCAACCCAGATTAATGAAACGAGTTTAAGTTTTATCCCCAAACTGTTTATTACTTTTTTGATGCTCGTATTTGCTGGCCCCTGGTTATTGAAGACAATGTTGAATTATACGGATTCCCTGATTAGCAATATTCCTTATTTAATAGGATAACCTCAGATGGATCTTGATTATTCAGCAGCGATAGGACTGATAAGCCAGTTTGTATGGCCCATGGGACGTATTGGTGGGCTATTACTTACTGTCCCTGTTTTTTCATCTGCTTTAATACCGGGCCGTATAAAAATTATTTTGCTTTTCGTTTTAAGTTGCGTCTGTGCATTTATGGTTCCCAAAGAGCTTTCGTTTCTTCATTTTAAGGGCGTTTTTTTGGGATACATACTTCAGGAATTGCTGTTTGGATTGTTAATGGGATTTGTCTTGCAGCTTGTTTTTCAGGTTTTTGTACTGGGCGGACAAATTATTGCAATGCAGGCTGGTCTTAGTTTTGCAGTCATGATGGATCCTGCAAGCAGAGCCAGTGTTCCTTTGGTCAGCCAGTTATATTCCATGATGATGACCCTGATTTTTTTGGCGCTGAATGGACATTTGACAGTTTTTGAAACCTTGTTGGAAAGCTTCAAAGTTATGCCTGTGGGGCAGGTTTCAATTGCCCCATCTATGTTATGGAATGTCATTTTATTTTCAGGGTGGATGTTTAAACAGGCGCTGCTGATTTCAATTCCGGCATTGTTGTCTTTGCTCATTGTGAGTCTTGCTTTTGGAATCATGTCTCGAGCAGCCCCACAATTGAATATTTTTTCTTTGGGTTTTCCTATAACGTTAATCATGGGAATGGTTGTTATTAAGGTAGGTTTGCCGAATGTTGCGGCACAAATGGCGGATCTTTTAGCAGAGGGAATGCGTTTTATGATAGGGATGTTGCGCTGATGGCCGAGCAGGAACAAGCACAAGAAAAAACAGAACAGCCCTCGGCCAAACGGCTTAAAGAAGCCCGAAAAAAAGGCCAGGTTGCCCGATCGCGAGACTTTAACACTACAGTTACCTTATTGGTTACTGCCGTGGGGTTTCTTATTTTTGGAAAATATTTGGCACTCCAGATAGCTGCCATGATGCGACACGCGTTTGAATTTAATACCCAGGTTATTCTTACCCCAACAGTGAGTTTAGAGCGTTTATTTTTACTCGCCAGGATGGGATTTTGGTCCTTAGTACCTTTATTGGTTATTATTTTTGCTATCACTTTGGTGGCTCCATTACTGCTGGGAGGATGGGTTTTTAGTGGACAGGTTTTGCAACCCAAATTTTCACGGCTGAATGTTTTTCAGGGATTAAAGCGGATGGTTTCGGTAAAAAGCGTGGTTGAAATGCTTAAATCGTTTTTTAAGTTCCTTCTTGTCGCAGTGGTAGCCATAGCGGTACTTAAATCACAGGTACCTGCTTTGTTGGGATTAGCCCATGTCCCTGTTGAAACCGCAATCAGCAGCGGTGCATTGATTGTCGTGAAATCATTTGTATTGATTGCGGCAAGTTTGATTGTAATTGCTGCTTTTGATGTGCCTTTCCAATTGTATGAGCATCAGAAAAATATGAAGATGACCATGCAGGAATTGAGGGATGAATACAAAGAAACAGAAGGTAAGCCTGAAGTAAAAAGCGCTATTCGTAGGGCACAACAAGAAATTTCGCGACGACGGATGATGAATGAAATATCAAAAGCGAATGTGGTATTAACAAACCCTACCCATTATGCGGTGGCAATTAGTTATAAGGAAAAGAGGAATAAAGCTCCGATAGTGGTAGCCAAGGGTAAGGATTTGATTGCATTCCAAATAAATAAAGTGGCAACCGCCCACAAAATTCCTGTTATTTCAGTGCCCCCTTTGGCACGCGCACTTTATTTTTCCACCAAATTAAATGCAGAAATACCAAGAGGGCTCTATATTGCTGTCGCCCAGGTCTTGGCATATGTGTTTCAGTTGCGTGATAAGGAACGTTATGATTACAAACCCACACTCTTGCAAGATGTTCCTATTCCGCCAGAATTAGTACGGGAAGTAGAGGAGAATGCTCATGAATAAAGCATTGCACTATATTCAATATTGGATGAGACAAGGTCTGGGCACCCCTTTGGTGCTTATCATGATGCTTGGCATGATGATGTTGCCTTTGCCTCCTTTCCTATTGGATGTGTTTTTTACTTTTAATATCGCATTATCGTTAGTTGTTTTATTAGCAGTGATATACAGTGAAAGACCCCTTGATTTTGCTGTTTTTCCCACCGTTATCCTGCTTGCGACGTTATTACGTTTATCGTTAAACGTAGCCTCAACGCGCGTTGTTTTATTAAATGGCTATAAAGGAACTGACGCTGCCGGACACGTGATTCAATCATTTGGTGAGGTGGTTATTGGTGGAAACTACGCTGTTGGGCTGGTTGTATTTATTATTTTGGTCGTTATCAATTTTGTTGTCGTCACCAAAGGCGCAGGGCGGGTATCCGAGGTCAGTGCACGGTTTACTTTAGATTCATTACCGGGAAAACAAATGGCCATCGATGCAGATTTGAATGCGGGTTTGATTAATCAGGAGCAGGCAATCAATCGGCGTCTGGAGGTAGCACAGGAAGCAGATTTTTATGGCTCTATGGATGGTGCCAGTAAATTTGTTCGCGGAGATGCAATTGCAGGAATCCTGATTTTGGTTGTTAATATTATTGGTGGGTTAATTATTGGTGTTTTTCAGCACAGGATGAGTATTTCCGATGCATTGCATAATTATATTCTATTAACTATTGGTGACGGTTTGGTAGCACAAGTTCCATCTCTGGTTTTATCCACTGCTGCCGCCATTATTGTAACGCGGGTTTCCAGTGCGCAAAATATGGGGCACGCGCTTATTTCGCAATTACTTGCCAATCCCCGTTCTCTAATTATCGCGGCAGCTATCATCGGATTAATTGGTATTATCCCGGGAATGCCGCATGTTGCATTTATTTTACTTTCTGCAGGTTTGGCAGGAATTGCCTATTTGTTTTTACAACAGGAAAAAGTTAAGAATAAAGAACAGCTCACCCAGGAAAATGAATCTTTGGCCCTGCAGGCGCCCAATATTTCTTCCGAGCTGTCTTGGGATGATGTAAATCCAGTGGACGTAATCAGTCTTGAGGTAGGATATCGCCTGATTCCTTTGGTCGATCAGTCTCAGGGCGGAATTTTACTCTCCCGAATTAAGGGGGTACGAAAAAAAATCTCCCAGGAACTGGGGTTTTTAATTCCTTCCGTACATGTACGGGATAATCTGGACTTAAAGCCGAACCATTACCGGATTAGCTTGGCAGGCGTGGTAATGGGAGAAGCTGTAATCCATCTGGATCGGTGTCTGGCTATCAATCCAGGACAAATTTTTGGCGAAATCGAAGGAATAAAAACTCAAGATCCCGCATTTGGAATGGAAGCAGTCTGGATAAATGAGAGTCAGAAAGAAGAGGCACATACCTTAGGGTATACCGTAGTTGATGCTTCAACAGTAATTGCTACCCACTTAAGCCAAATACTTGAGCAAAACAGTCAGCAGTTATTAGGTTATGAAGAAACACAGCAACTTTTGGACAAACTCGCAATAACTTCACCGAAATTGGTGAAAGAATTGGTGCCTGATGGGCTTACATTAGGAATGGTGAGTAAAGTATTACAAGGATTGCTCGTGGAACATATTCCTCTAACCGATATTCGTACCATAGTCGAAACTTTGGCGGAGCTAGCGCCAAAATCCAAGGATACAGAATATTTAATCAGTCAGGTACGAATAGCCTTATCCCGATTAATCACCCAAAAAATCAGTGGAATTCACGAGGAACTGCCAATTATTACTTTAAAACCAGAGTTGGAACAATTATTGCAAAACATTATTCAAAGCAGTGGGACCGGGGGCGTAAACTTTGAGCCGGGAATGGCAGACAAGATACAGCATTCCTTGACTCAACTCGCAATGCAACAACAGGCAAAACAGGAGAGTTCCGTATTGGTGGTACAACCCGGAATACGTTCGGTCTTGGCACGATTTGTGCGTAATATCTCTCATGACTTTCATGTTTTGTCTTATCAGGAGATTCCTGATAATAAACAAATAAGAATAGTAGGGACAGTAGGATAACACCTGATCTGGGGTGATTATAAAGAGAAGCTGGTGCAAAACAATCAGAGCATCAGTTCTCAGTTTTCCTACAAGCGGACTACAATTTCTATATAGAGGCATTGCGTGAATAGTGACAAATTTCTTCATAAGCAGGAGGCTTTATGAAATTAAAACGTTTTGTTGCGGCCGATACACGCAGCGCTATGAAACAAATTAAAGAAACACTTGGTGCCGATGCCGTTATATTGTCCAGCCATCATATAGAAGGGGGGGTGGAAGTCGTTGCTGCAATTGATTTTGATGAAACAATTCTTTCAACATCAGCAGCGGTAGCCTGTGCTGAACCACCAAGCCAGGCTAAATTTCAAACACAAACACCTCTTGATGACATGCGCCAGGAAATTCAAACCCTAAGGGGAATGCTTGAAGCGCAGTTAAGAGGAAATATTGGGGTCCATGAACCTTTGCATACGATTTTGCTCCAGAAACTTCTGTATCTGGGAGTAAGCCACACTACAGCCGCAAATTGGGCATGTTCGGTGCGACCTGATTTAAATCAACAAAAGGGTTGGGAGGGTGTTTTAAATCTCATTTCCGAACAATTACTCATTTGTGACACCCATAGGATAGAGGAAGGTGGGGTGTATGCTTTTGTTGGGCCAACGGGTGTCGGGAAAACAACCACTTTGGCCAAAATTGCAGCGAGATTTGCCCTGCGATTCGGGGCAGATAAGCTGGGGTTAGTTACTATGGATACCTATCGAATTGCTGCCCAGGAACAGCTTATGATGTATGGAAAAATTTTGGGCGTTAAAGTGTGTGTTGCACAGGATGAAGTTTCTTTGGCGCGCGTGTTACGACAACTAAGTGATAAGAAATTGATTTTAATTGACACCGCGGGAATGAATCCGGCAGATGAACGGGTTGTAAAACAAATGTATGTACTGGGGACTTATTTACAGTCAATTTCCAAAGTTTTGGTGTTACCTGCAACCAGTCATTATCGAGTATTAATTGATGCAATAAAACGTTACGAGGCAAATCAGGTCGATCAGTGTATTTTAACCAAACTGGATGAGTCTTTAGCTGTAGGGGGTGCCTTAAGCGCGCTAATTGAGTCGGGCTTAGGGGTGAGCTATCTCACCCACGGACAACGGGTACCTGAAGATATTAAAATGGCTACACGCCACCAGCTCATTGAGTTACTTGCAGATCAGGAAACACAGCTGTTTCAGACAGACAGAGTTGGGAAAGCACTTCAAAGTGCTGGGAGAGAATATCATGTCTAAGGTAAAGAAAAATATACGGGATCAGGCTTCAGGTTTAAGGAACCTGTCACGTGCGAAACCAATTAAAGTAATTGCCGTCTCTGCTGGCAAGGGAGGTGTAGGCAAGAGCAATGTTTCTGTCAATTTGGCCGTTGGCTTGGCTCAGCTTAACAAAAGAGTGATGATACTTGATGCTGATCTGGGATTGGCAAATATAGATATTATGCTGGGATTGCATACTAAATATAACTTGTCTCATGTCATTCAGGGAGTCTGTCACTTAAGTGACATTATATTGCCAGGACCAAGCGGAATTAGCGTAATTCCTGCAGCCTCAGGTACGGAATTTATGACCCAGCTTTCCCCTCCGGAGCTTGCTGGAATCATCGATGCATTTAATGAGCTTACCGATGATTTAGATTACATGATTATAGATACCGCTGCTGGAATTTCGGACACCGTTTTAAGTTTTACCCGTTCCTCTCAAGAGTTAATTGTAGTTGTTTGTGATGAACCCACTTCCTTAACAGATGCATATGCTTTAATTAAAGTAATGAGTAAACGATATGAATGGACACGTTTTCACATTCTGGCCAATATGGTGAGAAATGAAAGAGATGGGCGGGAATTATTTAATAAATTATTAAAAGTTTCCGAGCAATTTCTCGAGGTTCAGCTAGACTATCTAGGAGCAGTACCTTTTGATGAGCATATACACAGAGCAGTAAAAATGCAAAAGCCCGTACTAATTGCTTATCCTGATTCTGCTGCTGCTTCGGCTCTCAGACAGTTGGCAGATGAAGTCTCTGAATGGCCTCCCTGTTCTTTATTGGGTGGTAATACCAGTTTCTTTTTAGAGCGTTTGGTTGCAGGTGAATTTTAAGGAGAAAATTGTGGATGCTTTGGCTGCCTATAGCAAAGTAAATCAGCAAATCCAAGAAACGCTGGTAAAAACTCATGCTTTGCTAGTGAAACGCATTGCACATCATTTACTGGGCCGTTTGCCGCAAAGTGTGCAGTTGGATGATTTAATTCAAGCAGGAATGCTTGGGTTGCTGGAAGCAACAAAACATTATGATTCCTCCAAAGGTGCTTCGTTTGAAACCTATGCAGGAATTCGGATTAGAGGGTATATGCTTGATGAAGTAAGGCGCAATGATTGGGTACCTCGCTCAGTCCATCGTAATGCCAGAATGATTTCTGAAGCAGTAAAAAATGTCGAGCACCGGTTGGGAAGAGAGGCGAAGGATTCGGAAATTGCCGCAGAACTTGAGATTTCACTCGATGAATATCATGAAATGTTACAAGACTCGGTAAGCAGCCATTTGTACGGTTTTGAAGATTTAGGGGTCACGGATGATGTTTTGCAAGTGGAAGACGGATATGCTGAACCTCATGTCAACGTATTCCATAGTGATTTAATGCGTCGTTTATCGGAAGTTATTCGTGGCCTGCCTCATAAAGAGCGGATGGTACTTTCGTTATATTACGAACAGGATTTGAATTTAAAAGAAATTGGGGAAGTTATCGGCGTTAGTGAATCTCGCGTTTCACAGATTCTAAGCCAGGCTACACATCGAATTAAATCACGTTTACCGGAATAGAAAATAATGGATGTATTAACTGTAGTAGGGATGCTAACCAGTTTTTTAGCCATTATGATTGGCCAATTGTTTGAAGGCGGAACTGTCCAATCATTACTTAACTTTTCTGCACTGTTAATCGTATTGGGAGGAACAATTGGCGCAGTTATGGTCCAAACCCCCCTCAGTACTTTCAAAAGAGCCTTTAATATTTTGCCGTGGGTCATTAAACCACCGCTGCTTGATTTTGAACCCTGCCGCAACAAAATGTTTGAATTGGCCAGAAAAGCACGTCAATTGGGATTTCTGTCTCTGGAAGAGCATTTGGAAACTGAAAAAAATCCCTTAATTAATAAAGGTCTTGAACTATTGGTCATAGGGGTAGATAAACTCACGATAAGACAAGTTCTTGAAGATGAGATTGAGCGGGTTGAGTCGCATGACCTCCATGCTGCCCAAGTTTTTGAAAGTATGGGAGGATACAGCCCAACCATTGGGATCCTGGGAGCAGTCTTGGGATTGATTCAGGTGATGCGTCATTTATCCGAACCCAGTGAATTGGGATTAGGGATTGCAGTAGCCTTTGTAGCTACTATTTACGGGGTGGGAATGGCTAATCTTATTTTTTTGCCTGTGGCAAATAAATTAAAAATGTGTATTGCTCATAAAGTACACTATGAGGAAATGATTGTAGAAGGTATGGTCGCAATTGCTTCTGGGGAAAGTCCCGGAATTTTGCTATTAAAACTCAACAATTTTGGTCAGCACAAGAAAAATGAAAGCAAGAAAAAAAGGAAGTGAGCAGCAAAATGACCATCATCGCTGGGTTGTCTCTTATGCAGATTTTATTACTCTGTTATTTGCTTTTTTTGTAGTCATGTATGCAATTTCTTCCGTTAATATTTCTAAATACCGATCTCTTTCAGAAGGGATGAAATCCGCTTTTAATAAAAAAGATGCAGCCCGTGCCCTCAAGTCAACAGACAATAAAAAAGATGGGCCACAAACCAAACAATTTCATGGACTTTTTAATGACGGACTTGATGACTTACATCAATCATTGGCGGAATTAGAAGATGGAAACTATAAGATTAATCGTCAGGAAGGCTGGATAGAGCTGGACATTAAATCAGGAGCTTTATTTGAATCCGGTGAGGCAGATTTAAAACCTGAGGCTTTTGTTAAATTAATGCAAGTAGCCAATAAAATTAAAAAATCAACTTCGATTATTTCGGTAGAAGGGTATACTGATAATGTACCTATAGAAACTCCTCAGTTTCCCTCAAACTGGGAACTTTCTGCCATGCGTGCCGCAGTAGTTGGCCGAACGTTAAATTCTTTTGGCATTTCAGCACAAAATCTTTTAGTAACAGGCTACGGAGAACAATTTCCGGTTGCAGATAACATTACAGCACAAGGGCGAGCAGCAAATCGTAGGGTGAGTATTATTATTGCCTTGAATCGAAATATTCCGCGACTTTTAAATCCGGAATTAAGTGAGCAAGCGCACCGTGTAGTCATTGGGAATGAGGATATGAAATGACAATTATTCTATTAATCTTAAATGGAGTTATTTTGCTATTGGGTATGAATTACTTATTGGAGCAGCGAAAAAAATTAACTGGCATGCAGGAAAAGGTGGATGCACAGCAAAAAGCAATTGATCAAATTACAAAGGATCACCCCATGTTAGTTCACGCCGATTTATTATTCTCCAAACAATTGCAAGAAATTAATAGACAACTGATAAGTATGGATAACCAGATTCAGGATTTGGAGAATAAACGAGACAATGATGGAGGTTACCGCCATGCCTTACGAATTTTGGAAATGGGGGGTAATAGAGAGGAAATTGTTGAAAGTTGCCATTTATCTCCTGCAGAAGCAGATTTGTTGATGAATCTCCAAGCTTATCGAACAGCAATGAAGACTTCATAAGTTGTTTTTTTGACTTCATTCACGGTAAAATCTCAGGCTTATTTTTTTACTGGGCCATGCTTACATCAAAATTGTAGCCTGGAATGCATTTGTAATGCAGATTACGCTATGGAAATCGGGATTACGAGTTGCGGTACGAGTAGAAGTATTAACCTGATTTATTATAAAAAGAGACACTTATGTTAGAAGTAAACCAAATTAATCTTAATCTGGTGGATCTTGAGAAGCGTGTAGAAGCGCTTAGGGGGTATCTTTGACTTTGACGCTAAAAGCGAGCGTCTGGAAGAGGTTGTCCGGGAACTTGAATCATCCACTGTTTGGGATAAACCCGAGATTGCACAGGCATTAGGACGGGAAAGGACCCAATTGGAAACAGTAGTTTCTAATTTAACCCAATTAAATCAATCCATTAATGATTTGCATGAGTTATTTGAGATCGCACGCGAAGAAAATGACGAACAAACGATAAATGAAATTGGTGAAGAATTACACTCTATAGAGCAAAACGTTGCTGATTTGGAATTTCGTCGTATGTTTTCCGGAAAAATGGATAATTCAAATGCTTATTTGGATATTCAGTCCGGTTCAGGAGGTACTGAGGCCCAGGATTGGGCAGAAATGTTATTACGCATGTATCTACGTTGGGGAGAACAACATGGGCTTGCTACTGAATTAATCGAATGTTCCCCAGGTGAAGTTGCAGGTATTAAAAGTGCTACAATTTATTTTAAAGGCGAGTATGCTTTTGGATGGCTGCGAACAGAAAGCGGAGTGCACCGTTTGGTACGAAAATCCCCTTTTGATTCGGGCAACAGGCGACATACTTCTTTTGCTGCAGTTTTTGTTTCCCCTGAGATCGATGATGATATTGAAATCGAAATAAATCCCGCTGATTTACGTATCGATACCTATCGGGCATCCGGCGCCGGGGGGCAGCACGTTAACCGAACTGATTCGGCAGTACGTATAACTCATGCACCCAGCGGGATTGTAGTACAATGTCAAAATGATCGAAGCCAACATCGCAATAAAGATCAGGCAATGAAACAGCTGCGGGCTAAATTATATGAATTGGAAATGCAAAAGAAAAATGCAGAGCAGCAGGCATTGGAAGCCAGTAAATCAGATATAGGTTGGGGATCTCAAATTCGTTCTTACGTATTGGATCAATCTCGTATTAAAGATCTTCGCACCGGTGTTGAAACCAGCAACACCCAAGCAGTACTAGATGGTGCATTGGATCAATTTATTGAAGCCAGTTTAAAGGCAGGAGTAGGGCAGCATGTGTGATGAACAAATAGAACATATTGATGAAAGTGAAGTTTATTATATTCGCAAGCAAAAATTAGCTGAATTACGAACAAAAGGTTTTAATTTTCCAAACCATTTTCGTCGCGAAAATTTAGCCCAGGAAATTATTAATCATTATGATTCCCTGGACAAGGAAACTTTAGCGGAAAAACACGTTAAAGTAATCGTGGCTGGCCGTATTGTATTAAGACGGATTATGGGTAAAGCGAGCTTTTTCCATATCCAAGACTTTTCTGGACGGATTCAAGTATACATTCGAGCTAACGATCTCCCCGAACAGTATGAAGAATTCAAACATTGGGACTTGGGCGATATAGTGGGTGTTCAAGGCGAATTGTTTAAAACAAACACAGGCGAACTTACAGTCCATGCGGACAGCCTTGAGTTATTGACTAAGTCCTTACGCCCATTGCCTGATAAATTCCATGGTTTGGCAGATCAAGAGGTGAAATATCGTAAACGTTATGTGGATTTAATAGCTAATGATGAAAGCCGCCTTACTTTCTTAACGCGTTCTCGTTTAATTCAAGCGTTCAGGCAATTCATGGATAAAAACTATTTTCTGGAGGTGGAAACACCCATGATGCATCCAATTCCTGGGGGAGCTATGGCTCGACCTTTTGTGACGCATCATCATACGTTGGATATGACCATGTATTTGCGTATTGCGCCTGAGCTCTATTTAAAACGCCTTGTCGTAGGTGGATTTGAACGCGTTTACGAAATCAACCGTAATTTTCGTAATGAAGGGATTTCAACGCGTCATAACCCAGAGTTTACCATGGTTGAGTTTTATCAAGCGTATGCAGATTATCAGGATCTGATGAATTTTACTGAGGAATTATTACATTATCTTTGCGATACGGTAATGGAAAAACGACAGATTGAATATCAAGGTCAAATTATTGACTTTAATAAGCCATTTACACGTATGACTGTAAAAGAGGCCATATTACATTATCACCCTGAAATAACTGCACAGCAGCTTGAAAATGTTGTGAGTTGTCGTGCAATCCTGCAGGAAAAAGGATTTCCTTTTAAAGAAACGGATGGCTTGGGCAAATTGCAAATTATATTGTTTGAGGAAACCGTAGAACATCAATTATTTCAACCTACTTTTATTACGGGTTATCCTACTGAAATATCTCCTCTGGCACGACGCAGCGATAGCGACCCTGAGGTGACTGATCGTTTTGAATTTTTTATCGCCGGTCGGGAAATCGCGAATGGATTCTCTGAGTTAAATGATGCAGAAGATCAAGCGGAGCGTTTTCGTAAGCAAGTTGAGGAAAAAGATGCAGGTGATCTGGAAGCTATGCATTTTGATAGTGATTATATCGAGGCTCTGGAATATGGTTTGCCTCCTACGGCCGGAGAGGGAATAGGAATTGATCGCTTGGTTATGTTGTTTACCAATTCTCAATCAATACGTGATGTGATTCTGTTTCCTCATTTGCGACAATAAATACTCATCAATGATAGGTAATTTTGCTTGCCCGATCACAGACAATCGGGCTGGTATTTTAGTTACAGGAGGTAACCTTCTTTCTGCAGGAGACAGTATCTTCCAAGACTGGTGAATACTGTACCCAGCCTCCCGGCTATTCCTGGAAAGAGGTCAAATAATGCGAAGTGTATCTTAAGGATATAACTTTTAACCGTAGCTGGTTTATTTAGGGTTTTAGGGCTCCCAAGTAAAAAAATAATAATATTCAGGAGACTTATGTTTGTTAATCAACTGCAGAAGGCGATTACATACCTTCGAGAAACGCAGGAAATCGCTCTATTTCTAACAATGGCTGATGTAAGATTAGCAACAGCATTTCGAGCTTCGCCCTTATTTTACATCACGCTGCCTTTTATAGGCTTCTTATTGACTATAAATGCTTTAATTAATGGGTATCAACTGGCACAAGCCAACAATCGAAATTTTGATCGATGGGTTCTTTTTATTACTTCGGTCATGTGTGCTGTTCTAGCAAGTATATCGCTCTATGGTGGAGCACTTTCTGCATTTTTTAATTTTAATTTCGCTGCAGGTCCCTGGTTTTTCTTCAGTAGTTTAATCGTAGCATTAAGCCACCAATTAGTGATGTCCGGACTTAATTTATTAAGAGCGTTTGAATCTCCTAAAGACAGCGTGCAGCGAATGCATTATCTGCAGGCTGCTTTTAATAATTTATTTGGTGTAACTTTTTTATTGTCTGCTTTGGGGGCGGTTACATTTGTTTTGCTTTTTCCTGTTATCCCTGCAGTAGGGGCTGCTTTTTCAATTACCGCAGTTTTATTTACTGCCTGTGATATCTTGTGGCGGATTACTCCCAACGAATTAAAGCAATTAATTAAAGGATGGCTTCATTTGCGTAAGCCCAATGTCCATCAGGATGCAATTGCCAATCAGAAAGAATTCCATAGACCCCAAGATTCTAAAGAAATCGAGCCGAACCACCATAGAATGTTCACCTGTTATGACTACAGTGCCTTAATCCGCACCATGGATTTGGAGCAGGCAACAGCTTTTTTATCAGGAGCTATTCAAGAGAAGTTAAAGCGATTAGAACACCATGATTCCAAAAATAAGGTAATAAAAGATAAGATTGATTTATTGACTGCAACGTTAAAAGTAATTACCCATGCCGAATCCGTTTCTAAAAAGGAACTGTTGAAGAAGTACCCGCTCGCATTTCAAAGCTTTTGGGCCGAAAAGGGTGATGTGGAGCACCTGTTCAATGCTGTACTTATTTTGCAAGGCAAACATTACTTCAATAATGCTACCTCTATCTCCCCAACGATATAGTAATGATAGTATTTTTAAGGAAGATGAAAAGAAAGTAAAGCGCCTTGATTTATCTTTTCAGTGTGACTTTACTTGTTATATAATTCATTTAAGTGTTTTAATTATTGGCTATCTGGCTTTTGGCTGAGCTATATTAATATTATCAACCCAAAACTCAATAGTAGAGTGTATTAATGTCGTTTACATACCGAACAATCACTGCGAATTGTGGAAATGATACCCTGGGCAACAATGCCAGTAATGATATTCATTTATTATTACAGGATGATAAGGCAGATTTTTTTGTCCTTAACTGTCAGGAAACGCATTTTGAAAAGACCCAGGAACAGTTAAGAAACTCACTCCCGGATGGTTATCAAGTAAAATGTTTGAAGCAAATGCCAACTCATACCAAATGGGACACGCAATTGCGCCAAACAACAGGGATGGCAACCTTTGTTATCTATAAAGACAATGTAACTGTAGATCTCGTAAGTTATAGGGAAGCTAGACGAAACAGCAACAGGATAAATGGCGGATCAGGATATAATAAAGGTGGTCTGGTTACTCACTTTACTGTGACTCGAAGTAAAAAAGAGGAAAACTCAAACGAGGAGATGTTAAAGGAAAAACCTGTTGGCGAAAGCATTACTGTGCAGGCAGTTACAGGTCATCTGGATGCAAATGATGTAAGGAAGCGCAATGAAGATTGGCATGTTTTATATCGGAAAACTATAAGGGATGTAGACACCTGGGAGGATCTTGTTGCTGCTTGTCCGCATTTATCACTTCTGGGTTATGATGCCAATACTCGTAACCGGCTCGATGATAATGGTGTAGAGACCAATATGTGGGATGATCCTGATAGTTATCCTGAAATACAGGCCCTTCATCATGTTTCTTTAGGAGGAACCCAATACAGAGGAGATGAGACTTATAATCACACCAAAGATGGAGAAAGAGCCGATCCCAAGCGGCCAGGTTATACGGCATGTGGTTCGCTAGATATTGTAACTGTTTTTGGTCAACCCTCCCCTGGGATAGGGAATGTGATTCAACTTAAAACAGAATTTGGATCGGCGCGGGATCACGATGTGGTTATCAGCCCAATGCTACAGTACGCTTCAATTTCTCCTTTTGAGCGGGTCAAAAATCAAATGGCCTCTCATTTGCAAGGTGTAGCTCCCGCTTTGTCTGGCGAAATTCGAAAAATGAAAGAGACCCCTGAGAATCAAACGAATCTCATAAATATCTATAAACAGTATTTAGGCCCTAATGGGTACCTGGATAAAACTCTTGATTTGCACAGACAGAAATTAGAGTGTTTTAAACGTTTGAATTCATTAAGTGGGGATTTAAAAAAAGAACTTTCAGATGTTTTATTCGATAAAACTGCATGGTATGCAGATGAGGCAAACCAAAAGTTAATGTTGGAGTTCCTAAAGTCCTTATCTCAGTGTGAGTATGCTTCAGGGGTTGAAGCGCGTTTGGATTGTTATCGTGAATTAAAAGCACGAATTGCTCAAGGAGCAGAAATACGGGAAGCAGATAAATTATTTAAACAAGCAGCTGTTGATAAATATAAAGAACTTTATAATTCTTTTAAGGCTGCAATAACAAGTAACCCCAATCTTCAAGAGTCTGGGGAAAAAATATTAGGCCAACTTGATGTCATTGCAAATTTTAATGAATTAAATGAGCTCAATCCTGTAAAGCTGGATAAAATGACTCATTTAGTTGCTCAATGCCATGCAGTAGTTAATTTATTAAATAATAATCAAATTGATAAAGCGAATGAGGTGAATAGCAACTTAATGGAACTTTCTCATACCGCAATGGGAAGCGCGTCTCCAGCCTGGTGCACTTTAGCAAAATTCGTGGAACAATTTGCAAACTCTGTTGTTTTTGTTATTTCCAAAATCTCATCTAATCTGAGCCAACAGGTTAAAGCGGGAAGTGATAGCCTTGAAATTATTCAAAATAAAAGATTATCCAGTTCCATAATAAAATTTAAGTCCGAATTACAGGAGTTAATTTCTCCCGAGAAAGAGAATGATGAAGGAGATTATGACACATATAGTCATCATTAAAATATAGGGATAAAATTTATGGTATGGGCTGACACACTCAAAAAGATAAGTGATGAAACGGCATTTCAAGCAGCGCTGCAGTGGGTTGAAAATCCAAAACATTTGCATTTGATTAATAACCAAATCAATTGCGTTTATCGTTTTGAATCTGAGGGTAAAGGATTTTATTTGCGCATGACCCATGAAAAAATTCGAAAACCACAAGAACTTCTCGCAGCAATTGATTTTCAACAACATCTGCATCTGAATGATGCGCCCGTTTGTCAGGTACTTAGCTCGAAAAATGGATCTTATATTGAAACCGTCCGCCAAGATAATTTTGATTTTTTAACCCAGGTATGTGCAGAAGTGCCAGGAACAATCATGCATTTTTCTTATCAGGATAAAAATACCTATTTTTTATGGGGACAAGCATTAGCTCGATTGCATCGTGCTGCTGGAACTTATCAAGCCAACCGCCATCATTTTAGAAGCTGGAGTGATCTGTGGCATGAAACAGCAAGTTACCTTGATGATGAGGAACAGGAAATTCGAGATTTATTCCACACTCTTGATCAGCGATTCAAATGTCTTACTGTGAATGAATCCAATTTTGGCCTCACTCATGGCGATCACCGTCCAGGTAATGTACTGTTTGATGGCCGACAAATCCATTTTATTGATTTCGATGAACCGGTCTATCATTGGTTTATAGCCGATATTGCCAAACCCTATTTAGACTTGTGCAGCATTCCTTTTAATGCATGGTCAGAGAAATTTACATGGATGATTGAGGGGTATCGAAGTGTTTTGCCCATAGATAATTGTCTCGTTCAGTCAATAAATGATTTTAGCCAAATGAAAAGCCTGGATATATACTTATGGTGCAAAAATAACTGGTTTGAATCAACAGCTCCAGGAGGGACGCCAAGGGAGCAATGGTTAAATGAGTTGCGATATATGGCATTGAAACCCTTATTTCGGTTTTAAAGGTTTATGCGATGAAAGAATCAGATAAGAACAAAGTTTATGAAACATATGATGAATTAATTGACTGGTTTGAGACCCATCGAAATAAAGAATTGAATATGGAAAAATTTTACCTGGATGAAATCCGAAAATATTTTCCTGTTGGGGGCAAAGTATTAGACATTGGTTGTGGTACTGGTGAGCCTATTGCAAAATTTTTTATTGAAGAAGGGTATGAATTAACAGGGGTTGATGCCAGTAAAAAAATGATAGATTGCTGCCAAAAAAAATTTCCTGATGCTCAATGGATTTTAGCCGATATGCGCAAACTAAAATTTGACAAGCAATTCGACATTGTCATTGCCTGGCATAGTTTTTTTCATTTACCCCAGGCTGATCAAAGAAACACGTTGGAATTATTTACTTCTTTAGTGAAACCTGGAGGTTTGTTAGTTTTTACCTCAGGCACTGAAGCCGGGGAAGTTTGGAGTGACAATGGGGGTTATAATTTATACCATGCTTCACTGGATACCCAAGAATATGAAACCATTTTGCATAAGAATAACATGAAAATTTCAGTGCATAAAATGCACGATCCGGATTGTGGGGGTGCCACTGTATGGCTCACCCAAAAAATATTATAGCGTTCGGCGTGCAGTAGTATCCCGGTTTGAATTGGCTTGGGTTAATGATTGTTTAAAAGTATCCAGTGATGGTAATGACCGGTTATGGGTGTGATGTGTGTGCTCCTTGACAAAAAAGGTGCTGGTTGCGATAAGCAAAGATTGAGCCCGTGCCAGCTTCAGCTTTTCATTTTCTTTATCTATTTCAGGATCTAGTGGGGTTATTTTTTTCGCTTGGTTAAGAGATTGTTCTGCCTCATCCAAGTTTCGCTCCATGCGGTAACAAGAAGCTGTATTTAACCAGGCATGTGCTTTATCGTGCCTGTCTGTGGCTTGTTCACGGATTGTTGCAAATTTTATCCTTGCTTCCCGATACATTCCTTGTTTGAATAAGCACATGCCTGTTTGCTTGAGCGCATGAATGTGATGAGGTTCCAATTCAAGAGCAGCTGAATATAATTCATAGGCCTGGATAAGTTCGCCTTTTTGATAAAGATGATCTCCAAATTGGCAGTAACAGTGTATTAAATTTCCTCTAATCACTTGAAGTGAAGTGTCAACTTTATGGCAATAACCTAATGCTTCATGATAATAGTAGAGGGCACACATAAAGTGAATACTGATGTTTTCTTGGGTGTTCTTCTCTTCTGAATGTTTCAGTAAATCAATAAATTGCTTATGCCAGCCGGCAGCTGTATTTAAAAACAACGGGTTATCGCTGCATAGTTCCAAAGCTGAATCAAGGGCGATATGCGCATCTCCTAGCAGGGTAAAACAGTTGTTTAAATTTCTTGTGAGGTGCTCTTGAGCCAGCTTCATATAACTTAATGCCAGATGATACCGTGCAGAGACACAATTAAAGTCATTCTCAATTGCTGCAAAATAATAGGTTATAGCAATCTCATCTTGATTGTCAGCTGCAAAACATTGTCCAAGAAGATCAAAGGCACAAGCCCAGTCTTTCTGGTTTTTTTCTATAGCCGTTAATTCAATAAACCGCACTAAATAGGGAATGGCTTCTTTTTTCTCCTCAGAAAAAAAACAGGCTTTTCCTAAAAGGAAAAAAGTATCTGGGAGTTGGTCATTTAGGCTAATCGCCTGTAGAAACATCTTTTTTGCCTGGATAAAATTACCCTGTTTAAAAGCTTCTACACCTTGTGAATGGAACGAGTCAAACATAGTGACGTCCTTAGAATGGTTTACTGCTTTTATGTGTACTAAGTTACCCAAGAATTTAGAATATAATAAGCAACTATTTTTGAATAGCCATTGAACCTATGAGGATCCTTAATCCTAACCCCATATCTGCCTTAAAGGAGAGTTAACTTGCAGGAACACGCAGCCTGAAACAAGCAGGGTAAAGCAGAAACGCTTTACCCAAAAGTGATATCTTTATGCGAGCTGAAAAGAATGAGAATTTTGCTGGGTATCTTCCTTCAATTTGTCATAAGCCCTCGTTAGGCAATTATGGCAACATTTTCTTACTTTTTCATAATCTTCAGCAGTCAATACAGTTTCGAAATGTTCAAATAATTGATCAACAATTTCGGAAAGTTTTAACTCTCGAAAGTGGATATTAGAATGGCTTATGGAAATAAACTGCAACTGTAAATGACGAATATATTTTTCAGGAGAGGTATGTAAAAAAGAACGAACAAAAGGTTTTAAAAGAGGGGAGTAAGTTTTTGAGAAATAATCTAGGTTAAAGGTTGCCTCCCCACCTGTTAGAGCCCCTTTTTCACAGGCCAATACAAATAATTGTAAAGCTACTTGAATTACTGGATTAAATTTCTGACCTTTAAAAACAGAACTTTCTGTTTCAAGTTTGTTAGCGCCAAATAATAAGGAATGGGCAATTTTTTCTAAAGTTTTTTGTGCTCTTTTCATTTCAGAATAGTGATCTTTTGTATGAAAATATGCATCAGACCATTTTTTTAATTCGTGTAAAAATTGCTGACTGTCTTCTACAGCTCGAGCTTGCATGGGTAGGGATGGTTGTGGCTCAGAATTTTGCGGTACAGGAACTGGCAACTCTATAGGCAAAACTCCCACATCACTCTGTTCCACCATAGGCGCGAGAGCAACGGCAGCAGAGCTTAAAAGAACTAAATCATTGAGTTCATGGGATGAATCTTCCTCTTCTGATTTGGATGATTTAGAACTTGATGTACTTGCTGCAGAAGGTATGTTTTGCTTCTTCTTCTTTAATTTTGGTGCGTTAGAATCCTGAACATTAGTTTTCTCAACAGAACTTGTTTCAAGTTGAGGTCTTTTTAATTTTCGTGGTTTGGGCATGCTATCCAGTAGAGAGCGTGCCAATTTAATCCCATCTTGAATATTCCGAAAGGTATCACTATCAATTGAGAGTTGTCTCCGTAGGACGGGATCTTTGTAACTTTTTTCAAGTATTCTCTTAAAATTGTTGTATTCACTTAAAACACTTATTAATTTGTTTCGCATTTGATGAGTGTCTTGACCTTCTTTCTTTGTGTCTTTTTCAATAAAAAAGAGTTGCAGTTCCGCTTTAATAAATTTAATTTTATGCAGTTCAAAGTTGGCTACAAGCAATTGATTTCCATGCTCCTCATTGATCACGGAAGGGGAAATTGATTGTATTGAATTAATAACTCTCTGATAACAACTAGTCGCTGTATTTAACAACTCAAGCAGGCTACTCAGTTCGGATTGTTTTTTATTTTCCAATGCATAATAAATATAACTGTCTGCAATTATTAATATACTCTCATTATTCTCGATTAAATCAAAAGCAGAAACTTTTTTAAAAAGATGTTTTAAATATGTTTCAGGTATTTTTTCAAATAACTCAATGTTTGCAGCTAATAAGTCTACTTGGTCATTATCAGATAAATAACCTTTAAAATTGGCAACTAATTCTTTATATATTTCTGTTAATTTCGACATAAATACCCTTTTTCAAAAAATAGAGTTGAATAACAGCACATGCTGTTCATACGTAATTTAAGGAAGGTGAATTATGATCTAAAATGATTAAAAAATACACTGGGAGGGTGAAGTTTTTTTCCTGGGTGTCTAATTTTTGTCTTGATGCAGGCTGAATGCTATATCCAACCTGTTTCACAGTTGCATCTACATCCCGGAATAATTAGGCCCGCCGCCTCCTTCAGGAGCATGCCAGACAATATTTTGTCGGGGATCTTTAATATCACAAGTCTTGCAATGAATGCAGTTTTGGGCATTGATTTGCAGTCTGGGGCCTTGTTCTTCTTCGACAATCTCATAAACACCCGCAGGGCAGTAGCGGCTCTCGGGAGATGCATAAATTTTTAAATTAATGTCTATTGCCAATTGAGGTTTTTTCAATACGAGATGACAGGGTTGATTTTCCTCATGGTATGTATTTGATAAAAAGACTGACGAGAGCCTGTCAAAAGTGAGAACTCCATCAGGTTTAGGGTAATCTATTTTTTTGGCTTTGCTTGCAGGCACCAAAGTCTCATGATCCGCATGATTTGCCAGAGTCCATGGAGAGTTTCCATGAGTAATATAGGTTTCAAATGCTGCGTTGATTAACCCGGGAATCAAACCGTATTTAAATCCTGGTCTAATGTTTCGTACAGAATAAAGCTCTTTTTCCAACCAGGAATTTTTTACTTTTACTGAGTAATCAACTAATTCAATTTGGGAAGTGTGCTCCTGCTGCAATGCTTCGAAGCAGGCCTGTGCGGCTAGCATTCCGGATTGCATTGCTGTATGTATTCCCTTGATTTTTGGGACATTAAGGAAGCCTGCGGCATCACCAATTAATGCACCTCCTGGGAAAGTAAGTTTAGGTAAGGATTGCCATCCTCCTTCATTAAGTGCTCGGGCCCCATAACTGATTCGTTCACCGCCAGTTAAAACAGGTTGCACTAACGGATGTGTTTTGAAACGCTGAAACTCCGCAAATGGGCTTAACCAGGGATTTTTATAATCAAGGCCTACGACAAAACCCAGGGCAACACGATGATTTGATAAATGATACATAAATGAACCACCATAGGTTGCATGATCCATCGGCCAGCCTATGGTATGAATGACCCTTCCTGGTTTGTGGTGTTCTGGTTTGACCTGCCAAATTTCTTTGATACCCAAACCATAGGTTTGTGGACTGGATTTATCCCTAAGATGATAACGGGTCATAAGACTTTGGCTCAGTTGTCCGCGGCAACCCTCAGCAAGTAGGGTCTGTTTTGCAAGTAAGTGCATTCCAGGTTGGTAATTATTGGTTTTTTCTTTATTTTTATCGATGCCAACGCTGCCGGTTGCAACGCCAATCACTTGATTGCGGTCATTATAGAGTGCTTGTACTGCAGCAAAGCCAGGATAAATTTCACATCCGAGAGCTTCAGCTTGCTGAGCGAGAAAGATGCAAAGCTCCCCCAGGCTAATAATATAATTACCTTCATTATGCATGGGTTTAGGAGTGGGGAGTTTGTAGGAGCCTTTTTTAGTTAGAAAATAAAATAAATCCTCATTTACAGGAGTATCTAAAGGAGCTTCTTGCCATGTTTCAGGAAGAAGCTCTTTGAGGCTTCGCGGTTCTAAAACTGCCCCGGAAAGAATGTGGGCTCCTACTTGAGCTCCTTTTTCCAAAATGCACACGGATAGTTCTTGCTGAGCGGCTAAGGCAAGTTGCTTTAATTTTATCGCGGCAGATAACCCCGCCGGTCCTGCGCCGACGATGATAACATCAAATTCCATGGTTTCGTATTCCACACGCGCCCCTATCTGTGATTTTACAAGGATAAAATAATCGCTTTTCTAGACCTTAAGATCAAGATTTATATTGGAAAATATATACTCCTATCCTTGATAGGAGAAAAATTCACAAATTAAGGTGCTGCGTAGTAATCTTGTTCACAACAATCATTTTTGCTTGCAGAAATAAGGGTAGCTGTTGAGCGAGTAAAAATTGAGACAATACTGTGGGGGATACTGATAACTGTTAACAATGCACCTGCAGCAGTTCCCAGTAAGGTTAAACCAAGTAATGAAATACTGTTTGCGAAACCTTCCAAAGCATTATCAAGATGTTCCGTGCTCATCATTGCAATAGACAGCAGGCCGCATAAGAGATAACCCACGGCATAACATGCAGAAATGAGTGCAGTGAATGCTATTAAACCGGTGCCCAAGGCAGATTCTAGCGGATACCATAGTGGGGCCAATAGTTCACCGGCAAATTCCTTTACATTTCGGTAGGGAGTAAAAAAACCTGGCCGTTCACTATATTTCGTCCTGGAACGCTGGATGATGCCCGCAAGATAATTTTCGTCTTCTGCTTCATTATCAAGATCAAATATTTCACGTATTTCGTTGTAGCCTATTAGTTCTAACATACAGTCCTCATGACCCTTTCACTTATCGGAGCCTATCCAATTTCCCTAATACAGTCAATGTGTTACTCGACCGGGAGAATCTTTTTTCTCACTTTATTGGTTTGGACTGTTATACAGAATTTATTAAATAAGCTAAACTGAGGTGATAGAAAATCAAAGGAGTTTTGGATGAAAACATTATTGGGTCTTTGGGTTTTTATATTTTCAATGACGAGCTTTGCGAATAACAATTCAGTCATGCAAGTTAATGTGAATAATCCCAATTTTGTGGTGACTTTACCTTCAAATCCAACTACGGGATTTCAATGGCAGGTCGTTAACTTTGACAAAAACCTGTTGATTCTCAGCAACAGTACTTATGAAAACCCGAAGACCAAACTTATTGGGGCGGGTGGGCAAATGCATTTCACATTCGCATTACAAAAAGGAAAAAGTTACCCTGAAAGTACAGTAATTGTGCTTAAATATGCCCGACCATGGGAGCCTGAAACGGCTACAGTTAAAAAAATTAAAGTGAATTTTGTTAAAAACTGATAGGGATTAATGTGAGTTCCAGTGCAATTATCCGGATTAATTTATCCTGTGAATTTCTGGAGCTGATGAACTGAAAAAGGATTAGATTCATACTTTCGTTCTGCAAAGAGATATGAGTTATTAATAAGGATATTATCTCATGAAAACAATAATAATTTGTGGAGCATTTTTTATTTTAATCTGTTTTCGAGTACATGCTGTACAAACCCCGAAGGCCGGTCAGGAGAAAGCCCCGGTAGCGCCCATCTCCTATGGGGCTATGCAAAAAACAGCAGCAACGCATCCTAACCCCAAAAACGCACAATATAAGGGAATCGACTGCGATGTCCGGATCCCTGGTGAAACTCAGGTTGATAAAGCCTTGATTGGAAGATGGGCAGAATATGCTGCACTTCATTCATTTAATTTTGACTCTCTCTCGATAGAAACTCAATTGAAGGATTTAAAATCATGCTATACAAAAAAAGGATGGCTTGGTTTTATTAATGCATTAAATGACTCAGAGAATATCAAGGCAATTAAAACTCAGAGGCTTAGGGTAAACAGCTCATTGGATGGAAAAGTTCAATTTATCGAGGTTAAGGAAAATCAATGGAAAATAAACGTGCCCATTAAAGTTATTTATAAAAACGCAGAAGAAGAGGTAACCCATTTTTTAAATGTTTATTTAATTATCAGCTGGAAAAATGCTTTTCAGCTTGGAATAGTACAGATGGTCGCAACTCCTCGTTCCAGCCCCTTATCTATGCAAGCAATTACAGTAAGAGAGGCCGTACGTAGTATTTCTTTAAGCGCAATAGAGCAGATAAATAATGCGGAGCACTTGCAAAAATGGTTGGGCTCATTCCTGGCTTCGCTTTCTCTAACATTTTCCCCACAAGCTGTTTTGGCGGCGAAGGATAAAATCACAGGTCACCGCGAAATGTTACCTGGATTAGAGCATGATAACCTAAAACAGATTCAGCATCTTGCCAAAGGACATAACAATTACCAAGTGTGCCAGGAGAAAAAAGAATCAGCACTGATAAAATCAACTGCTGATTTTCAAAAAACCTTAGGAATTATTGGAATAAAAATACTTAATAAATTGCAGCTTACTAAAAATCAGCTGAGTAACACTGGAACCAATATTTTTAGTACTAAACTCCCTGAATTAATTGCCTATTTTAAAGAAAGAAGTGCCGTTGGATTTAAATCTCCATTAAAAAATTTAGATAAACTAAAATTAACTAAAGTTCAAACTTTAATCACTCAGCTGACTCATAAAAAGTCACAAATTTTTGAGCCTAAAAAAAATCAGTGGGATATTGTTTTCCCGTTGCAAGTAGTTGGACAAAATGATCCGAATCAAATTTCCCAGGTGGATGTGCATTTGACTATGGGCAGAAACACGAATGGTGATCTTGTAATTTTAAAAACGAACATTGTTCCAAGCAGGGCTATTTCAACGTCCAACCATCTCGCCTCCGGGGTCTCCAATGAGCATGTATCCTCGAACCTTCAACAAGCAGGTTCGAATCACACAGAGGATAATACAATCAAATTAGTGCAAGCTCTCAATACATCCGATTCAAAAACAGTAACAAAAACTGTTATTAACCCATCTTCCGGAGGCCCGGAGACAATTAATTGCGATTACCAAATACCTGAAGGGACGGCAACGATTGATGAACAACTCGTGGTAACCTGGGCACAAAATGCTGCAATCCAATCATTCGATTTCAATTCGGCCTCTCTAGAAGCTCAGTTAGATAAATTAAAGTCTTGTTATACTGAAAAAGGCTGGGAGAATTTTAGAGGTGCTTTGGATAAATCGGGAAATATTGAAGCCATTAAATCACAAAATCTGGTCATGAGCAGCAAGGTCAATGGTCAAACAAAACTCATCGGAAGCAGAAACAATCTATGGGACATTGAGCTGCCCTTAAAAGTGGTTTATCGCAACAAACAATCTCAGGCAACTCAATACCTTCATGTTAATTTAACTATGAAACGCAAGCCTGCAGGTAAATTTGGAATTATGCGAATCAACGCGACTCTCATTGATCCCGACAACCCAATTCCATCAGCAGCTAATTCATCGAATAAGAACATTGATTCGGTACAAAAGGCACAGCTTGATTGTGACTTTAAAATACCTGCCGATATTAGTGAATTCAATCAAGATGTTCTTTTAACCTGGGCTAAATATGCTGTAACTCACTCTTTTAGTTTTGACTCGGACTCCATTGATGTTCAACTGAAGAAATTACAATCTTGCTATATGGAGCAGGCATGGTATGCATTTTTAAATTCCATGGAAAAATCCGGGAATATTAAAACTTTTAAAACTCAAAAGCTCAGGGCTACAAGCCAAATAGATGGAAAAATTCAACTTGTTGAATCACGCAACAATATATGGAAAGTCAGCGTTCCTTTAAAAATAAACTATCAATACGAATATGAAAATATAATTCAATTACTTAAAATAGAGCTAACTATAGGACGAAAAAATACCGGTGAATTTGGGATCATCCAACTCAATTCCACCTTACGCGTCGCATCTCTTCCTGAAAGTCCAAAACTTCTTGCTCATCCTGGTTATATGTTTGGTTAATCTCCACTGGCAAAAAGGTATGCTGACTGGTACTTTCAGAAAGGATAATAAAACTTGGGGACAACACAGTTCACGGCAATTGGAGGGATAACCTAAGAAGCCCTACATAGCGAACCAGAATGGAACAGACCTCTTAAACTATGGGGCTGATTGCTCTCCGTCCCTGGAACTATTTCCTGGCTAAAAACAAAATAACTCAGGCTTTTTTTAGCTTAAATGGCAAATACCTTGGTTCCCAAAACATATCTGCCACCACTTTTTCTAAATCAGCATCCTGATTTTTTTGCGCAAGTCCTGAATCGATAGCACAACGGGCTACGGCTACAGCGATCTCCTTGGCAACAGTTTGAGCATCATCCAAAGAAGGTAATAAGGGTAAATAACTTTCCTTTTTACTCGGGGCAAACTTACATAAGGCATGCGCTGCAGCAAGAATCATTTCTTTGGTTAATTTTGTTGCATTAACAGCAAGAACCCCCAAACCTATTCCAGGAAAAACCAATGCATTATTACACTGGGCAATTTGCACCATGCGATTATGGTATTCAACGGCGGGAAATGCTGTCCCTGTAGCAATTAATGCCCGTCCTTGACTCCATGTTAATATATCTGCAGGTTTTGCTTCGCATCGTTCATCAGGATTTGATAATGGGAAAATGATAGGTCGTTCGCAATTTACGGACATGGTTTCAATAATGTCTTGAGAAAATGCCCCTGGCTGAGCAGAGCAACCAATAAGTATGGTGGGTTTCACGTGTCTTACGGTGTCTGTCAGTGATGGATGTTGTTTTTCATTAATTGCCCATTGTTCAATTTCTTGGGGATCGCGTGCATAACACCTTTGTGCCTCAGTAAGATCCGGGTCGGTACTAAGTAACAATCCCTGGCGGTCAATGAGCCAAAAACGTTGATAGGCCTCTGCAGGAGTAAGCCCTTCGCGTACCATCGCGTCAATAATTTGATCGCTAATGCCTGTTCCAGCTGATCCGGCGCCAAAAACAACAATTCGCTGGTCCTGTAATTTAGATCCGGTTACATCACATGCTGCTAATAAGGCTGCTAGCGTAACTGCTCCGGTACCTTGGATGTCATCATTAAATGTGCATAACTGATCCTGGAATTTATCCAGAATTCGTCGTGCATTGCCTCGTCCAAAGTCTTCCCAGTGTAAAAATGCATTTGGGAACTGTTTATGAATTTCATGAACAAATGTCGAGATAAATTCATCGTAGGCTGCTGAGTTAATGCGCGGATGACGGCAGCCCAGATACATAGGATCATTAAGAAGTTCCTGGTTGTTTGTGCCTGCATCAAGAAAAATCGGCAGAGTGCGAGTAGGCTCAATACCTCCGCATAAACAATAAACCATTAATTTGGCAACAGGGATATCCATCCCTCCAATTCCCTGGTCGCCAATACCCAGAACACCTTCCCCATCAGTTACGACGATCACATCAATTTCTGGATTTGAGCGATTGTTTAATATTTCTTCAATTTGATTCTTATCGGAATGAGAAATATACAATCCACGGGGTTGCCTGTATTCATGACTAAAGCGTTTTACTGCGGTACCTACTATAGGAGTATAAATAGTAGGCAACATTTCCCCTAAATGCCGGTTGATTAATTTATAAAAAAGAATTTGATTCTTGTCATGCAAATTATTTAAATAAATATTTTGTTGCAAACGTGTGGTATAACTGGAATATTGTAAGTAGGCTCGTTTGACTTGTTCATCCAGGGTTTCGACTCGATGAGGGAGTTTACCTAAAAGCCCGAATTCTTTTCTTTCTTCATTGGTGAACGCTGTACCTTTATTTAATTGCGGTGTAGTGAGGAGTGGTTTACCGCATAGAGAGGTTTCAATATATTGTTCTCCTGTTTGTGGATCACGTAGCAATTTAAAATCAAGCATGGTTATCTCATAAGATGGCGTTAGCAGTTGTCTAGTGATAATATCGCTTTTTTGTAGTTTATAATAGGTTGAGTATGAATAAATATTTGGCAGTGCTATTAGTAATTTCAGGGCTAACCTCGTGTTCAGCAAAAAATGAACATTATTACAAATCGCACCCGAATGAATTACAACAAGCGATAAAAAGCTGCCCGAAAAGACAGCCGCAGGGCATGACTTGCGAACAGCTCGAGGCTCTTGCCAATCGCATGAATCAACTGGCATATCAATTACAACTTAGTCCCCAGGGTTTTGGGAAAAAAATCATATCCTTGCAAGAAACGATTGCGAAGCAACAAGTACGGTTAAAAACTGAGACCACTAATGAAAATTTACAAGCTGATTTAACTCAGAATAAACGTGACTTGGCTGATCATTTAGCAGTGGTTAGATGGTTTGAATCACCAACGAGTTAAATATGAACGTATTGATAAGTAATGATGACGGAGTTTTTGCACCTGGAATTAATATTCTAGCCGCAGAATTGGCAAGTTGTGTCAATGTAGAGGTTGTTGCCCCAGATAGAAATAGAAGCGGGGCAAGTAACTCCCTGACATTGTCCCGACCGATTAAAGTCAAAACATTGGAAAATGGTTATTACAGTGTGGAAGGGACCCCCACGGATTGTGTTCACCTGGCAATAACCGGTCTTTTAAATACCGAATTCGACATGGTTGTTTCAGGAATTAATGATGGGGCTAACTTAGGCGATGATACGCTTTATTCTGGCACTGTGGCTGCCGCTGTGGAGGGACGGTATCTTGGTTTGCCTGCCCTTGCAATTTCCATGGTTGGAGATAACATTCAACATTATGAAACAGCTGCAATTATTGCCAGACATTTGGTGATGAAATTAAGTAAACACCGTCTTCCTTCCCAAACCATTCTCAATATAAATGTTCCTGATGTACCTATAAATCAATTAAAAGGTTTGCAAGTAACTCGCCTGGGAACCCGACATAGTGCCGAACCTATCGTCAAAGATCGAGATCCAAGAGGACGGCCAATCTACTGGATCGGTTTGCCTGGGCCACAAGCAGATGCAGGTCCCGGGACAGATTTTTATGCAATTAGTGAAGGGTATGTTTCAATTACTCCACTCCATTTGGATATGACGAATTACAAAATGTTTGATCAATTAGCCAGTTGGCTCAATGGAATACAAATGGAATAAAAACAATTTGTTTGAGGTAATAAATGATAAGTACATTTTGCAAAAGATTATTATGTCTTTTCCTCGTCATCAATCTGGTGGGTTGTGGTAACAATTTAGCCCCTGTTACTGAATTAAAATGGAACCCCTGGCGGCATCAAAAAGTTTATGTTGTAAAACGTGGGGATACCCTTTTTTCCATTGCATTCCGTTATGACACCGATTACAGAACACTGGCGCGTCTGAATCATATCTATCCCCCTTATTCCTTAAGAGTGGGTCAGGTAATAAATGTGCAAGGGATTGTACCAAGGCACAGACAAATAAGACACCGGCCTGTTCCGATAAGACGTTATTCTGTTGCTCCCCGTGCAAAGCCTTCAGTAATTTATTCTCCTGCTAACAGGTATGCTCGATCTGCCTCAGGATGGCTGTGGCCTGTTAGCGGGCGTGTGGTCACATCCTTTGTCCCGGGACAAGGTAAAAAAGGCATAAATATTGCTTCAAGAAGGGGAGAGAAGGTCATTGCGGCAGCAGCAGGAACAGTTGCATATGCTGGAAGTGGTTTGGCAGATTATGGTAACTTAATTATTATCAAGCATAATTATGGATATTTAACTGCTTATGGAAATAATTCGAGGATTATGGTTTCCGAGGGACAACATGTAAAAGCAGGGCAAGTCATTGCAGAAGTAGGGATTGTCGACCGCAAATATACAGGTGTTCATTTTGAAATCAGAAAGTCGGGTATACCGGTCAATCCCTTGAATTATCTACAAAAAGGTTGACAGATAACTTATAGTTGTAGCAACAATAATCTGTGTTTTGAAGTATAATGTAGTTATGGAACAAATTTCGCAACATGACTAACACTATAGGTGGAAAAGAATGCACGAAGACGATGAATCAATTAAAGAACCGGAACTTAAGGATGAAGATTGGTCTGAACCAGATGATGAATCGCTCTTGATGGAAGAAGATATTGATTCAATTCTCACAAAAGATGAAGAGGATGAAGAGCTGCCTGATTTTACAGATGATATCGCATTTCCTTCATTTCGCGGCAAAAACGCCATAAAAATGATGGATGCGACCCAACTGTATTTGAGTGAGATTGGATTTTCTCCTTTGCTTAGTGCTGAAGAGGAAGTGCATTATGCTACCCTGGCATTGAAGGGGGATGTTGCTGCACGTAAAAAGATGATCGAATCCAATTTACGTCTGGTCGTTAAAATTTCACGTCGTTACCTTAACCGTGGATTACCACTTCTTGATTTAATTGAAGAAGGAAATTTAGGTTTAATGAAATCAGTAGAAAAATTTGATCCCAAACGGGGTTTTAGGTTTTCTACTTATGCTACATGGTGGATTCGACAAACAATCGAACGTGCTATTATGAACCAGACACGGACAATTCGTTTACCTATCCATGTAGTTAAAGAGCTGAATGTATACCTAAGGGCAGCTAGGCAACTTACCCAAAAACTGGATCATGAGCCATCACCCGAAGAAATTGCAGAAATGGTTGATAAGCCCTTGGAAGATGTCCAGAAATTGCTGGGGTTAAACGATAAGGTCACTTCGGTTGATACTCCAATTGGCTTTGATGAAAACAAATCACTGTTGGATACCATAGCCGATGAAAACAGCGTCAATCCGGCAGAGCTCTTAACAAACGAAAATTTACGTGTTCATATTGAATCTTTATTGGATAAATTAACCGAAAATCAACAACAGGTTATTGCACGAAGATTTGGATTAAGAGGATTTGAAAAAGCAACACTGGAGGATGTGGGTAAGGAAATTGATTTAACTCGAGAACGGGTTCGTCAAATCCAAGTTGAAGCCTTAAAAACCTTGCGTGGTTTGCTAGAAAAAATGGGGTTAACGCAGGAAGATTTGTTTTAAATTCCAGTGTTTAAAAGTTCTTAGTGTAGCCTGGGTGAAACGGGGTAGCTTGAGACTTTAAAGTCTTATTCCGTTTTATTCAGGCTATTTTGTTATTAACATTTAAAATAAACATTTTACTTTGGATAACCCTCTTGCTCGAGGTAAACCTGTATTTGAATACGTTAAATATACTATTAATGCGGATGGACGAGTATCCATAAAAAATACCATAATGGATGCTACGAATTACCACGAATTTAGCAGCTTTCAAATTGATTGCGACTTAAATAAAGGATTTAAAGTTTTTGATTAAAGCATTTCCGGAGTGAGTGCTTGGCGGGTGTAGTCCGGATAATGCAATAAACCGGACTAGTCTCAATGACAATGTTTATGGATACTGAAATTTAGACTCAAAACCCTGCCAGCAATCGGAGTAATCCTTTTGCAATTGAGGGATGCGCATTGCCTGTTCGGTAATCAGCCAGGCATCACGGGTCTCAAACATAAAGGCCAAAGTATTTAAGTAAAGTTTTGGTTCAAGTTTTTCTGTTACAGCTTGTTCATAACTTGTATGATCAGGTCCATGTGGCGTCATGCAATTATGGATACTTACTCCACCAGGTAAAAATCCTTCTTTTTTTGCATCATATTCACCCCGGATAAGCCCCATCAGTTCATTCATATAATTACGGTGGAAATAAGGGGGTCTAAACGTATGTTCGGCAACCATCCAGCGGGGTGGAAAAATGACAAAGTCTAAATTGGCAATCCCTGGTGTATCGCTTTCTGAGGTTAATACGGTAAAAATACTTGGATCTGGATGATCAAAGCTTACGGTATTTATTGTATTAAATAAACTTAAGTCATAACTGTAGGGGGCGTAATTACCATGCCAGGCTACTACATTCAGAGGGGAATGATTGCATTTAGCCGTCCATAATTTATTTTGGTATTTACAAATAAGGGTCGCCTCAGAAATACCTTGTTCAAATGCCGCAACCGGATATTGAAAATGACGGGGATTGGCTAAGCCATTGGCACCCATAGGTCCTAACTGGGGAAGAGTAAGGGGATTTCCTTGGTTTTCACAAAGGTAACCCTTGGTTTCGGTACTGATCAATTCCATTTTAAATTTAACGCCCCGAGGAATTACGGCTATCATACCTGGGCATATATTTAACTTCCCGAATTCGGTGTGCAAATTAACTTCGCCAAGATATGGCACAAAAAGCATTTCCCCATCATTATTAGCAAAATATTTATCATGCATGGAGCGGGTGCAGTGATAAAGATAGGCATTCACGTTTTGACTGCCTGCAATATGAAACATTCCTTCTACAAAATCAAAATCTTCTTCTTTAAACAGGTCTATAGGGGACCAACGCAAGGGATTGGGTGGTTGTTCTGCATGATAGGGCTTAAACAGTTCCATTTCATACGCTTGATAGGTGCCTTGAACTACGGAAGGCAATATTCGATAAAGCCAGCTGTGTAAATTATTATGTCTGGGACGCGTAAAGGCTGTTCCACTTAATTGTTCAGCATAAAGTCCTAAATTACAGTGTTGGGGTGAATTTTGGCTACCAGGCAAAGCACCTGGAACTGCCTCACTCTGATGATGATTACCAAATCCTTGCAAATACACTGTTATCTCCTTTATCGTTAAGTGCCTGGCAATGTGCAGGCGGAAATAGCAAAATCCGGAGCCCTATGCAAATGCATGATTATGGGTTAATCCAGACTTAAGTCCCTTTGGGTAAGAACACAAAGTAAAAATTTGGTGCTGGTGGCTACTATAGTCTAAAAAAGTTAAAAATGTCGAGTCCAAATGCAAGTTAAGTTATTCTTTTTAACACAAGAGAATGTATAATTTATTAAAAATTTAAATAAGGCTTAGAGGTAGTATTATGGCAGGTCATAGCAAGTGGGCAAATATAAAATTCCGCAAAGGAGTGCAAGATGCAAAGCGTGGAAAAATATTCACCAAGTTAATTCGTGAGATAACTGTAGCTGCTCGTATGGGAGGAGGAGATGAATCATCTAATCCACGATTAAGGGATGCAGTTAAAAAAGCACTTGGTGCGAATATGAAGCGTGATACCATTGATAATGCCATCAAGCGTGGGGTTGGTGGTTTGGATGGTGAAGCAATGATTGCTATGCGTTACGAAGGTTATGGTCCGGGAGGAATTGCCATTCTCGTCGATTGCTTATCGGATAATAAAAACAGAACTGTATCGGAGGTGCGTCATGCGTTTACCAAATGCGGTGGCAATCTAGGGACAGATGGCTCCGTGGCCTATCTTTTTACCAACCAAGGAGAGATTCTTATGGCGCCAGGGCAATCTGAAGAACAGGTTATGGAGGTTGCCATAGATGCTGGAGCTAGCGATGTTTCTGTTGATGAGGGGCAAATTGAGGTAATTACTCCTGTTGAAGCTTATCATAGTGTAATGAATGCACTCACAGATGCGGGTCTGGATATCGACCAATCTCATTTAACCATGCGAGCGCAAACCTTGGTTCCAATTGATGATAGTTCAGCAGAAACCCTTTTAAAATTAATCGATATGCTTGAAGATTTGGATGATGTTCAAGAAGTGTATAACAATGCCGAGTTTTCAGAAAAACAATTAGAATCAATAAATTAATGACCATTATTTTAGGGATAGATCCTGGATCACGAATTACTGGCTACGGTCTGATAAGAGAATCGGACCGTAAAATTGAATACATTGATAGTGGTTGCATACGTACTGCTCAAGATAGCGAGTTAAGCCAAAAATTATTGCAAATATATGATGGGATTTGTCAATTAATGGATCACTATTCACCCGCCGAAGTAGCGATTGAGCAAGTATTTATGCATGAAAATCCTAATTCTGCATTAAAATTGGGACATGCTCGCGGTGTTGCCATGGTGGCTGCTGCCTCACATCGTGTTAAAGTAAGTGAGTATTCAGCACGTGAAATCAAGCAAATGGTTGTTGGTTATGGTGCTGCGGAAAAAAACCAGGTCAGCCATATGGTTGTACATCTTCTTGCCTTAAACAAAGCACCGCAACAAGATGCCGCCGATGCCCTGGCCATAGCAATTTGCCACAGCCATATGCGCCATAATTTATCCTCTGTGATAGGCAGGCGTGGATTAAGGAGAAGGAAGAGATGATTGGTTGGTTGGACGGACATATTATTGATAAACATCAACCAGGGAAGTTGGTTCTTAATGTCCATGGTGTTGGATATGATGTTGAAACCTCACTAAATACCTTTTTTCAACTGGATAATACTAACGGTTCAGTGGGGTTATATATTCACACTGTAGTTCGTGAGGATGCACTGCTTTTATATGGTTTTCTGGAACGACAGGAAAGAGAGCTGTTTCGAGCTTTAATCAAGGTAAATGGTATTGGCCCCAAAGTTGCGATGTCGATACTTTCGAGTACCACTCCAAACGAGTTCATTCAATGCATCCAACAGGAAAACGCCTCATTTTTAATGAAACTGCCCGGGATTGGTAAGAAAACTGCAGAGCGTTTAGTTGTTGAAATGCGGGACAGTATCAAGCAATTTTCAATATCTGTTTCTAATTCATTAAACAAGATTCTTCCGGTGATGAGCGGGCAGGATGAAGCGATAAGTGCTTTAGAGGCTTTAGGATATAAACCTCAGGAGGCATTAAAAGCTGTCAATAAAATTAATGATGGTTCTAAAAGTTGTGAGCAATTAATACGTGATGCCTTGCAGGTTTTAGCGATACGATGAGGATAAATGCCTGTTAGCTGTTTTCCTGAAAAGGCAAAAAGAATCTCACGATGAGACCGGTACCTTCTTTAGGTGTATCCAGCATTAATCTACCGCCATGCAATTCGGCAATTTGTTGAACTATCGCCAGGCCAAGTCCACTTCCGGGGCTTTTGTTTCCCAGGACGCGGAAAAAACGCTCAAACACGCGGGGCTGCAATTCTGCGGGAATTCCTGGACCATTATCACTTACCTCAAGCATTATTTCGTTCGGCAGTTTGGCTAAACGGACTATAATGCGGCCGTGTTCATTAGAATAACGAATGGCATTATCTACAAGATTGCGAATTAATATTCCCAAAGCAGTTGAATTACCAAACACGGTCAGGTTTTCTGCATCACTCTCAAATTCGAGATCAATTTGTTTTTCCACAGCAGCTGGGGCAAGCATTGCAAGTATCTCGCGGGTTAACCTGCTGAGGTTGACTTCATCTTTTTCTTCCATATGGGCAGCTTCTGGTACAAGACGGCTCATAGTAAGTAATTGTTGAACTATATGAGTACTGCGGTTCACGCTTGCAATAAGTTTTTGTAATGCCTGATTTTTTTCTTCTATATCATTAGAATGTAAAGCAACTTGGGCTTGAGTTTTAAGAGCAGCCAGAGGCGTGCGCAGTTCATGGGCTGCATCAGCTGCAAAACGCTTTTCGCGTTCAAATCCTTCCTTAAGCCGGAAGAATAATTTATTCAATTCATCAATTACAGGTTTAATTTCTTCAGGTACTTCATGCAAATCAACCGGTTCAAGATGGCTTGGGGCACGGTTGGCTACCTCTTCCGCCACTTTATCCAAGCTATCCAGCCCTCGACCAATAATTATCCAAATTAATAAACCAGATAATGGAAAAGTCAGAAGCATAATATAGAGATCGTCTTGGGCAATTCGATGGCCTAGCTCATTACGTGTATCATAACGTTCAGCTAAAACCGTGCGGATTCCTGCTTTTTCATTGTAAGTAGTGAAAACACGCCAGTCCTGTTTTGATATTTTTTTATCACTAAATCCATCCACTTCTGAAGTTAAAGGAATTTTAGGGGCAGAGGATGAATGTAACAATAATTTTCCACCATTTGTCCAAACCTGAAAATTAAATTTATCAAGATAATTCTCAGGGGGTTCTTCATTTAAAAATCTTTTTTGATAATAGGTATCAATTTTCTGAGGGATTGTTTCGAGTGCTTCCTGGATTTTGGAAAGAGGGCGTTGGTGGAGATCGTCGCCTAATAATGCCTGATAGGAGAGGGCAGAGACGGCCATTAAACTGTCTAGATGATCCTGAATGTCCTTTTGATCCAGATAGTAGTTACCTATAGCGGTTAAAGTGGTCGTTATCGTAATGGCCAACAAGAGATTGATTAAAAGAAACTTTCTTATGGAAGATTTCACGATACCACTATACCATCATTTTTTTCTGCCATATATCCGACACCCCTAATGGTTCTAATGAAATTGGCATTAAGTTTTTTACGTAAATTATGTATATGAACTTCCAGGGCGTTACTGTCCACATCCTCTTCCCAGCCATAGATACTTTGCATTAACTGCTCGCGCGACAAAACTTGACCGCTGTTTTCCAAAAGCTTCTGAAGTAAAGCGAATTCTCTGCGGGGAACATTAACCAAAACATCATCAACGAATACCGAGTGAGCAGCTGGATCCAGAGTAATATTTCGGTATTGCAGAACTGAATCAGCCCGTCCTTGTGAACGTCTGACCAAGGCTCTGATCCGGGCACTTAGTTCATTGAGATCGAAGGGTTTTATCAAATAGTCATCAGCGCCGCTATCAAGACCTTTAACACGATCTTCAACTGACTCCCGGGCGGTTAAAATAATAACTGGTGTAGGGTTTCCATCATGACGGATACTTTGCAATAACGCGAGTCCAGAAAGTTTAGGCAATCCTAAATCCAGAATGATTAACTCAAAAGATTCAGATTTTAAAGCGGCACGAGCGGCTTCCCCATCTTTAAGCCAATCTACTATATAACCGAACTGAGTTAAGCCGGTTTTGACCGCATCACCAAGTAATTCGTCGTCTTCAACTAGCAACAGTCTCATTCTTGCTCCTATTGTTTTTCAAGCCCGGTTTCATCCATGTGTTTTGTTAAGTAAAAAGCTTGAATTAATACAAAAAGCAGAGTAAAACCCACCCCACCAAATAACTTAAAGTTAACCCAGGCATCAGTATTAAAATTGTAGGCAACATAAATATTTACTGCCCCCATTAGAATGAAAAACAGTACCCAAGCCAAATTAAGCCGATGCCAAATCTTTCTGGGTAGCGTTACATTTGCTTCCATCATTTTTTGAATTAACGGTTTACTCCCGATATAACCTGAACTGAAAAAGACTAAAGCAGAGAGCCAATAAATACCTGTGGGCTTCCATTTTATAAACCAGGGATTATGAAAGAATAGGGTTGCACCGCCCAAAACCATGATTATTGCAAGGCTGATTAAGTGCATTTTTTCATAATGTTGGAATTTTAAACGATAAAAAGCCACTTGGCTTAAAGAGGCAATCATAGCTATAGCTGTTGCAGTATAAATACCAAAAAACTTGTAAACTATAAAAAATAAAACTATAGGAAAGAAATCAAATAGTAATTTCATATTATTTTACTATAATAAAATAAGTTACTTAGATTATAACACAAGTTTTTGCGCTCTCCCTCTTGCTTTATAGCAGAAATGAAAAATAATTGTTAAAAAAAAACTATTCTGGGACGTGTAAAAACGGTTAGTCCAGTCCTGGAGCATTGTGGTTAAGTGTTAAAAAAACAGTCCCCAGTCGTTGCAAATTCTAAAAAAAATTAACCAACAACTAATTTTTGCCCAGAATATAAAGGGTCATTTCGCCTAAGGCCCGGATTTAAAGCAACGAGGCGATCAATCTTCGTCTTATACTGTTGGGCTATGCTACTAAGACTATCGCCACTTTTTACAACATATTGAATAGGCGGGTTTATTTTTTTCCAGAGCACCAGTTGTTGGCCTATCCGTAATGGTTGGTTAGTGGGTAATTTATTCCACATCTGAATATCTTTGATACTGACACCATAAGTGTTCACTAACTTTTGGAAAGTATCGTTTTCCTGAACAATATGAATAACACGATGCTCTCTTACAGCGGGTATTTTATATTCTAAGGCTATGGCTGCAGGGGAAGGAGCTTTTTTCTCAACAGGGGGCGCATTTTTTGTACTTGGGATTAAAATGGATTGATGGGGGGTGATTTGATTGGTTGCCAACTGGTTTAGCTGCTTGATTAAATTAACTGTGGTGTGGTAACGAACAGCAATAGTGTCCAGACTTTCCCCTGGTTGTACTGTATGTATTTCCCAGCTTACCCTTTTTTCTTCTGGAAGATTGGCAAGATTTAAATTGAATTGATGTACTTTTTCAGCTGGAATGAGCAGTTTTATGGGTTTGTGTGGGTCTGTGGTCCACCGATTAAATCCAGGATTTAATTTGATTAATTCGTTATAACTAATACCTGCCATTTTCGCAGCGTGATTTAAATCGATTGGACTTCCTATATTGACTTCCTGGAAATAGGGGAGGTAGGGAATTTCAGGTAATATCAATTGATATTGACCAGGGTTTTTAATGATTTCTGCCAAGGCAAGCAGCCGTGGAACATAAATTTGAGTTTCTCTTGGTAGAGATAATTCCCAAAAACTGGCATTACGTACTCCAGCACTTTTAATTGCGCGATCTATAGTTCCTTCCCCTGCATCGTAAGCTGCGATGGCCAAGATCCAATTGCCATTAAAGAATTTATTAAGATAAATCAGATAACTTAATGCCGCATCCGTTGAGGAACTAATACTTCGCCTGGCATCAAACCACCAATCTTGTTTTAAGCCTAAGCCGGCACCTGTACGTGGCATCAATTGCCATAAACCGGCTGCGCCGGCTACCGAATATGCAAAAGGATCAAAAGCACTCTCAATCATGGGAAGCAATGCGAGTTCACCAGGAAGTCTTCTTTTTTTTACTTCGCCAATTATATGATAAATATAAGGTTCAGACTGGCGGCATACCTTATTAAGATAACCCGGATGAGCTGCAAGCCAGCGGATTTGCTCCTGTACTTCCGCTCGCGATGTTTCATGGTCTAAAGTGAATTCGCCACGCAACACCCCCCAGACGTCAGAAGCTGCATGTACCACTGACCCATGAGTAAATCCCAAAAAAATGAGTAAACAGAATAAAAATACATTTATTTTGAAAAACTTATAGTTCAATGGAATTACCTATGAATCTTGTTAATCAATGAGTTTACTAAAATTAGTTTTGGGATAAAACCCTTTCTGCATTCAATTAAACCATAAAGTGTCAAATTAATTCTTTCTGAGTAAGGGTTCGCTTAGAGCGAGAAGCGAATAACTGGCTAAATTTGATGTGAATTTTTTCACTCAAAATAAAGAGTTCTTTTAGCTTGCCTATCTAACTATTTAATTGTCATAATGCCGCATTTTATTGCACTAATGGATTAAAAAGTACTTTCTGCGATTTATCTATGCCAAAATCTGATGTTCCTTTTCTTTATCTAAAAAAACAACCCCGCTCTTTTTTTTCTACACAGAATAAATCAAAGTACCTATGGAGCCCTATTAGTGCTGGAATACAGCATGACATAAGCATTTCTTTACTGGAAAAATCTCGGAAAGAGTGGATGTATCACTGTCCGTTTGCTGAAAAAATTTCCACCTTACTCTCGCATGCTGATGATTCAATAAAGAAACAATCAACCCAAAATTTTTGGCAAAGCAAGAAAGTCTTTATAAATCTGGATGTTTTTGCGGAATTAAATGATATAGGTAGTTGGCAGGAAAAATCAATTTTAATCAAAATGTTTCTTAATGAAATTGACCGCTATCTGGAGGAAGGGTTCACCATCGGCATAAATTTTCGTGAAGTATTCCTCGTACCTGAAAACGAAGAGATGCCTCCCCATTTTCGACCTGGTATTGATATTTGTGTACGCTCGATTGCAGATTATAAAAAAATGACCAATCAGCTGTCCTATCAATTGGGAAAAGCGATGTTTTATCAATATAAGCCCTCCCTACCACCCAGATATGCAGTACAAGACTCTTTAAATCAAATTATTACTGACTATTACTCCAATAGCCCTTATTCTACAAAGTGGGATAAACCGTTCATTGATTACACAACTCCTTTAAAAGATTTTCGTTATTTTGATTCTGTATTTGGATGTTTTGTTATCTATCAACTTAACAACCATTATATTTTTAGAACTGGAAAATACTACTCCAACCCCAAAATAGTGGCTCTTACTTATCCTGTCACGATTTCGGAGCTATTACCTTTTTTTCAAAACTGCAACCTCTACGACTCTCCGGAACTGACTATAGTTCTCAAAGGGCACCAGTATGAAAATGAAGGGGAGCGCCAATCAATTTATAAAGAAATTTTACGGCTTGTAAAAGAAAGTAAAATCACTTCAATGGTCCATGTGATTTTGATTACCAAAGATAATCTGGATGCTAATCTCCTTGCTTTGAAACCAGGTATACAGGAGAAATCATCACTTTTTCAACCATTACCTCAAGGTGCAGGATATTACTTGTCTCCAGAGCCTCTGTTATCAGAGATTTACAGAAATATTCAAGGATTGGAATCCCCTGAAAATTTTAACAAAAATTTCGGTTTGCTAAATAAAATTTATAAAAACAAACCCAAAAAGCAACCCGGCGCTTACATACAGGCCCAAATAGCAAGTGAAAATAGACGCAAATCTAAAACCTTTAGTCGTGCGCAACTAAAGTCAAGAGTTCGGTTAGCCGTAGCTCAACAAGAGTCTATTGCCCAAAATAAGGTAATGAACCAACAACAAGAAATTCAGCAGCAAGTGATTAATGAGGAATCAACGCACAGTAGCGTATTTGCAGCCACTGAAACGTCTTGGGAGTTCAAAGTAAATCTGGAACGCTTTTCCAGAAAATTACAAACATTTGCAAAAAAGACATTACCCGAAGTTTTAGAAGAAGAACAAGTATCAAATGATACAGGGTATCTCACAGAATTTTATTTAAAACACCATAGTCGATCACATTTTTATGAGCAGCTTGCAACTGACGAAAGTTTTCGTTTGCATACAGCGGCTAGACTATTTGGTACAGCACTCGTCGCGACTGAGGAAGGAATGTCTTCTCCTCTACAAATAAAATTACCTGCTTATGCTGTAGATAATATGGAGAATTACGTAGCTGATTCTATTTTGCAAAATATTGAAGGCTTACGGGATGGTTTTTTTGAAAAAAATCGGCAAATCAGAAGACATTATCTCTTTGGAAAAACAATCTGCGGTTATAAATATTACCGGGCTTACTGCAGCTTTTCTTCACATACGCTGGTTTATTCCAACTTATGGGGAGGACTGTCGCCAGAACAAGATGGTGTAAAATCTTTTGTCCAGCCTTTTCAACGCTCCATTTTACTTACTGATGAGGAAATTTCTGATCTCGAAGAGGAAAAAAAACAGACGCTTATTCAGGCTGCAGACTCGTTGTTAAATATCTTCAAACCTCATCCCTCTTTAAATCAGGAAGAAATCCAGCTACTTGAACAGCAACTTCTTGTTTTGTTCCGTTTTTATTGCCCAGATCGTGGTCAAGAGATTGGTCGGGTAGAACAATTTATGGAACGTTTTATCCCGCATAATGAAGATAACTTAAAAATATTACTCCAGATTCTTATTTATAATCATAAAAATGGTTTAGATTCATTTTTAAAATTATTGGCATTTTTAGACGAACGAGGACTTTTAGATTTTTTTTATAAAATTTGTTTTCAATATGCAGTGAAAATTTCCTCTATAGAAGAACTTTTGAGATTTCCATTGAGCTCAAGTTTTCTAAGATTATCTGCAAGAATTCCCAAAGGCAAACCTAATGATGAATGGCCTAATTTTGAGCGATTCTGTTTGCATTTAAGCATTTTTGCAGCGCAGAATAATTTTAAAATTAGCATCGATCACCTACGAAGTTTGGAAATGCTATGGGGTCGTTTGTATCTAAAGTTTTTGGCTTACACCGGGAATCAGGAGGAGGAGGCACAAGAATTATTAAAGCAACTTACCCTCAATCTAATAGATGATAAAGGATTATGCATTGCTCCTGTTACCCGCATTGAAACGTTTTATACAGGACTAGAGAATTTTATTGACCATGCCATGTCAAAACATGTCTTGAGAGAACAAATAGAAGAAATCAAAGGAATATCTCTTTTACCCATGGATGCTTTATACGCCTGTACCGCAAACGGTTTTTATGTGATATCTCCTGAAATGCAAATCCAGTCCACTGCGATTAATCCAAAAACAAAAGCCTATTCAATTTCTCAAGCTGAATTGTTAGCAATTATCACACGTCATCAACCCAATGATAATTACCTTAAAATCGCATTATTTCGATATCTTGGAACGCAAAACTTACGTAAAGATCTTGCTGTGTATCGGAAGCTCTACGGAAGCTTAACTCTGAAAACAACAGATCCTGACAAGAAATTTATCCTGGAAATCTTGTGTGCCTACTACGTGGCCTATTTTACTGGAAATGGATTTTATAAGGATATGGATCCTGAAAAATTCTCTAAGCAATTTTTTGATTTTTTAAAAAATAATAACTTAATTCACTCGTTACCTTCCCATGTGGTAGCTTCTTGCATTGACGAATTTATCCAGCAATTAAACGAAGTCGATACTATCGAGAAAAAGGGGCTGCAGAGTTTATGGAGTATCTGGCAAGAACGCCGAATTTTTGCATATCAAATTGCGACCACACCGATTCCAGAAATTTTCTTAAGAAAATTTCCAGCAAAAAACTTAGGACGTTTTTTATTAAACCATAAAGATAATTTGCTAAAAGCATTACCTTCCCTGAACAACGATAGGCAAATCGTTTGGTCTCTCCTCAATGCTTGGACTGAGGAGTTAAATCTTTCACAAGAACATAAAATTTTTGTTAAAAATTGCCTAGAAAAACTTTATCCAAAATTGGATATGGAGCTTTTGCTGCGCGATGTCCATAAAATAACCATTTTTTTGAACTCGATTACATCGCTAAACCAGTCAGCTCCCAAGAGCCTGATTTATCTTGCTCTTGACTGTTTCCTTGATAAAGCCCCAAACAAGGATTCCTTTTTTTCCCTGCTTGAACTTATAGCTGCTGAAATGGTAAAGCATCAAAAGCAGGGATCCAAGGATAAATTGGCCATTCAGTTTGTAATGAAGTTGAGGAACAAACCGCTACTGTACCAAGGATTACCACAAACAAAAGATTTAATAAGAGTTCTTTTCGAAAGCTATTTAACAATCGAAGTCAAAAAAAGCTCTCTTTTATTGATAAATCTGATGGAAACTCTATTACCGCTTGGAATAGAGGAGTCTTATAAATATTTTACTGAGCTTCTTCCTGCTATTGAAACTGATGAAGGGGTTGATTTCCTAAATTCCCATTCGAATTTAAATGCTCTTCACTTAAAGGAAATAGCCCAATTCCTACATAGTGTTAGACCTCATGCCTTTGCTTGGCAAACCCTGGATTGGTTATATCAACAAAAGCTTAGTCAAGAACTGCCGGCACTAATTTCCTTATTGAATCAAAAGACAGAAGATGAGAATTGCTGTTTATTATTACTTGGCCAAATTATTTGCAATACAACTGGAAAATCTTTACTCGAACAAGTACAAAAACTTAACAATAAACCGCTGCGTGCTTTAAAAAAAATAACCCTTCTTCATAAATTAAAAACAATCAATGCTGAAGAAATAATAGAATTACTAGCCTCATCTTCGTTGGAAGAAGCAATTGCACAAATTCAGCGTAAAAAAAACAGGGAGAATCTGCAAAGATATCACTATGATCCCAAAGTTGTAAGGGAGAAGATTGCCAGAATAAGATTAAAATCTCATGAAAGTGAAGCTGATATACCCTTGGACGACCAGGAGGAAGATCAGTTATGGTCCGATTATCAATTATTGATGTCTTACATGACACAAAAGACATTAAAAATAAATATCCGTGGAATTAACAAAGAAGTTACCATCAATGAGTTGGATGAAACAGAATTTCAGCTCTTATTTAAAGAAATACAAAGCCAGCTCAGCAAAGGATTAAATGTTCACCGCAATAAACTTCTTTTAATTGCACTAAGTGCCGAAGCCCTTTATAGAACTACCAATAAATTCCCTCGATGCACGCAATTTTTAACTTTGTTAAAACACGTGAATTATCCAGGAAACATCATTCATGAAATTAAAACCGGCGAAGGGAAGAGTATTGTTGGCGCGATGCATGCTGCTTTACTGTGTGCAGGGGGACGGACAGTTGATATAACAACTGAAAATGATCAGCTGGCAAAAAATGCACTAGAAAAATTTGCACCCTTTTATGAGTTTTTAGGAATCCCTCATGGGACCAACATTATCACCGCGCAAAGCGCCTATTCGGAATATAGTGCTAATGGTATCAATTATTCTACAGCTTCCAATCTTTCTTTATTCCGCATACGTATGGCATTGGAAAAGAAATCGCTCCCAACAAATCCTTCACTAGTAGGGGATGAGATTGATGCAGCTTTAACGTCTACAATCCAATATCGCTTGGCAGCTACCTTGGATCCAGAGCTCAATGATACGAATTTATGCGCCCAACTGTATCAAGTACTACTGGAATTCGTCCAAGAAAAGGAAATATACCTAAATAATCCCTGCAGCCCCAAAGATGATATTGCAAATTTTAAAAATTATTGTATAGCCAAAAATTCAAATAACGAATTTCTTACTTTGACACAAAAACTATCCGATGAATTATTAGGTACTTTAATTGAGTCGGCCATGATTGCTCATGAGTTAGAAGAAAAGGAAGATTATTATGTCATTAAAATGAAGGAGGAAGGAAAAGAGTATCATTATGCCGCGCCGATTATTACCAGTACAAAAAGACCTGATCCACATGTGAGCTATTCTGAGCATGTACAACAACTATTACATACATTACTCAATAATAAAAAACCGGCCCCAGCTCTCCCATTTAAAATTGAGGCAAGTACCGAAACAATTCTTGTTAATAGCGCCAAAAATTTTTTTGACTATTATCGCTTACATGATGGGACTATTATTGGTTTGACCGGAACTGCCGGATCCCATATAGAACGTGCCGAATTTTTTGAGCAACAGGGTTTGGCAGCATTCAGCTATCCCACTTTCTATCCAGATCTTTGCAAAGATTTGGGCCTCGTAACTGCTTTTGGACAAGAAGAACATCTTCATAAAACATTGGAGTGGATTAAACAGCATAAAGAACGAAATCCGACCCAACCCATTTTATTAATTACCCGGTCCCCGCAAGCCACTGAGCAATTCAGAGATTTAATAGAGTCGCGTACGCACTGGAAAACCCAGAGTTACCATGGTTTTGAAGAAGCAGGAAAATCCGAAGACAATGTAATATATACTGCCGGGAAAGATGAATTTTTGACCGTCGCTAACCAAAGCCTTGCCCGAGGGGCAGATATTGATCCGGACCATGAAGATGGTTTATTGGTCATTAATACATGTACTGATTTAACTCCCAGTGAATTGAGGCAAATTCAAGGAAGAGCAGCGCGCAATGGGAAACCCGGGCAATTCATTTCCATCATTGATGCGCAAAACCTGGGCACACCTTCTGATACCCCAGAAACATTGGCCGCGGCCTATAAAAATCATCAGCTTAATATCAGTTTACAGCAACAGCAGGAACGTGCAAAAAGTCGCTTATTAGAAGAAACTCGCTATTTTATGGTGAGTCAAGTTCTCAAATTACGTGAAACTGCTGATAAAATATTGGCCTCCCAATTTGGTGAGGAATACTCTGTTGTTGATCAGCAACAATTACTACGCACTTTAAGCTCGTTGAACAAAAATGCTGAAAATCATTATGCCGAATTATTGGAGCGATATCCTGTAATTGATGAGCAGATGATACAAGAATTTTTATCGGCACGAGCTAAAGATTTCCAACAAGTGGTTGATAAATGGCTTCCGGAAGATCAATACAGCCATGTGCAATTCCTTCAACCCTCAGTTCCCCTTGAAAATTTAAAAAATTTTGCACCACAATTGCGGAAAACTACAGTGAAACAATTGAGGTGTTTTGCTGAAATTTTCCACTGCAAATGGAAGTTAGACGGCCACAAACGAACCCAACAAAATTTGGATAATTTAGATGAATTAGTGGAGTTTTTTCAACCCTATTTTAAAAAGAAATGCAGCTTTAAGCAGGCTCTTGGCCATGCTTTAGAAGAAAAAGGGTTTTTAGATACTGATGTAATAAATGATCAAGCCAGCAAGTTTAAAACCAGTATTGATGAAATGCTGGAGTATGCCCAATCTATCGCGCTCATTGGACGGTTTGTGCCTGTTGAACGGATTAGGGCTTATGTAGCAGAATATCTTGATACCACTAAAACTCAAATTCGCGAAAAAAAATGGGATGATATTCAACTCCCGACAATAGATATATCAAGTATCGGCAGTTGGTTTTCGGGAATAAGTCAAACGCTTGCAGTTGGATCTCTATTTGTTGGGGGACCAATCCCCTTTATAGTCAATCGCTATATTGTTCCAACCATTTTTGGATGGATAAAAAAAGCTCTTAAACGTCGTTTTGCCAACTCTGATTCTCTGGTTGCACAAATACTCATTGGAATTGATGATATTGGTAACGATTTACAGGAAGCAATCAATGCACTTACCACATTAGCCAATGAAAATGATATTACAGTAGGTCTTTTATTGGATAAGTTTGGACCATTAGCAAAAAACAAAGCGCTACTAATGGTGTTAACAAAATATTTAGAACTGATTGAAAATCCCGAATATATTCCCTGGGTGCAAGTGATTCCCGACCTGCTCCCCATATTAGAAAAGTACCGGGATTGTAAATTAGATGAAATGCTTAACGTGGATACTATTATGGTATTCCTGCAACATGCTGGTCATTCAAATGTTTTCCTGAAATTGGTAGAAAATACCCCTTATTCCGAAAGCTTGCATCAACTAAGCCAGCTAGATTCTAATTTTATAAAGCGAATCAGTAGTTTTTCATTTCCTGAATTTATCAATATACTGAAAATAATTGCTCATCCTAATTTCTTTGCAATGATGCACAAACTTCCGGAAGAAACTACTTATGAGGAGTTATTGCACTGGTTGGGAACAATGCCTGGGAAGTTACCCCCAAAAACGCAACAAGCACTCCAGGAACTGCTCGATTATCAAAATAACCACGAGCGTATTGCCGAAGAAAATAAACAAATATTACTCAACCTGCGTAACACCTATCATTTAACTACAGAAAAATTTAAAGAGGGGCTAGAAAAACTGAGGCACAAGATAAAAACATCTCCAGAGCCAGAGACTAGTGTTGAGGCCCAATCCATGTCTTACGGCTTTAAATATGTAGCACTCCTCGTGGTGATAGCGGTATTAATAGTCTATAGCATTTTGTATCTTTCGCTCCCAGTGGCCTTGGCCTGTTGTTCCCTTGCTGTGTGGATGGTATTTCCCTACTTATATAAGCAAGTGTCAGAACCTGGAGATGACACTGCGAAATCTACATCCTCAGAAGATGAAGATGATGGCCTTTCTTTTATTTTGACAGATAATCCCCAATCTAGGCCAGAGAACGAGGAGAGGCCAGTTAAAGACGATCTGGCAGATATGCCGAACAATTTAGCTTCTGTTGCAGATTCAAGATGTAGTTTTTTTAGGGAGAAGATAGGGGAAAACTATGATCCTTTGGACGAAATCATGGAAGAGGAATTAAATTCCACCAGAACAAATCCGCTAGAATTATCAAAAGTATTTTGATGTATCTACGGCCAAAATGAGTGTTTATGAAAAGAGTTATTCGTTGAATTCAAATTAAAGTTATCGAAAATAAATCGTGATCCAACGAATAGGTACTTTTGCGAAAAAATTCATACTGAACTCATTTAAATAGATTCTTTTCTTCTCTTAAAACCTTGAATATTTCAAGGGAGTTTTTCGATGTAGCGCCGTGGGCTAAGGCATATTTTTGTACCTCGGGATCATCAGTGCGCAAAAATGGATTAATTAATAGTTCATCTTCTAAAGTCGATGGGAGGGTACAGGAATGTGGTGATTTATGTATTTTTTGCAAGTGTTCCTCTATGACAGGATTATTCGGATCTACTGTCTGGGCAAAGCGTAAATTTTGTAGTGTGTATTCATGGGCACAGTAAATTTTTGTAGTAGGGGGTAATGATTTGAAAAGATGGAGTGATTGATGCAGTTGCTCTAGGGTTCCATCAAAAACACGACCACAACCTGCTGAAAAAAGAGTATCGCCGCAAAATAATAATTCTTGCTGGGCTTCATAATAGCTAATATGGCTTGAGGTATGACCTGGATTAAATAAAATTTTGAAAACACACCTGCCGACCTGGATGGTTTGATGTTCTTGCACAATACAATTTACATTGGGAATGCGTGGATCATCAGGACCATAAATGAAGCATGAGGGATAGGCTCGGATTAATTGATTCAGACCCCCTATATGATCCTGATGATGATGGGTGAGTAAAATAGCCCGTAATTTCAGATTGTTTTTTTTGGCAAATTGCACTACTGGCTCTGCATCCCCTGGATCCACACAATCGAATAGCCCCAGTTTTTTATCAATAATTGCCCAAATGTAATTATCTGAATAAGCCGGAATGGGATAAATATTCATGAATAGTTCTCAATAATATAAGAGGAAACGCCTGGATTAAAGTAAGCTTTTAGCGACTTTAATACAGCCTGCATTTCTTCTGCAAATGTGAATGGTGGATTTATAACCCATAAGCCACAGCCTGACATTCCTTCTGTAGGGGCTGAGGTCAGGTTAAACTCGATGCATAATGAATTTTTAGCATCGATTTCTTTCATACCCCTATGCAGTTTATCAGTTAATTTTTTATTGACCAAGGGATACCAGAGACAAAATACTCCCGTTGCAAAACGAGAATAAGCATGTTTGATTGCAAGTGGAATTTCCTTGTATTCATCTTTTACTTCAAAAGAAGGATCAATGAAAATGAGCCCTCTTTTTTCTGGCGGGGGAAGTAAGGCTTTCATTGCTGCAATACCGTCACAATTGCTAAAATGGGCTTTTTTATTTAACCGGGGGAGCTGGCTTAATGTCTCAAATTCTCTGGGATGTAACTCGCAAAAATACATTCTGTCGTGTAATCGCAATTTGTGAATCGTTAAAAAAGGAGAGCCAGGATAATATCTCAATTCTCCTGTTGGGTTGAGTTCCTCAAGGGGATGAATATAGTCTTGAAAGACAGCAGGAAGGGAATTTCGTGCTCCCCAAATCAATTTAACCCCTTGTTTGTACTCCTGTGTCTTTTCGGCTTGTTTGTTTTTTAAATCGTATAAACCCTTTCCTGAGTGAGTCTCAAGATAAAACAGGGGCTTGTCTTTAAGAGTCAGGTAATTCAAAAGACGTGTTAAAGCAATATGTTTAATGACATCTGCAAAATTTCCTGCATGATATCCGTGTTGATAACTGAGCATGAGTTTCCTAAAACTTTTTATGATTGTCTACTATACTCTTTTTAAGAGACTGTATAAAAGGGGAAAGTTATGGAACTTCACGAAGATTATGATGACCAATCGTTCTCTGATTATAATTATGATGATGATATTGAATCTATGGCTCATCGAAAAAACGTAAGGCGCATGCTTGAAGAAAAGCTCGAGCGTAAACGCTTGAAGGAAGAGTTTAAGGATGATTTTGATGAGTTAAGCGGTGATTTTGATTGGGATGTTTTAGACAAGTAATTCGCCTGTTGGCCATTTAAGTCGAACGTTCTGCGGCTGTCCGGGAAATAAATCAATAAGTGATTGAAATAGACCCGGTACAGCTTTATTACTCTGATTTATTGGGACCCCAGTTTATTTCTCAGGACTGCAGCCTTCAATGTATTTTCAAGTAATGTCACGATAGTCATTGGACCAACACCACCAGGTACAGGGGTGATCCAGGAGACTTTGTTTATCGCATTTTTGAAATCGATATCACCTCGTATACTGCCGTCGGGCAATCGATGAATACCAACGTCGATAATTATTTGATCCTGATGAAGCCAGGCAGTATTGATAACATCCATTTTCCCAGTAGCTACAATGACAATATCGGCAATGCGTACCAATTGTTCTAACTGTTGGGTAAATTTATGGGCAATAGTGACTGTTGCTCCGGCAAGAAGCAATTCCAGACTCATTGGCCGCCCAACAATATTGGATGCACCAATCACAAGAGCATGCTTTCTTTTGACTTCAATCTGATAATGGTTCAACAAATGCATGATTCCCAACGGGGTGCAGGGGCGTAACAAAGGATTGCGTTGAGCAAGCCGTCCTAAATTGTAGGGATGAAACCCATCAACATCTTTTTCTGGCTTAATACGTTCAATAATGACGCTTTCGTTAATATGCTTTGGTAAAGGCAATTGAATGAGAATCCCGTCAATTTGATCAAAGTTGTTTAAATCATCGATAAGTTTAAGTAATTCTTCTTGTGTTGTTTCTTCAGGTAAATCGAACGAATGCGATGCAATACCCATTTCCGCGCATGCTTTACGCTTGTTCGCTACATAGACAGCAGAAGCGGGATCGTTACCAATGAGGATTACAGCAAGCCCAGGAGCTCGATGAGCTTTTTTTAAATACTCGTGTACTTGTTCTTTCAGATGTTCCCGACGAAGGGAAGAGACGACTTTTCCATCAATTAGAGATGCTGACATAGTTACCCAGAAGAAAAGCAAGGTAATAAATTATGAATTAGAGGGGGTGGTAATGCAATAGGATAATAGTGCAAGGATGATGATCGGGGTTGATTAGTCTGCAATGCTCCAGCCTAGTAATATTAAATAGTGTTAAATCTGTTCCCTCAGGTAATTGTATGCCAAACCCACAATATAACCACCAACAAACATACCAATTGCTACAGATATTCCACCTAACAGGCATTGGAGAAAGGAAAGGTCATAGGTAAAGTATATTGTTCCCATCATGCCTTTAAAAGGTTTTCCAGTATTAAAAAGTAATACCATCAAACCCATAAAAAATGTAGATATACCGGATAAAATCCCAAGAGATGCCCCTAAAGAAACAGGGTCAATTTTTCCAAACGCCATGATTAATTACCTATATACTCATCCTCATTAAATTCCATTATTAATCATAATAATGTCTATGTGAAGTAGTTCGTTATCTCTGTTAAATAGAAAAATGCAGTTGGCTTGGATAGTGTTTTTCTACTGCAAAAATAGAGGATTTTAAATTGGTAAATGGGTTCACTCAGTGTATGATTGACTCAGGAGGCTGCTATGTCTATACTGGAAAATCATTGATTTATAGGTAAATATCGTGGATGAACTTACTGAATTACTTAGGCCATCTTGGGGTGCTGAAAAATGGATTTTGGAAGGGTGGAACAAGATTACTGCCGATGAGAAACAACTTATAAAAAATAGGATAGATGAGTTGTTTTGCGATGGTTTACCTTTTGAACTTAAATCAGACAAGCTTTTTTATATTTACACTTTTTCACTTTTAGCACAACTGGAAGTATTAGCAGTTCAAATCCCGCTAAAATTTGAATCCAGAATGTCTACTGCTGAATACAGAGAACGTATGCGTCAGCAATTGCTTGACGAAATATTTCATGGTTTGGTATTTACTAAAATTGTTTACATGCTCTGCGCGCCTTTTGCATCCCCGCCTCCATATAGTCCTCACATTGAAATTATTTGTAACTTCATTCGTAATGAAACGTGCCCCAAGGTAGCAATAATGTTGCTTAACCTGATTGGAGAGGGCTGGATAGAGGAGATTTTTGAAAGTTTACATCGTTATGGCGTAGCACCGAGAGTATTCACAACTATTCTGGAAGATGAGCATCGGCACGTATGTGAAGCAGATTTATACCGTGACATTGGCCTACCGGATGTGGAGCAAATAAAGCCGAAAATTGCTTATCTTGAAGAGCAACTAATAACTAATATTTTCATGCAGTATAAGTACATGTCCTCAGTTTGTGCTTTATTGGGTGTCGAAGGCGTTATCCATTTCAAAGAATCACTCAATAAAAAACATACGCAACAATTAAAAAAGGTCAACCTCCAGCCAACTGAGAATTGGAAAAATTTCATCGCCTTTGCAGATGAGCTGTTACCCAGAGTGCAAAATTATACTGAATCTAATTGTGAAGTAGAAATGACGCCTATCCGCAAGGTACTCATGACCCAGTGGGATAATCCCAGTGATCCGACCATGACTGGCCAGTTTAGTATCGATGTTTCTTGTCTTGATTTTTTTAATAAAAAATTTGCCTCAGAGACATTAACCACTTTGATGCTCCAAGCAGTGAGTTCATGGATGACATTGTCCGATTCTTTTAGAAATTATTTGAGCTTCAGGAAAATTTTTCAAACCAAAGAAGCATATGTTGGACTGGTAGTACTGCTGCCTGGATGCGGTGATCATTTAGGAACGATTGTATTTGAAAATTGTCATAATCTTAATTTCTATGAACTTTCTGCAAAAATCCGCAACATTGTGAGCCTCATGGTTTATTGTTTTAAAAAACGTGAACAGCTTGAAAAAACACATCCGCGTATTCAACAGCTGATGAAGGACATGGTTTATGAATATGCCTATAATACCTATCCCTATCCTCTCGCTGGAACTCCTTATATCTCATTGAGCAATATTGGTGTTTTTGGTTATACCCAATCTATGGCGCCGCTTCGTAAAACGGAATCCATGCGATTTACTATAATGGAAGTTGATCGAAAACCTGTTTGGCAAAGAGATACCCAAACATTTGAACCAAAAGATATGTTGCCTGTGTCAATTAGCGCGGATCATCGTATTTTTGATGGTAATTCGACGGTTCCCAGAATGGTAGAAGAACGGTTTCAAGCTATGTTTGCAAAGATGTCCAAGGAAAAACCAAAGTCAAAATACTCATTGCATCAGCTAGAACATTTTGAATTATTTATAGAGCAATTAATCGCAACTAACATTGAAATGGGATATAAGACATTGATGCTGCTCCAAACCTGTTGGTTCGATTTTATCTCGCTTGAAGAGTGTTATGCTGCATCGAATTATCATCATAGCCAGGATCAAAAGGAAGCGACACTTATCTAATGTAATCAAGAATAAAATTGTATATCCATGCAGCAATATAGCTACTTATAAAAGTATTCATAAGTACTATTGCTGCACCCAGTACAGCATTGCCTAAAGAAGGGTTGTAGGATAAATACATATTTCCAACCATACCAACCAGGGGTTTATCAGCAAAAAAAACAAAGGCTGCTAAGCCCATAAAAAATGAGGCAATTGCTGCTGGAACACTAATAGAGATGCCTAAAGCAAGCGGATTTATTTTTGTGAATTCCATAACCGTTATTCCAATTATCATTTATTTTTTAATTCTATTATTAATCATTCTTCATAAGATGGGAAGTTCATTTTCTTCCCGACATTCTAAAAGGGGTCTTGACTTTTTCTCTTACTCCATGAAAAAGATACCTGATGCTTTAAAAATGGAAATTAGAAGCCCAAACTAGTGGATTAAAGGTTTATATTAGGCGCTAATTGCTTGAATAGATTGGTAAATAATGTTAATTTTTTTATAAATAATTTCTCTCTTCAACCCCCAAAGGGCATGGAGCTCTGATTGAAAAAAACCGCTTTATTTTCATCTTTGTTTTTACTTACCTTACCTGCGTGTGTTCACGCACTGGGCTTGGGAGAAATGAAAGTAGAGTCTGCCCTGGATCAGCCTTTTCTTGCAGAAATTGAGCTCATCGATGTAAAAAATATTTCTTTACCCAACATCAGGGTAGGGTTGGCTGATCCCCAAGGATATCGAAGCTTAGGTGTTGAGCGATCCGAAGTGGTAGGGGCTCTTTTTTTTGAAGTGAAAAAGAATGATCAAGGAAGATATATTGTAGTAATTCATTCCAAAGAACGAATGACAGAGCCTTACATGCAGCTTGTTGTGGACTTAACCTGGTCCAAAGGACAAATTTATAAGGTATACACAGTATTATTGGATCCCCCGGGTTATAAACTAACAAATGCCACGGCTCAAAGCGGTTTAACCTACCAAAGAAAATTCACAAATTACCATCAAAAGACAGCATTTTCTGCTGAAGATCATAAAGGCAAACAGGGCAAGAAGAAGAAAAGTGAAATTTATGGACCTACTGTTTCCAATGAAAATGTATGGCAAATAGCGCAAAGATATAAAACTTCGGAAGCAATTTTGCCCCAAATTGTATTGGCAATTGTAGGAGAAAATCCAGATGCCTTTAGTGATGGGAACTTGAATGGATTGAAGCCGGGGGTTCGCCTCAAAATTCCTTCTGATAGAGAGTTTCTTGAAGTCTCGGCAGAACTAGCTACTGTTGAAGTCATGGCCCATGATAAAGCATGGAATGAAAAAACAGCAATTAATCATGTGTTAGCTCCGCCTTATACGCTTGGACAATCATCCAATGCAGGTTCCGTAGAATATTCTCAAATACCCCCTGTCCCCAAATTTGCTGAGACTGCAGCTTCGATGCCAGGCAATATTCTTTCTTCAATACCTTCACTGGAAAGCGAAAAACAAATAAGTCCTGAACAAAACAGAACGCTTAAAGCTGAAATTTCAATCACGACGGCTGCAGTAGATACTTTACGGGAGTCTAATGCTCTGTTAACCGAACAGCTTAGCTTATTACAAGTGCAAAATAAAAAATTACAAAAACAATTGGATGTACGTGATAAAGAGCTCAAAGTGCTCCGTAACCAGATTCAGATCCTGATGAAGGAGCGGATGGCAATTGCTGGGCAAGCAAGCACCATGAATTCTCCCTATAATTCATCTTCTGATTTCTGGTTTTTATTATTGTTACTCCTTGCTGCTGGAGGAGGTGGTGGTTTTGCTGCTTATTATTATTTTAAACGGCATGAGCAATCAAAACGAGAACCCTCCGGACAAACAAAGACTTCCATGGCAGCAGAATCTCCAAATTCCTCGGTGAATGAAGGAGTTACTAAACAAGAACCCCAGGAAATAGAAGCTAAATTAAAACCAATGCCTGACTCAATACCTGCTCATGCTCAGGAGAAGACTTTAGCATCTGAGTTACATGAAGCAAAAATAAAACCTCAGCCTGAGTTAAAATCTGAGCCTGAGATAAAACCTGAATCAGAGGTAAAGCCTGGGCCCGAAGTGAAATCTGAACCCACGGTGAAAGCGAAATCTGGGTTGAAATCTGGGCCCAAATTAAAAAATAAACCAAAATTGTCCCCCAAGGCAGAGATGAAACCTGAGCCTGAGTTAAAATCTGAGCCTGAGTTAAAATCTGAGCCTGGGTTAAAATCTGAGCCTGA